>JACQBK010000003.1 GCA_016194505.1 Ignavibacteriales bacterium | reverse complement strand
GCTGTGCAAATCTTCTTCGTTGTGCCTCCCGCGCTCCCACTACGCGTTCTCGAATTAGCACGGACGACTCCCCCACTTTCTTCGACGATAGCTCATTGTATTTGACTGCGGGCACTTCGACATGAATATCAATTCTATCCAGTAACGGTCCGGAAATTTTTCCCATATACTTCTGAATTTGCGCCGGGTTGCAGGTACACTCTTGCTGTGAATTTCCATAGTTACCACACGGACAGGGGTTCATTGCGCAGACGAGCATAAAATTTGCCGGGTAATCTATACTCATCTTTGAACGACTGATGGTAACTTTATTATCTTCAAGTGGTTGACGCATTACTTCTAATACATTACGTGCAAATTCCGGTAGCTCGTCCAAAAAGAGAACTCCATGGTGAGCAAGTGAGATTTCGCCCGGTCTTGGAATTGTTCCGCCACCAACCAACGCCGAATCCGAAATTGTGTGATGCGGCGACCGAAAAGGCCGCGCAGAAACGAGCGCAGTGTCGGGTGGGAGCATTCCTGCTACCGAATGAATTTTTGTAGTCTCTAAGGCTTCTTCAAATGTCAGTGCAGGCAGTACCGACGGAAGTCTTTTTGCAAGCATCGTTTTCCCTGAGCCGGGCGGACCAATTAAAATAATGTTATGTCCGCCAGCGGCGGCAACTTCGAGAGACCTCTTTACACTTTCTTGTCCTTTAACGTCTGCAAAATCGAGAGAGTACGCCTGACCCCGCGAAAATATCTCCTGGATGTTCACTTGAAAAGGTTTATGGTTGGTGGATTGATTTCTAAGAAAATCTACCGTCTCCTTAAGTGATTCCATCGGGTATACTTCGACTCCGTTAACCAACGCGGCTTCTTTGGCATTGGCTTTTGGAACGATAACACCACGAACCCCCTTAGCTTTCGCTTCTAACGCCACTACTAACGCCCCATGAATGGGTCGAAGGGTACCATCAAGAGCCAACTCTCCAAGCAAAACAAATTGATCAAGAATTTCTGAATCTAATTGATTTGAGGATACGAGAATGCCCACCGCAATCGGAAGGTCATAGGCTGAACCCTCCTTCTTGATATCAGCGGGAGCAAGATTGACGGTGATACGATAGTTGGGAAATTTGAAATCCGAATTCTTAATAGCGGCAGAAACACGATGACTGCTTTCCTTTACCGCCGCATCAGGCAATCCGACAATGAAAAAATTGGGTAGAGTCCGATCAATATGGGTTTCGACCTGAACAAGAGTCGCAGTAATGCCATACGTTGCGGCGCTTTTTAATGTGGCAAGCATTGTTTATTTTAAGTTTTTTGACATTTTACCGCAGAGCGCGCTGAGAAAAACCAACTATTCTAAAGGTAAGAGCGTCTGTAATATCAGGACGATCCTATAAAAAAACTCCGCGTTCTCAGCCTGCCCGACGCCCGCCTGCCGTCGGGCAGGCAGGCGGGCGATCTCTACGGTTAATTTTTTGAGAAACCGATGGTCTGTTAAGATAATAAGTTTCCCGCAAAAGTGGAAGGACTTTATTGCTGTTTTGAGCCTCTTTTCGACTCTTTGAAAGTTTTGCAAACTCTAAAAGTCCTGCGTGACAGGAATTTTTCCTGTCCGACAGGAATTTTTCCTGCGCCGCAGGAATGAAAAATTCACGTGAAAAAATGCTTTTTAACTGCGAAGGACGCAAAGGAAAGCAAAAACCTTTGAAATTTTTCCTTTTTTCTCTGCGTCCTCCGCGATCTCTGCGGTAAATCGTTTCTTCTTTTCACCTCTTCACTCCGCGTCCTCCGTGACCTCCGCGGTGAATCGCTTCTTTTTATATTTCTTGAGCAGGGCGTACAGACGCGAGGGCGATAGGTTCGATAATTCGCACGCTTTTTGAATATCGCCCTTCGCAGCGACCTTAAGCTCTTGAAAATATTCGCGCTCTGCTTTTTCAATCGCGGCATCGCGCAGGGCTTGGAGCGTGGGAAACATGTGCGAAGCACCAAACCTCGTGCAAGCATTCGTTTGGGTTCTCGCCTCGCCGTCACTCACGGAGGCTCTTGCAAGATGTACGCGCAGATACATAGGCAAATGCTGCGGCAGGAGCAACGATTCATCTTTTGCGGCAACAATGGATCCTTCAAGTGCGTTGACAAGCTCCCGCACATTCCCGGGCCATTGGTATCTATGAAGCGCCTCCAAAAATTCGGGGGAAAGCTCTTTGGTCTCGCCCTTGAGCCGCCCGCAGATTTTTGGTAAATGATAACCGAGGATGCCGTTAATATCTTCACGACGTTGTCTCAACGGGGGCAGTTCAATCGTCAAGGAACGAATACAAAAAAGAAAATCTTCATTGAATTCTGCTTTCTGCACCATTTCATCTAAATTACGGCTACTTGCCGTAATAAGCCTGAATGTACTCCCTATTTTCTCTTTGCCTTCCGCTCGATGGTTCCGTTGTCTATGAAACGCTCGCAGAAACGATTTCTGAATAGAAACAGGAAGCTCGCCCACCTCATCGAGAAAAAGCGTGCCGCCGGCGGCTTGGGCAATGACTTCGCGTGGAAGTTTGCCGGCTTCCTTCAGTGTTGTGCAATCCACCACGACAAAATTATTGTTCGCCCGCGGACTGTTCTTATGAATTGCCAACGCAAGAAGCTCTTTGCCTGTGCCTGCTTCACCTTTCATGAGAACAGGCGTATCGGCGTCTGCTGCGCCGGCGGCAAGCTCAAGACAGGCTTTCATCTGAACGCTGCCGCCGAGGATTCCCTCAAAGTGTTTTGCACGTAGAGACGAGCGCGACTCTTCGACGGTCTTTTCGATCTCGCAACGAAGAACGCTGACGATGAGAGGAATAAGTAATTTGGCTTTTGGGGGTCTTGGAACATAATCCCACACCCCGTATTTGATCGCCACTTCGGCTTCGTCAGGATCGCCCGAATCAGTGATGATGATAATCTCCGGAGTCGCGGGGATTTGCTTGAGGCTCGCGATTGCATCAACGCCGCTGCCGTCCGGCATGTGCGAGTTCAGGACCACCACATCTTGCGGTTCGATTTGCAGCGCCTGAAATCCCGCAAAGAAAGTGTTCGCAAACCTAAGGCTATGACCCAACCGCTTGGCGGCATGGGAAAGCTCCCTGCAGAATTTTTCGTTCGTATCTATGACAAGAATTTTCCCCATAGCTTCTTCTTGCAAGATAGCAATTCCGCACTGAGACGATAGCGTAAATTACTACAAGGGGAATGATGAATAATTACAGGGCATGATGTGTGTCGCACATTTTTATGTTTGTAGGGGCTTGACTTATTAACCTTCCAAAGGTTTTAAAGCACTTTTCAAGTGAGTCCTAATTTTGCGTTTTACTCTTTCCTTAAAAGATATGCCTGCCATAGCGCCTTCATTGACCTCATCATTGCCGGATAGACAATATGACGACGAAAAGGTTCAATCAATTTTAGATATACTTTCCCATACATGCCTCTTGGAATGACATAAATAGCCAATGATGCCGTGTAATAATTATCATTTTTTTTAATCCAACCGATATGGATAAGACCATGCACCGTATCGTTGGAAATTTCATGCAAGCTCTCATCCTGAAATAAATAAACAGGGCGAAATTCTAAATCGGTGGTATTGAGTTTAATAGCTTTTCCCGTTTTACTTTTTTCAAGCTCTTCGCGTGTTAACCTGCTTTTCACAGTCGTTTCGGTGCAGCCCGGTATAGGCAACGTATTAATGTTCTTGTCGAGAGGGATGACATTGCTTATCCAATATCGTATTGTAAAAAGAAGACTCGCTACTGTTGTTTTTGTATAAGATAAAATCAGCGGCAATGTTATTTACCTTCCACAAACGAGCAACATGGCTTTCTTTATTTATCTGCATATTGGTTTTCATTCAATAGAGATTTCCATACAAGCAAAAGACATTGCTCATTGTTTTCTAACGATTGTGTATTGCGCAAAAACAGACCAATGACCATCTGTGCCTTCTGATTCAATGACAAGAGTCCACTCGTCTTTTTCAGAATTATACTTGAATATATTGCGGAAATTTCGTTCCGCATAAGGATAGATGATCTCGATTTTTTCTGAAGAGAGAGGACCTAGACCGACAACTCGTGCACCAGCCCCGCCGAATGAATCGAGCCAATGAGCGACGTATTGATTCTTCGAGGAATCAATTCCGATAAAAAGGTTCGCCTCGTAAGCTGGTGGGACTGTGACATCCTTCATGTGGAGAGAGAGAAATTGACTCTGGAGTACCCAAACCCCTTCAGCCGTGTATCGTACTGGTTTCTTCATAACCGTCCCGGTCATATACCAAGACCCTTGAAGGTGGTTGAGCAAAACTCGCGGAGAAGACTGGCCCAAACAAATGGTGAGCCATAAAAGTGGCAATAGAAAGAATTTCAGTATCCTAGAAACAAACGATTGATTTACTGTCATGTATTATTCCTCATTTGTGAACTGAGCTTTGCGTTGAGCGTAACGTTTTGGAATACACAATCACCCGCCTTAGGCGGATGGTGTGGCGCAAATTCATATATAAAAATGGCGCTTCATGGCCACGCTTGTTAGGCGCAGTGCGTCATGTGAGGGAATCCTCAGTGAGATATATGAACGACTAGATTTCACTAAAGTGTTGACGAAACACGACCATCGGCACGATTGTCAACAGTGCTACCAATGTGAGTAAGATAAGCGCCCAGCGAAAAGCAGGCGCTTCCAGAAACATGGCAGGAACCGACATCCAAAGTATGACGACAAGTATAAACAGCGTAAAACCGAATAGCAAAATGATCGAACGCGCCCACTTCTTGCCAAGCCGCAACCCCCATACGCTTGAATAAATCACGATCGTGCCCAAGAGGACAAGGAATATTCCTGAAGCAATGTGGTTTACGGCAAACGATCCGATAACGAGAGTGGCGCCTTGCGGGATCACTTGCCGAGAAATTGCTTGGGTGAGATAATCCATCTCAATGAAATGAATACAGCCTACCACGAGGGTGAGTATCCCGATTGCCGCAATGAGATAGCTTATTCTGTGTCTAATATTCATGATATTGAACTCCCATCATTATTTGGTTGCGGTTTCGCGTAACGTGCGCACAAGCCACCGACCGCCTCAAGCGGAGGGAGCGGCGACGCGAATCGCGCCTGCCTCCAGTAATGGCACCAACATATTCGCTGCACCGCCGTGCTCAACGATTCGTCCGTTGACGACTCTATCAACATTAACGCCGGAATATGTGAGGATTTTTCCAGTTGGCTTTATTCCCATCCAAAGACCTTGATGGGTGCCGCGTGCAATGATGCAGGTGGCAACCCATTCACCTTCTGCAATCTGTTGCTCGACCGTTAGTTGCAAGTCGGGATATGTTTGACGCACACCGAGAATATGTTCTTTCGCTCCAGCGATGCCGAGGGGATACCGTTTACCCTCGTAGACTTCGACATACTCCGGAGAGATGTAATTTTCTATTTGATCCATATTTCCCGTGTTGATGACCTCCTCGATATAGCGGCGGATAAGTAGTTTGTTTTCATCAGCAGACATTGGAAGATTCCTGATAATATTTGCAATGTGGCATTGCAGCTAACGTGCGCACAAACCAACCTGAACGC
Source organism: Ignavibacteriales bacterium (assembly GCA_016194505.1). GTDB lineage: Bacteria > Bacteroidota > Ignavibacteria > UBA10030 > UBA10030 > JACQBK01. The sequence goes on along the minus strand of JACQBK010000003.1, from coordinate 29,418 downwards.
CGAAGGCGGATGGAGTGGCGTGGTAGACACAGGAAGGAGAATCAGACTAGAGGAGATAGCCCCGTTCCAAGCCAAACGAGATTCCGCTCTCCCAATCGGATGTCAGATGTATTCTTACTGCATCGAAGAGATGCTTAACCACATCAAGGTGGATTGGATTCTTATCGTAATCAGGGAGGAAGCGAAATTCCCTGTCCGTGTTCTTCTGCTTTCTGAGAACGTAAATCTGGTCAACTTTGAATTTCTTGAGGTTTACTTGCTCGGTTAACTTTAACCATTCTGAAACCACTATGTAAATAGCGTTTGGGTTTTTCATCTTCAGTTGTTCGGCTGCTGTTGAGGAGCCTTCAAGCATAGTCTTATCGAGGTATGTCTTACACTCAATAGCGATGGCAGGTATTTGGAGAGTTCGGCCTTCTGTGACTTGACTGCCTACGCAGTTCATGCGAGTTTCAATGTTGACCCCGATGACGAAGTCATGGTCTTTCTCCTCGAACTTTGCATTAGGGCGCTCAACCATGGTTTGGTAGTTCGGAGCACTGAAAAAAATATCCTTAAAGGTACTCCCTTTGCCTATGAGGGCGGATTTGGAGAACTCGAAGACTAGATCTCGGAACAGATAGAAAATGAATTCTTCGAGAACGCTGGAATGAAGGTTAGAGCGGGAATCGAAGTGTTCTGCATACTTCTGCTGGTCAATAAAATCTTTGTAGGTTGAGAACAGTTCCATTCTTTGAGCGAGAACACCGTCATCATTCGCTGCTTTGGCAGAATGAGGTCCCTCCAGGTTCTCGTTTGCAATCCTCCATATCTCGTACTGTTTCCTAATTTCCTTAAGGTACTGCTTAGAGGTTGTATCGCTATACTTGGCGGTAAGTTTTTCTTTCTGAGTTAAATTGTCTCCATGGACATACATTGTTGTTTGACCTTTTCGAATTGGTTAAGAAGGTTTAAGGCGATCGCTTTTGCCATTAAGGGCGGCACCGCATTCCCAATTTGGTTGTATTGACACAAATGTTTTTCATCTATTCGACCTTCTCGATGTAGCAATTTGTGACTTATAACTGTCGGCTTCCCTTTGAATATGAACCAATCTGGGAATGACTGAATGCGAGCTCCTTCTCGGGGGGTAAAATTCCTATGTTTATATGGGTGAACGAAGTTTGCATAAAACGATGCCGCGATTGTATGGCATGGACGACCAGGGTGCATTCTACGGTTGTTTTGGTCGTAAACTTTTTCTGAAATAATCCCATTTCCATTACGCTTAATCGGCTTAAGATGGATAGCTACATCTGACACAGAGTCGCCCCATGACATGGATGCAAATCGTTCAACCATTCGCTTTGTGTGTTTCATAGCAACGTGATTCCAAAGCTTGGGTGACCCTAGGCGCATCTGCATTTGATAATCATTAGTAGGTGGCTTGTCATAATCGGTCATCTCGGTTCCTTGGCAAGCTTCGATTTCTGGTAAATCAGAGATCGCGTCCCAAAGAGTCGGAATGGGTAAGAGGTTACCTTCAAAGGAGAATCTTGGTTCATTTTTACTGTAATGAGTTGCTGGCGGAAAAGGAGTGTCCAGTTTTTCTTTTGATGCAATTACAAAGAGGCGTTTCCTAATTTGTGGAATACCATAGTCAAGGGCGTTCAGAATCCGGTGGTAGACGTTGTATCCAAGGCTTTCGAGCTCCCTCTGGATAATTGATATAACTAACTCTCCTCCATGTGTCTTCGCCTTTACAATGTTAGGAACGTTTTCCATGATAAGAATTGAAGGCTGAAAGATGCGCCCTAATCGAAGGAACTCGGTGAAGAGTGAATTCCTAGGGTCTGTCGGGTCGCCTGAATTCTTATTGCAGATGGAGAATCCCTGACAAGGAGGTCCGCCAAGTATGACATCAGGTTCGTGACCTACAAGCTCTCTCCGGAGCCTATCATCCGAAATGAACTCAATGTTCTCGACCAAGACCTTCGCTTGCTTGTGATTGTAATGGAATGTCTCAGCGGCCCAATCGTCGATTTCGATTGCGCCAACGACATCGTATCCAGCCTGTGAAAACCCCAAGCTGAATCCGCCTGCTCCAGCAAATGCATCTAGTACCTTCAACATGTGGTTAAGTTACGGAAAATATGTTGGATTGTAAAATTCGCCAGTTGCTTTCACTTAACTAGTGAAACAACGCAATTATCGCGTCTATCACACCATTACGGCATGCTATTTCTAGACCAAGAAAAAATTTAGCCGTATTATCGGTGCTCGCGAAGGAACTCTAAACGGTCATGGAGCTTTTCGACGGGGGTCAGTAATTTATCCTTCCCAAATACGGCTTCTTCCTGGTTGTTGAATACCAACAAATACTCGTTGCTCATGATGATCGCTTCTTCGGGGCACACTTCCTCGCAGAAGCCGCAGAAGATACAGCGCACCATGTTAATCTCAAACTTTATCGGATAGCGCTCTTTTTCGAGTTCAGTCTCGGAGGCTTGCACTTCGATCGCTAATGCTGGACACACGCGCGAGCACAATCCGCACGCAACGCACCGCTCAACGCCGTTTTCTTCCGCCAGCACAGGCCTGCCCCTGAACGAAGCGGCGGGCTTAAAACGCTCTTCCGGATAATTGTAGGTGAACTTCGGCTTGAACATCTGGGAAATCGTCAGACGCAATCCCTTGACGATCTCCGGGATGTACGTTTTCTGCCAGATGGTGAGGTCTTTTTTCCGAATCATTGTGCCATTTGAGCCCATGCAATACGCTCCTGTTTATATTTTTTTACCACGGATGGACACGGAGAAACACGGAAAAAGATTTTTTTTAAAAAAATCCGTGTAGTTCTGCGTCAATCTGTGGTAAATCTTAAAGCTTCTATAAAACTAAAATCAATCCCGTCACGAGCACGTTGGCAATTGCCAGCGGCAACATCACCTTCCAGCCTATATCCATCAATTGGTCATAGCGAAAGCGCGGAAGAGTCCACCGCGTGACGATAAAAAACAATAATATCACAGTTACCTTAGCGCAAAACGCCAGCACCTGCAATAAGCTCAGCGTGAACGCCGACAGTCCGAGATTTTCCGCGTACGGCAAATGCCATCCACCTAGGAACAATGTTGTAATAACCGCGGCGGCGGTGATCATATTGGCATACTCGGCAAGAAAGAATAATCCAAACTTTAATCCGGTGTATTCGGTGTGATACCCACCGACCAGCTCCGGCTCGGCTTCGGGCAAATCGAACGGCAGTCTGTTCGTTTCCGCAAACGCGGCAACGACGAACGTAATAAACGCAACCGGCTGGAGAAAAATATTCCAATTGGGAAGCCATCCGCCGATATACATTGTTTGATGCTGTACAATCTGATCCAGACGGAGCGTTCCGCTAATCATCAGCACGCCGATAATGGAAAGTCCCATGGATAACTCGTAGCTAATCAACTGCGCCGATGAGCGCAAGCCGCCCAACAGAGAATATTTATTGTTGGATGACCAGCCCGCAAGCGTTATCCCATACACACCAATGGAAGTTACCGAGAGAATATACAGGATACCGATGTTCACATCGGCGATCATGAGTTTCATGGTCGTGCCGAACAGCTCAATCGTATTGCCGACAGGGATGACGGCAAACGTGCTCAACGCCGCACCGATAGAAATAATCGGAGCGAGGTCATGCACGGGCTTGTACGCATTTTTTGGAACGATGTCCTCTTTCAACAACAGCTTGACCACATCGGCTATCGCCTGGAAAAGACCGTAGGGTCCCACTCTATTCGGACCGGTACGATTCTGAATAAACGCGCTGATACGGCGCTCGAGATATACAAGAATAATGACCGAGACCAAAATAACGGTCATCACAATCAAAAATTTTGCAGTGCTTACAAGAATTTCCATTCCCATTGTCGTTAAGCCATTTGAACAGATGATGAAACAGTTTCGGATGTTTTTATCATTGTCCCGCGAGAGCCGATTTTAAGATAACTTAATCCTTTGAATGCGGGAATACGTTCCGTCATCTCTTTGAAAACATCCTCGGCGGTAGTATATTTTACTTTTGCTCCCATTGCTCCTGCGATTGCCCCCAAAATTCGCCACGAGGGTCGGGCATCTTTCTTGATTGGTCTTCCCCATCGGTCGTTGGGGGAAGCGAACTTATCCCACCGGCTCATGGCAAAGCCATCTAACGCGCGGTCTTGCTCAACAGTCGCAACGGCGGGGCGAATCCGCTGAACGCGTCCTTCGAAATTCGTGAACGTACCATGCTTCTCCGCATACGCAGAGCACGAGAGAACTATATCTGCCAATTCTGTTGTATGATTTTTTACAGAGGAATGGACAATAAGCAATTGCAGAGTAGGCAACACAGATGCGATTTCCGGTATGGCGGCAATATCATCATCGAGCACGTAGAGCGCCTTGATGCTTCCCTCTCCAATCCCTTTGATGATGCCTTTCAAGTCCAAGCCGCCATCAGCGGGCTTCACACCGACTTGCAATGCGCCTGAGCTATTAGGGGTTTTATCAGCACGAATAAGCAGATCGTCTTCATCGCCTTCAATCATATGAGGAACGAAATCAATGTTCTTCGTCCCCACAATTTCCTTCATCAATTTTTGGAAAACGAAATTGTCTTCGTTTGTCGCATACGCAGACCCGATGGCAGCGATCTCCGTTTTCTTGAATACCCGAAGCTCAGAAACGACTTTCGCTATTGCTTCATCCCAACCGGTTTCAACAAGCGTTCCCTCTTTACGAATGAGCGAGTTGTTCAACCGTTCCTGGCTATTGACAAATTTGAACGTATTCAATCTGCCTGAATCGCACATCCAAGAGGAGTTCACGTCTTCATTCAAGCGAGGCGTAAGGCGCAAGACTTCATTATTGCGCACCCAGATATTCATATTGCAACCGCGTGAACAGCCCGTGCAGACGCTCTCCGTGGCGGACATCTCCCACACACGCGATTTAAATCGAAAATCTCTGCTGGTCAGCGCACCAACGGGACAGAGTTCGATGACGTTCATCGAATACTTATTGTCCAGCACCGTACCGGGGAATGTCGTTAAGACAACGTGGGTGCCGCGCTCTGTGAACGTCAAAACGGGTTGCTTCGCGATCTCATCTGAAAATCTGATGCACCGAGAGCACATAATGCACCGCTCGACATCCAGCATGACATTAGGACCAAGCTCTACGCGTTTCGGCTTATGGACTTTATCTTCTTCAAAGCGGCTGTAACCGACGCTATACTTGTAGGAATAATCTTGCAGCTTGCACTCCCCCGCTTCGTCGCAAATCGGGCAATCAAGCGGATGGTTAATAAGCAAAAACTCCATCACGGCTTGCCGTGCTTTAATGACCTTCTCGCTCATGGTCTTGACAACCATGCCATCCGCTACTTGCGTTGCGCACGCAATGGCAAGCTTGGGCATTTTTTCGATTTCGACAAGGCACATGCGGCAGTTGCCGGCAACAGATAGTTTCTCGTGCCAGCAAAAGTGCGGGATTTCTATGCCTTGTTGTGCCGCGGCTTGAATGACCGAAAGCTTCGGGTCAACTTCGTATTCTTTTCCGTCTATTGTAATCTTAGCCATTTCGACTCTTCAACAATGTTAAAACTTTTTATTATAAGTTTCGAGGGCGGCTTTAAGAATCGCTAATGATTTTTGCAAATCCTCAATCTTCAGCATAAAAGCCAGCCGGACTTCGTTGGTTCCTTTGCCCGGCGTTGCGTAAAATCCCTGCGCGGGTGCGAGAAGAACCGTCTCTTTGTTATACTCAAACTCTTCGATCAGCCATTTGGAAAAATGCTCGGCATCTTTTACGGGAAGACCGATGACGATATAGAATGCGCCTTCCGGTTTGTAGAACGTTACGCCCGGAATGGATTTTAGACCTTCGTACACAGTATCTCGCCGGTGGCGAAATTCTTCGGCAATCGGTTGAGTATAAGTCTTGGGAGAATTTAACAACGGGACGAGTGCGAGCTGTTCGATCGAAGCAACGGAAAGACGTGCCATGCCAAACCGAAACGCAGAGCGGACGATCTCCGGGTTATGGCTTGCGAGGACACCGATGCGCGCTCCGCAAACGTTAAACCGTTTCGAACTGCTATCCAATAAAATTGCCTGCTGACGAATTTCCGGAAAATCCATAACGCTGCACAGCTCCCCTTCGTACGCAAATTCGCGGTACACCTCATCCGAAAGGAGAAACAAATTGTGCTCTTTAACAATATCCACAAGCTTCTGCATTTCACTTCTCGAATAAATCGTTCCGGTAGGATTGCCGGGATTGCAGATTAAAATTCCTTTCGTGCGCGGGGTGATATGCCGGGCAATCTCCTCCGCAGGCGGAAGATGGAATCCGTTTTCAATGGAAAGTGAAATGGCGCGTAATGTTACATTTGCCAATGACGCAAAGCCATTGTAATTGGTGTAGAATGGCTCGAACACAAGGATTTCATCTCCGGCATCGCAAATGGCGCACATTGCAAAGACAATCGCTTCTGAGCCGCCGGTGGTAATGATGATTTCTTTTTCGTCTAACTCAATCCCGATGTGATCATAGTACTTCTTCCAAGCGGCAAGCGCCGCCGGCAACCCATTGGAGGGTGCATACGCAATCGTCGTAAGCTGTAACTTTTGAATCGTTTCAAAGACAATGGGTGCGGTGGGAAGATCAGGTTGGCCAATATTGAGATGATAGACTTTAATGCCGTTCTTTTTCCGCGCTTCAGCAGCCGCTGCAAGCTTCCGAATGGGAGAATCTTGCATGGTTTCAGCACGGGCAGAAATTCGCGGCTTCTCCCCTGCCTCCGTCGCTAGTGCTGCATCTTCGGTTTTATATGCGTTTGCCATACGTTCCTCTTTATGTTCATCAAGCTTTGCGGGCGGCAACAGAAATCGGACCAATAGACGTTTGATCCTTCGGCGTATCGGGTTGGAAAATTATTGTCGAAAGCTTGTCCTCGACAAATAACTCGTTCGCCACGGCTTGAACATCATCCTGTGTTACCGCATCAATTTGCTTGATAATGCTGTCAATGGGGTTTAATTCGTTGAAATACAACTCGGAACTCCCCAACCGCATCATACGACTGGGGATACTTTCAAGGCTCAACATCATGCTCCCCTTCAATTGTGCCTTCGTTCGATTCAGCTCGACTTTTGAAATAGGCTTTGCCTGCACATTTCTTAATTCTTTTTTTATCAGCTCGATGGAAGCATCAACATGCAACTTATCTGTTCCTATATAAACACCGAATACGCCCGAATCGCTCATCATATTCGTATAACTATAAACGGAGTATGCGAAGCCGTACTTCTCCCGAATATTTTGGAAGAGGCGCGAGCTCATGCCATCACCTAACAACGTGTTGAGGGTAAGAAGCGGATAGCGATGTTTGTTTTTAATGCTGTAGGACTGCGTTCCGATACAAATATGTGCTTGTTGAATTGGCTTTTTGAACTCGCTTTTCTCAGCAGTCAACAGGCGGGGCTTTGCTCGCTTCGATATGCCATTCTTCGAACGAGGAGAGGGCTTATTCAAATATTTTTTGACAAACTCAACGAGGTCTTTATGCTGAATGTTCCCTGCCGCTGCAACTACCATATTGGATGGAATATAGTGTTGTTGCAGGTACGACTTCAAATCCTTTCTTTCGAAAGAACGCAGGTTCGCTTCAGTACCGATGACCGGGAACCCAAGAGGATGAGTTCCGAACAATGACTTATCGAAATAATCATGGATAATATCGTCCGGGTCATCTTCGGCGTTCTTTAATTCCTCAATCACTACTCCTTTTTCTTTTTCAAGGTCTTTTTCGGGGAAGGTCGGGTATTGAATCAAATCGTACAGAACATCAACTGCCAACTCCGTGTATTCATCAAGGACGCGGGCATAATAACAGGTATGCTCCTTGCTCGTGAATGCGTTAAGATAACCACCCACCGATTCAATACTTTGAGCGATTTCCCTTACAGTGCGGTGTTTTGTGCCCTTAAACACCATGTGCTCGATGAAATGGGAAATACCGTTGTTCGATTCATGTTCATCCCGGGAACCAGTGTCCAGCCAAATTCCAACAGAGACCGAGCGGACGTGAGGAATTTCTTCAGACACGATACGCAATCCATTCGGCAACACAGTTTTTTTATAAATGGATTGTAATTTGCCTGAGTGACGGGCAGAAGTTTTAGGAGATGATTTTACTATGCGATGTCGTAGAGTCAAGGTTCGGTATTTTATAGTGAAAGAAAAATTGACGGAATTACTGCAAACTCAATAAATATTAAGCATTCTCATTAAAAGATACCTTTTTTTCGCAGGATAGTCAAGAAAACTGGGCTCTTCGGTCGCATCCATAAAAGAGGTGGACACGGCGGTCATGGACTATTTCCTCTTCGCCAACAGGCAGGCGTGACCGCTTCGGAGGAATTTGATGCTGTCATGACATAGGCCCTTCCAAACCATCAACGTAGGGGCTTGATTAATCAAGCCCCTACAAAAAATTTAAAATATGCGTCGCACATACGCGTTAAGATTACCGTCGCCTCAGTTGGCTCAAACTAACCCTTCAACTTTTTGTCTGAACATTGATTTCACTTTTGTCACTACCATGTCAATCGCTACGGCGTTTTCGGCGCCACGCGGAATAATTATATCCGCCCAGTGCTTGCTCGGCTCGACAAATTCGAGATGCATCGGCTTAACAGTGCTCATGTATTGAGTCATAACCGAATCTACGGAACGGCCTCGTTCCAAAATATCCCGGCGGATTCTCCGGATGAGCCTCTCGTCAGCATCGGTATCAAGAAAAATTTTAATATCCATTAAATCGCGCAACGCTTTATCAACGAAGATGAGAATGCCGTCAATAATAATAATTTCCTTAGGTTCGAGGCGATTCGTTTCCGGCATTCGTTTATGAGTTGTAAAATTATAGATCGGCTGGTCAACCGCGCGCCCGGACTTCAATTCTTTGATGTGCTGAATTAATAGCTCTGTCTCAAGAGAATCGGGATGGTCAAAATTGATTTTATCCGGCGTTAAGCCATGATGCACCGAAATATCTTTGTAATACGAATCGTGTTGGATGACAACCACTCTGGTTGTATCCAACGATTCAAGAATTTTATTGGTAACGGTGGTTTTGCCCGAACCGGTTCCCCCTGCTATCCCTATAACAATTGATTGCATGGTTATTTGTCGAAGAAGGTGTAATTACTTGTTTTGCTGTCTTTTAAAAGTAGAGACCTCTGAAAAATAAAATTTACTGTCACGGTGAGCGCCCGCCTGCCGTCGGGCAGGGAGTCGAACCGTGTTTTTGAATTAAATTCGCCCCTCGACTCCGCTCGGGGTGACTAAACTTGGAATATTTCAGAAGTCTCAAGTATTAAATACCTCAAAATATAGATGATAAAGTGAGAAGTTTCAATGAAAACAATTTGAAAAAGAGGTCTTATTTCACGATTATCTAATAATGCAACTTACCGATCCTTTGTTTGCCCTCTTTTTACTTGTCACAGCGTATTACTGCGTTGTAATCATTTTACTTGCCGTTGGTTTGCGCAAAATTAAATTTGAGAAATCCGCAGAAAAACCTTTCGTCTCAATCATTGTCGCCGCGCGAAATGAAGAGCAAGCAATCGGTAGGCTGCTTGAGCAGCTGACCCGACAACGTTATCCTTCGTATGAGATTATTATTGTCAATGACCGCTCGACCGATACTACCGCATCAATAGTTCGTTCTTATCAACAAGCACATCCCAATCTCCGCCTCATTGATATTGATTCCCTTGATGGAGACATGCCCTCCAAGAAGAACGCTTTGGCAAAAGGTATAGCCGCGAGCAAGGGAGAAATTTTCTGTTTCACAGACGCAGATTGCATCCCCACGGTGAACTGGGTAGAAGAATTAGTCGCAGCGTTTGGACCAGATGTCGGATTGGTAGCAGGTTACTCTCCTTATGATAGAACGCTGCTGTGGACCGAACCTCATAAAACGACTTTGTCGGAAGAGTTATTTCTCAAATTTATAGAATATGAAGAATTCAAAGGGGCGGTTTGGTCTGCAGGCGCAATAGGCTGGAACAAAGGATGGCTTTGCACCGGTCGCACTCTCGCATATCGCAAAACTGTGTACGAAGAAGTAGGGGGATTTGAAAAAATAAAACAGTCCGTCAGCGGGGACGATGATCTTTTTCTTCAGCTTGTGCGGCGTGAAACATCATGGGATATGCGATATGTTGCATCGCCGGAAAGCTTTGTCCGTACAGCTCCGCCGGCAACGTTTTCGCAGTTTCTTCAACAGCGCATTCGACATTTTTCCGCGGGAAAATTCTTTTCGTTACCGATGAAGCTGTTTTTCTTCCTGTTTCATTCTTCAAATCTTTTATTGTTGGCTGGATGGATCATTGGTCTTTTTTTCGACCAGTATGTTTATTTGTTATGGGGCTTTCTCGCAAAAATAGTAGTTGACATATTATTGTTGTTCAGTGCAGGTTCGACATTTAGGCAGACTCGTTTCACCGCTTCCTTCCTTTTGATGGAAATTATTTACATCTTTTATAACACGCTTATTGGACCGCTTGGGTTTATAAAAAAATTTGAATGGAAACAAGGACAGAAAACTTAAATCCACACGCCACACAACGCATGCCAAGTAACATTTGGGGTAAAGTTCTTTTTACCGGAAGGATTCTTCTTGGCATTGTCCTGCTTGTGCTGGTGTTGAACTTGGTAAGCTTTTCCAATGTCATAAAAACATTTGCGCAGGCTCGGTTCGAGTATGTTTTTTTCGCGGTGCTCTTATTGGGAACGAATGTTGGAATCCAAATTGCTAAGTGGCATTATTTTCTTCGCTTGGCGGATGCTACCGTTACCCTGAAGCAAGCCGCGACCTCATTGCTTTTTGGAATTACGCTTGGCTCCTTTACGCCGGGTCAGGTTGGGGAACTTGGCGGGCGGGCTTTGCGACACACCGGTGCGTTTTCAGCGCAGATTATTGGTTTCACGCTCATAGATAAATTGCAGATGTTTCTCGTCATGGGCATGGGAGGAATTGTTAGTTTTGTGTTTCTCTTTTCTCCTCCGTTGTGGGAGCAAGTAAGTATATCGGTTGGCGGCTCACTTATTTTTCTCATCCTTTTTTTTCGTCCTGTTTTGTTAAAGCAGATAGTCGAAAAAATACCCTTTCGTATCATAAAACATGAGTGGACGGAAGATTTCTTGCAAACATTGAGCAAGTTTCATTCGAAAGATTTACTGTATTCCTTCGTCATAACAGTCGCGTTCTACGCTGTTATTTGGTTGCAACTATTTTTGTTGTTAAATGCGTTTTCGCCTACTGACGCCGGACAGGCATTTCTCGGTTATGCCGCTATGATGTTTTCGAAAGCGCTGCTGCCGATTTCTTTTGGCGATCTGGGCATCCGCGAGGCAAGCTCCGTGTATTTTTTTTCCCGTATCGGCATCCCCGAAACGACTGCGCTCAATGCGGCGTTTTTGCTTTTTATTATCAACATGATTATTCCTGCGTTTATAGGACTTTTCTTTTTGCCTAAGCTTAAAATCTCGCGCGGGCAATCATGATTTCTCTCATAAGCATCACTCTCCTGTTGGCTGGCTTCGGCTATTATTTTTTCTTTCTGCTCACTGTCATGAAAGGATTAAGAGAGCTCAAACCCTCAGCGTCCTCGGCAGACCGCCCTTTTGTCAGCGTGATCATTGCCGCAAGAAATGAAGAGCCAACCATCGCTGAATGTTTAGCTTCAATTGTAGGACAAGATTATCCAAAAGACCTGTACGAGATTATCATCGTTGATGACCATTCCACCGATCGCACCATCGAAGTTGCGCAAGCGTTTTCCACGAAACAAGCGCAACCATCCGTAAAAGTATTGTCGTTGCATCATCCGAACAATGGAACAGGAAAGCCGACTGCCATCGCCTACGGTATTAAGAATTCTCAAGGAGAGATTATCCTTTGCACCGATGCAGATTGCGTCGTCCCTTCGAAATGGATTAGCTCGATGGTGCAATCCTTTGAACCTCAGGTTGCATTTGTTGCGGGACCAGTCACTGAGAAGCCGGGAACAACATTTTTCGCGAAAATCCAAGGATTGGAATTCCTCGGACTTATCACAACAGGGGCAGGACTCATTGGCGCTGGCACGCCAATAATTTGCAATGGAGCAAACATCGCGTACAGAAAATCCGCATTTGCCGAGGTAAACGGCTATGGAGAAGCTTCAACCTCCTGTGATGATGAAACGCTCATGCAAAGAATCTCAACGAGAAACATCGGCAGTATTGCGTTCAATGCCGGCGCGGATGCAAAAGTTGTTACCAACTCGAGCGCCTCTCTCTTCGAATTTTGGAACCAGAGAGTGCGATGGGCGGCAAAGCGCGGACACTACGAGGACAAATCTATTTTATTGAAACTGATTTTGTTGTATGTATTTTTTGTCGTTTTTTTAACAGTCGCTCTCATTTCACTTTTTCAACCCGAGGTGCGGTTTGCCGTTGCGGCAATTTTCTTCGCAAAAATGGTAATTGATTTTCAAACTCTCACCTTTGGGGCACGTTTGCTCAACGAGAACGTCTCACCTGTCCACTTTGCCATTGCAGAGCTTTTGCATGTTCCGTATATTGTGTTCGCGGCAGGTATCGGACAAATTGTTTCACTTCGTTGGAAAGACAGAGTATTGAGCAGATGAATCTCATCAACGCCTCTGTGGGCAAAGCCCTCTTCCCATCTATCCTTTGGGAAACGCACCGGCCTGCAATTCATCTAACATTTGATGACGGACCACATCCTCTCGCAACTCCAAAAGCTTTGGATATCTTAAAAAACCGGGGCATGAAAGCGACATTTTTCCTCATCGGAAAAAATGTTCAACAGTATCCGGATATCGTTCTGCAAATTCTTGGAGACGGGCATACCATAGGCAACCACACGTACAACCATCCTTCGATGTTTTTTCGGTCAAAGAATTTTCAAGTGGAAGAGATTCAGAAAACGAGCGATAGTATTCAAAAAATTACCGGAAAAGCGCCGGAGTTCTTTCGTCCGCCGTACGGCTACTTTGACTATACGACCCTGAAGGCGGCGAAATCTTCTCAACAGCAAGTTGTTCTGTGGAGCATAGATTCTCTCGACTTTAAAAACTTGCCCAACGAAACCATTGCCCCAAAAGTCGTTTCAAAGGCTAAAGCGGGGTCCATACTGCTGTTCCACGACAATCACCTTACCGAATCAAAGATCACCAGCCTTGTACCGATGGTTATTGATGGTTTGATACAACGCGGCTTTCACTTTGAACCTCTCTCATCCTCATGCTTGAACTGAATCTCCAGATTTTCATTATCTTGTATGTCATTCAGGTCGTAATTTTTCTCATCGGTTTGTACCGCATCCGTGATCACGGTACAAACGACCAAGTGCCTTTTGTTTCTGTGGTCATCGCTGCGCGCAATGAAGAACAAAATATTGCCGATTGTTTAGAATCAGTGTTACAACAAACTTATCCAAAAGACAAGTTTGAAGTTATCCTCGTTAATGATAACTCAACCGACCGAACCGGAGAGATTTGCCAAAGCTTTGTTCGGCGATTCGAAAATTTTATTACGTTCGTTGCGCAAGAAGACCCCATGTTACGCGGAAAAACGAACGCGCTCAATCAAGGCATTGAAAAAGCGCGCGGCGAGATTATTCTTATTACCGATGCCGACTGCACGGTGCCCCCTACGTGGATTGAACATACCGCCAAGCGATATACGCCATCTGTCGGTATCGTGGGAGGGATGACTCTGCAAAAGGCTTCGAGCAACTTTGAAGGCATGCAATCGCTCGATTGGGCTTATCTGTTGGGGCTTGCTTCGGCAACTGTCTCCATGCATAATCCGTTGAGCACCATTGGCAATAATCTTTCATTCAGAAAATCAGCCTATGGGGAAGTTGGAGGGTACAAAAAAATCCCGTTCAGCGTCACCGAGGATTTCATGCTTTTTCAATCTATCGTCAAAACTCGAAAATGGGATTACCTCTACCCCATTGACCCCAACGTTCTCGTTCTCAGCAAACCTTGCCAAACGTTAAAAGAGCTGGTGCGGCAAAAACATCGTTGGGGTAAAGGCGGGTTGGACATGAAACTCAGCGGGTTCCTGATCATGGTCATTGGGTTTAGCACACACGGTTTTACTCTTTTCACATTTCTTTTGGGAAATTTTGTCTATGCGCTCACCGCGCTCTTTATAAAACTGATAGCAGATTACGTTTTTCTCTTCAAAGTGCTTCAACGGCTCAAACGAACCGATCTTCTCAAATACTTCTATTGGTTTGAGCTGTACTATACGATATATATTCTCCTTCTTCCTTTTGTTGTTTTCTTTGGCGGCAAGGTAGTGTGGAAAGGACGCTCGTATTGATTCATCTCCCACAAGATCTCTGGTATCTCCCGTTGTTGCTGTATGCGGAAACACATTACAAGTTCCGCTATTTTTTTAGCTTCCTCAGAAAAAAAGAGCCGGAGCTACTTGCAGATGCCCCACACCGAATAGAACCCGGCAAACCGCTTCCTCTTTTGCTTCTGGCTAAAGATGCAGACCGACACCCTTGCACGTTAGTGCAACTACACGTCGCACTAACGCAAACATCGAAAGTTCTCTTTCAAAAGGATGTGCTTTCCAGTCCGATCAAATTAGACGGGTATTTTTGGTGGGAGGTTTTTCAACTCGATGTTTCGCAATGGAGGGGATGGATTGACCTTCACACAACTATAACAATCGAGGTCAACGGCAAACGAACGACATATAACACCGACAATCATAAGACTTCGAGCCACAAGCCGCTTCGGGTATTCCTTGCTAACGATCCTCTGCCACGCCTCCCCAATCTTTATCTGGGCGATGCTCATACGCATTCGAACTATACAGATGATCAAGTGGAATTCGGCTCTCCGCTGAAGGCTTCTCAAGAGCTATGCAAAGCGATGGGAATTTCATTCTTCTGTGTAACGGATCATTCGTATGATTTGGATGATTGTGTTGATAATTACTTAAAGAATGATCCGGCAATTCCCAAATGGAACTCTTTACAAGCCGAACTAGACGAGTTAAACAATCACCATCCGGACTTCGCAATTGTTCGTGGAGAAGAGATCACCAGCCGTAATAGGGATGAGAAAAACGTTCACTTGCTTCTCTATGGAACAAAACGATTTTTCCATGGTGCCGGTGATAGCGCAGAGAAATGGCTTAGGACTCGAAGCGCGCATTCCGTCACCGAAATTCTGACGTTGAAGGACGACACAGCCGTGGCGTATGCAGGTCATCCGAAAGAGCCGGTGCCGTTGCTCCAGCGTTTCCTTCTTGGTCGGGACGAATGGTCTGATGCCGATCTTGAGGCTGACGGATTAAGCGGTATTCAATTCGCAAACGGAACGACCGATATGGGATTTTCGAAAGGTTACCGCGCGTGGATTCAGTCCCTTCTCAACGGAAAGAAACTCTTTGCCCTCGGCGGCAATGATGCTCATGGAAATTTCAATCACTTCCGGCAAATAGGCATTCCATTTGTAACGATAAAGGAAAAAAACGTTCAGCTTTTTGGAAAAGTGCGAACCGGTGTTTTTATTAACGAACCCCTTTCAGAGCACACAATCCTTGCCGCTCTCAAATCCGGCAACACGATTGTGACTGATGGACCTAGTATTCAGATGGCGGCTTCTAACGAAAAGGGAGAAACGACTTCTATTGGCGGGAACATCATAGGAAAAACATTTCAGCTTTCTATTACCGCCCGTTCGACTGCGGAATTCGGCACGATTGATGCGCTGAAAGTTTTCATGGGAACAATAGGCGCTAAAAAAGAAATGGTACTCATCAACCTAAACAATTTGGCGACATTTTCAATAGACAACATTATTCCCCTCACCATCGAAACAGCTTCTTATATTCGGGCTGAGGCATACACCTCAGGCGAACATTCCTTTGACAACGATCCTCATTGGTGCTTCACTAATCCAATTTGGCTTTCGCCGAACGTTATTTGATTTTTCTATGTGAGAATTATAACCTTGCGAAGATTTCCGCCAAAGGCGGACAAGCTTCACCTTCGCAAGATTCCGTAAAAACAAAACGTCCCGTTGAGAATCTCAACGGGACGTTTTTCGTTAGAGTTATTTCTAATATATTATCGTCGTTGACGCGAGCTGGGAATTGTCAGCCGTTTTAGCTTGTACCGGAGTGTTTGCTCGGTCATTCCCAAAAATGTTGCCGCACGGGATTGATTCCATCCGAATTTCAACAACGAACGCTCGATAATTCCTTTTTCGATTACGTCAAGCGAGTTATCCAGCACAAACTCCTGACCTGCGATAACATTGTTGATCATCTTCACGACTTCGGTCTTTTCATCGGTCAGCTCTGGCGGCAGCATGAATTTCCCGCCCGATGAAAAGAGAACCGATTTATCAATAACAGCCTTCAGCTCACGGATATTCTCTCTCCACGGATGGCGAAGGAGAACGTCAATAGCGTTAATATCAATCGCAACGTCTTTGATGTTTAAATCCTTGCAAATCTCGCTGATGAAGTGCTTCACAAGCACTGGAACATCTTCCGGTCGTTCTCTCAGCGGCAAAATCGTCAAGCTCTCGAAGTTCTCCAGTTTTTTATGGAGATCTTCATAGAGTTTGTGGGATTGGAGAAGCTCGTTGGGATCTTTTTTCGTTGTTAAGATAACGCGAGCATCCACACTCTTTGCCTCTTCACCGCCTAAACGTTTCGTTTTCCGCTCCTCGATGAAATTCATGATCTTAATCTGATTGCGGAAACTGGCTTCTTCCACTTCTTCGATGAGAACCGTTCCACCATCAGCAAGCTCGAACAGACCGCGTTTCGTTGTGGGCGGCATGCCGGGAACGCCTTTTTCAAAGCCGAACAACACTGCTTCTAATTCCCTATCATCAATCACCGATGCATTAACAGAAACGAACGGATGTTTATCTTCCGGTGCACCATCGTGCTGGCCCGTGTGAATGTTTTTTGCAACAATGCCTTTGCCAACACCATGCTCTCCAACAATGAGCACATCCCTCTTATTCTTTGCAAGTTTGAGAATTTGCTTTCGCACACTCTCGATTGATTTGCTTTTTCCGATAATTGTAGGTTCCATGGTCTTGGCGGGCGCGGTGTAAAAAGCCTTCCATGAAGCGTTTGCGGGTTAAGAAAATGGCGTACAATAAGATTATCAAAAGAGTCGCGCCAACGACTAATATGTTCAGAATCAGAAACCAGTTCTCGTTCATAGAATTCGCCCTTAACGCTTGTGATGAATCGCAAGCGTAGGCTAAAGAATATCAAAAGTAATGCCAGATTAAGAAGGGTCAAATATTGCCCAACACGATGAATATCAAGGTATGTTGCATACTCAACCGACTTAATGTAACCATAATAATGTAGAATTTCAAGCGAACAATATGGCAAGAACAAGAAAACTATTTTCTCGATGTATGCGCCTTGTGGAGGATCGTTCTTGTATTGATAACCGAAAAAGAGAAAGATGAAGACAAGGCAGAGGACATTCATGTAAACAACGTCAAGATACAGTGGCTTGTAAAGAAGAACGATATAGTTACCACCTTCAAGATACGGTAGAAGTTGATTGACGCGAACTGCCTTTTGCTCTTGGAATAGCGTGCCGACAACCTTACCCTCGTTCCAAGCAGGCAAATTAGCGATCGCTGCTATTTCTCGTACTGTCGGGTTGGCATTACCTTCCTTTTTGAGCTGATCAATAGCACTCGTAACGGACTTATAATCCACGATTTCTGGCGTGCGATATACAAATTTGGGGTCGGTAAGGACAGGATGATAATAATATGCGAATGTTCCGCCAACGACAAGGAATGTTAAAAGATATTTTTTATATATTTGAAAATCGTTAAAGAGCGTATCGAAAACAACGTAGATGATTGAAAAAGCGAGCGAAAAATATAAAAATCCAAGCGAGAAATATTGATATGAGAAAAAGCTCGCGAATGGTTCCCCGGTCAGAAATGCTTTTCCAATAAAAGAACTAAGAATTGATTCTATCGAAGCAAGAAAAAAAATAGAAAAATTCAAAAAGATTGGCTTGTTCTTGGATGAAGGTTCTTTCCTAAAAATATATAAAGCCACAATACCAACAAGAATGTTCAACGAATTAATAATTGTACTGACAACCGCAATCGGTTTATGTGGTAAAAAAGCCAATAAACCTATCATGGGTACCAATACTGAAACCCAAATTAAAAGTATTTGCTTATACTGTTTCAAAGCTAACTCCTCATTATCGTTACGCATAACGAATATAGCACGCCAAAGAGAGGATGTCAAGAAAAAAATCGAATATTTTTTAAAAATTGTTTGTATCATACATCACATCGCCAATGTGTAAGTTGTTGTTTCATAACAATTTATAGCTTCAAGCCTTAATGAATTTTTCCCGAAAACCGCTTAAGCGATAATAATACTTGACAATTTGAAAATAATTAGCCAAAATTAACACTAAATTTACTTTAGTAAGTGAAAATCACCGTTCTAAATAATCAACCCCCCCCTAAACCTTTTTTTAAGGAGTTACCATGTTAAAATCACGAAATACTAAACGGTTCGCCTCAGTTATGATGGCACTTGCAATCACTTTCATCGCAAACTCCGCAATTTCTTTTGCGGCTCGCAGTGGAAACACTGTTCCCGCACCTGAGGATACACCGCGCCCATCGTCTCAATTCAAGAGTGGAAACACTGTTCCTGCACCTGAAGATACACCACGCCCATCGTCTCAATTCAAGAGTGGAAACACTGTTCCCGCGCCCACAGACACGCCGAAACCGTAATTAGTATCAGCTAAACTTGTCATTACTCCGGTCGTCTCGATATATCGGGACAGCCGGAGTTTTTTATTTCGTTTCGTCCGGTTTTTTTCTATCTTGTGTGAACCTTTGTCATTATTGAATGAGTTAATGAGCTACGAAAATCCAACTCCAGAAACTTCTTTCCCCCAAGAAAAAACTCAGCGTGGATTAAATTTACGATTCCTTATCAACATAGTCCTTTTTATTCTGACTTTTTTTACGGCATCCGTTGCCGGCGTTCAATGGATTGGAAAAAACCCCTTTGAACTTGAGAATCTTCATTATGGATTTCAATATGCGTCTGCAATTTTGTTCGTTTTAGGAACCCACGAATTTGGGCATTATTTTGCCGCCCGATATCACAACGTACAAGTAACACTCCCGTTTTTTCTGCCGTTTCCACCGCTTCCCTTTTTTATTAACTTTGGCACTTTAGGAGCGGTTATCCGCACTCGCTCTGCCGTTCCCTCGCGTAAAGTGATGTTCGATATTGGCGTAGCCGGACCGCTTGCCGGTTTCATCGCCTGCCTCCTTGTTCTATCATACGGTTTCTTAACATTGCCCGGTCCGGAATTTATTCTTTCTATCCATCCAAACTACGATTTTGTACTCAATGCTTTACCGGACTCGCAAGGGCTGCCGTTAGAATTTGGCCAAACGATTTTGTTCAGCTCCTTATCAACATTATTGACGAATTCGTCTCAGTTTGTGCCTCCCATGAGTGAAATTTACCACTATCCTTTTCTTTGTGTTGGGTGGTTTGGATTATTCGTTACCGCCATGAACCTAATTCCCATCGGCCAATTTGACGGCGGACATATTATCTATACTATGTTTGGCGATAAGCATCAACGTATTGCCCGCATTGCATTTTACACATTACTGATATTGGGTGTCCCTTCCGTGTTGGACTCACTTATACGAACCATCGGATCATATTTTGCGCATCACCCTGTTGGGCAGATTATTCCCTTAACCCAATATAGCTGGAGCGGTTGGTTCCTCTGGGCAATGATTTCTTACTATCTTGTAAAGCTGTATCATCCCCCTGTTGCTGACGAAACCCCGCTTGACCCTGTCCGTATGCAAATCGGATGGCTCAGTATTGTCATTTTTATCTTATGTTTTTCTTTTGCTCCTTTTACTATTCCTCTTTAGGTCTATTGACATTTGAAGATAAGTTTCGTATTATTTTGGCGCGTTTTAGTACCGTATTATCTACCACCAACAAAAGGCTGACACTCTATATAAGATTGCTATTGTTTTAGGTTATCGTTCATTATGATTGAGCAATCATTGTGCCAGCATTCATACCCATAAAACCTCATAGTAATTCCAACGATTATAATTGGTTTTCGAGAAATTTCTCGACGCGTAGCCAACTGTACAATAGTCACCACCCCTTCCTTTGTAAACAAGACAAGACTTTGAAGAAATTACAACTAAGGGGTAAGCCGATTATCAGTTTCATGCTAATTTCCGCATTGCTGATATACGCCGGCTGTGAAAAGAAAAGTGATTCCATCGTAGATTCGAATGGTAAAGCCCCGCTCCTTACCAATGTTTTCGTCTCCCCTGCCGCAATAAATACCGACACAATGTTTGTCGGCTCGATTAAAGACCCAAACGATTTATTGCAAATCCAGGTCAATTGTTTTGCCTCAGAGCTGATACTTCCGGGTGAGAAAAAAAATGTTCAATCAGCTCACGTGAGAGTTTCGAAAAACTTTGGATCAGCTCTGATTGCCGGCGGTGATCTTGTTGACGATGGCATTGCGCCAGATCAGTCAAAAGGAGACGGGACTTATTCCGGCAAGATTTCTTTCCAAATAACAAGGGCAGAGTTCGGAACCTACCATGCAGAAATTTTCGCGGAAGGCATATCAGGTCATCAAAGCAACTTGGTCATTGTGCCTTTTGTCATCTTTCGCTCCAACAAGCCGCCTGTGATTTCCAACCTGCAAGCACCTGATAGCGTCTCGCTCGGCAATCAGGACCAAACCATTCTGCTTCAGGTGAAAGCAACGGACCCCGACGGTCTGAGTGACATCCAAAAAGTAATTTTTAATTCGTTCCGCCCGAACGGACAACCTTCATCAGGAAATCCATTTCTGATGTATGATGATGGCACAAATGGTGATACTGCTCGAGGTGATGGTATTTACTCGCTCAGGATAATTTTGCCGGCGGCGACCACAACCGGCGTTTATCGTTTTGAATTTCAAGCGCTCGATAAATCAAATGAAACGAGTAACACTCTTGTCCGCTTGTTAACGGTGAAACCATGAGAGCCGTTGCCATCATAGGAACAGTATTGTTATTCTGCGTTCAGCTTTCCGCTCAAGTGGTCAGCTCGTTCAGGCTTCAAGACATTGTTTCGTCGCCTCTTCCAAAGAGCAACAGTATAAATGATATAGTTGTAACAAGAGACAGCATTTGGGTTGGCATGGGAAAAGGATTGAGCCTTACAACAGACAAGGGGAAATCGTGGCGGCATTTTTCCAATACGCTCACCTTCGATGAGAAGGGCAGCTCCGCTCTTGCAGTCCGAGAAAATGAAATTTGGGTGGCAACCGCGTACACCACTAAATTGGATAACGCATCCATCCCAACGGGACATGGGTTACATTACACAACCGATAGCGGACTTACTTGGCAATTTATCTCTCAGCCTGTTGACACGGGAAAAGTTGATACGCTTATTTATGGCATCAATAAAATCCCTGCGCTCGCTATTACCGTCCCTCAACAAAATGTAACATTCGATATTGCATTGACAAGCAACGCGGTATGGATTGCGAGCTGGGGCGGCATGCTTCGTAAATCCACAAACCACGGGACATCGTGGCAGAGGGTTATTCTCCCGCCTGATAATCTTAACCGTATCTCACCAACGGAAACGGCGAAATTCCAATTATCCAATGTCCGAAAAGTTTTTAACGGCGATACGTTGACGGAGAATTTGAACCATTTGGTGTTCGCCGTATATGCAAGCAATGACTCGACTATTTGGGTCGGGACAGCAGGCGGCATCAACAAATCAACGGATGGCGGAGTAAGCTGGCGAAAATTCACTCACCAGAACCAAACCAAGCCCATGAGCGGCAATTACATCGGCGGCATACGGGAGCAACGATGGAAATCCAAAAGAATAATTTGGGCAGTATCGAACACTGCGTTCGATCCGGATGAACAACGCGGCGTAAGCTTTTCTGAGGATGGTGGTGAAAGCTGGGGAACGATCACGTTTGGCGATTTTATGAGAGACGTTGCCTTCAAAGATTCGATTGTTTACATCGCTTCGGATGGCGGATTGTACCGCACGGATGATTTTGGAAAGACGATAATCCACGCGGGAACGATTTACGATCCCACAACCTTACAACGATTTACAGAAAACAAAATCAATGCGGTGGCTGTTCAAGGAGACACGGTGTGGGTCGGCGGCTCGGAGGGCATCGCCTACACCATTGATACTCCCGCAGAGCCGTTCGGCAAGACGTGGAGAATTTTCCGGACGTACCAGCCGGTTGAGAACACCGCGAAAACCTATTCCTATCCGCTTCCCTTCTCACCCGATGATGAGACGGTGCGCATCCATTACAGCACCCAAGGAAAAACAGCCTTCGTGACGATTAGAATATTCGATTTTGCAATGCAGCCCGTTCGGACGCTTATCCAAAACGCGCAACGGAGCGGTTCGTATGAGCACGACGAACTGTGGAACGGCACGGATAATGCCAATCGGCGCGTTGCGAACGGCGTTTATTTTTATCGAGTCGAAATCGAGGGAAATGAGCTTCAATGGGGAAAAATTTTCGTCTTGCAATGAGCCACATGACCAAACAATATAAATATCGTTTCTTTATTTGCCTCTTTTCGGTATTATTGGGTACGATTTGTTCTCCTGATGCGTACGGACAAAGCAATTATGAATTAGGCGGCTCGCCCGGTGCTGCAACGCGCATGGGGTTTGGCGCACAAGGCATTGGCGTTGCAAATACTCTTACTGCAGTGAAATCCGGCGATGCGATTGGGTATTACAATCCCGCGCTAACGCCATTCCAAACATCACCGGTTGGAATGGTCTCAGTCGGATTTCTGCCGCTTGATCGGCATCTGAATTTCCTCAGCTATACGCAGAGCGTAAAACCATCGGCGGGAGTTTCCGTTGGCATTATCAACGCCGGGGTTTCAAATATCGAAGGAAGAAATCGCGACGGCGTTGTAACCGATACATACTCGACTTCGGAAAATGTCTTTCTTTTTTCCTTCGGAGTAAAACTCAACGAGCAAGTTGCCATAGGGCTTACGACAAAAGTGTTTTATTATTCCCTGTTTGAAGGAGTCAAAAGCACGACAACGGGATTTGACATAGGGGTTATTTACTCGCTTAACGATGAATGGACGCTTGGCGCGGTCATTCAAGATATTAACTCAAAGTATAAATGGGATACCTCAAACTTGTATGGAAGAGACGGCAATTCTACCATAGAGCGTTTCCCTTTACGACGAAAGCTCGCGGCAAGCTATGCGCCAAAATTCTTTCAGGCGAGAATTTCAACAGAATTGGAATTCATTAGTTCAACAACACTCGCCCGTATCGGTGCGGAGCTTCCTCTTTACGAAGGCATTACCGTCCGCGGTGGCGTTGATCAAATTTCATTTGCGGGCGATATATCTTCTAAGCCATCAGTGGGATTTTCATTTCAAACTCCCTTGAGTACGTGGAAGCCAATGCTTCATTATACATACGTTATCGAGCCTTATTCAACCGGGGGTATTCATCTTTTTTCTCTTAGCCTGAATTTCGAATGAAACAGTTTATTTCTTTTGAAAAATTAAATTTTCATGTCATTGCGAAGCGTTTTTTGCTGAAGTCCCGCTGTACGGGATCTCGTAAGGCGGGACAATCCCGTCTTTCTATTCATTTAGGAGATTGTCCCGTTTTTTGGATTCCGTTCAATGCGCCTGCGATAGGCAGGCGGGATTCCATAAAACGGAACTTCGTCGCACGCCCGCCAAAGGCGGGCAAGCTCCTCGCAAAGACGCATCATTCTATTTCCCAATATTCTCTTATCCTCTCTATCGTTGCTACGCTTTTCCTCTGTCAAGTCTCCACTGCACAAGGCACTTCCAGCGGTTCTTCCTATCTTAAATTACCGATGAATGCCCGTTCAGCCGCTTTGAGCGATGCGATGGTAGCAGACCCGGGGACATTTTCGTCCTCGTTCGTTAATCCCGCAAACTTGGCAACTCAAGGGTCATACGAGCTGATGCTTTCGCATACTCAATGGATCCAAGATGTGCAAACCGAATTCATTGCCGCCCGGCTGCCGTTCTCGTTCGGAACGTTCGGCGTTGCAATCGGCAATAATAATGTGAAAGGCATCGAACTGCGGGATATCCCGGGTCCGGCGATTGGAACATTTTCCGCACGCTCAGCTTTTCTACAAGGGAGCTTTGCCGCCAATGTTGTAGAAAACCTTAACGTCGGTGGAACCGTGAAATATCTTTACGAAAAAATCTATGTTGATGAGGCAACCGGCTACGGATTCGACATAGGCGCAACATACAGAACGCCGTTGTCCGGTTTGGTTGCAGGCTTCGCGGTAACGAATCTTGGCTCATTAGGTCAATTGAGGAATGAGACATCGCAAGTTCCCTCCTTCGCCCGGTTAGGCGCTACCTATAGCTTTACCGAATCCGATTTTAATTGCTCCGCTGGAGCAACTCTTGCAAATGATGCAAAGCAAAGCGCCGCTCACGTGCAGCTTGGCTTTGAAACGATCTATGATAAGACATTCGCCGCACGTATAGGATATGTGACAGGATACGAAACCCGCGGACTTACGGCAGGTATCGGCGTTCATTATAGCTTGGTAAAATTCGATTATGCGTATGTTCCGTTTTCGTTAGGGCTTGGAGACGCGCATCTGTTTTCACTCGGATTTCAATTTTAGAAGGGGGTTTTGCTATAGGGGCGTTCGAAGTTCTGGTCGGGGCTAAAGCCCACCTATGCTCGCTGTGAATTTTCTCCGCCATGAATGGCGGAGTTATTATACAAAGGTGAATCGCCCCGACCATTAACTCGGGGTATGAAATGCAAAAATGAACTTGGGATTGAGACCGCGAAAAATGGATTTAACCATAACCCCGACCTTTGCCGTTTTTCGGCATCCCGTATAACGGGATAGGTCGGGGTATGAAACGCCAAAACGAACATGGGCTTTAGCCCACTACCACACAAACCATGTCCCTGCAAGTAATTCAATATAATGACGAATGGAAGAAGCGCTGGGATGACTTCGTGTTGAAGTCAAACAACGGCACAATGTTCCATCGTCAACAATTTCTTAGCTATCACGAAAAAGGAAAGTTCCCCTGGCGTCATCTCCTGTTTGTGGACAAAAAGGAAATTGTCGCAGTCCTTCCCGCGGCGGCAATGGGGCAGACGTTAGAATCACCCATTGGCGCATCGTATGGGTCATTTGTGACGGGAGATTTAGATTTTACATCGGCGCTTGATCTGGTGGATACCTTTTCCGACTATTGCCGTGAACAAGGATTCGAGCGAGCACTTCTTACGCCTCCTCCCTTTATATATCAAAAAACCATTTCTCAAAATATTGACTACGCTCTTGCGTACCGCGGTTTCACGTACGATAAGCATTATATCTCCCATGCTATTCCATTGGGGGATGAGGACTTCGTTGCAAAATTTCAGAACACCGCGCGCCGCTACATCCACAAATACCTTCGCGAGCATACGCTTACAGTCGAAATAAGCGACGATTATGGAGCGTTCTATCCGATCTTACTGAAGAACAAGCAACGGCACGGCGTAAAGCCGACGCATACACTCGAAGAACTGCTTCAGCTCAAAAAACTGCTGCCGGATCATCTCACGCTGTTCCTCGTTTACAAAGCAAATAAACCTATTGCCGGCTCGTTAATGTTCGATTGCAACTCGCAAGTGGCGCTCTGTTTCTACAACATGCTCCTGTATGAGTACGAACAATTTAATCCCATCCACGCGGTAATGTATGAAGTGGTAAAATGGGCAACAGAGCGCGGCCGTAAGTGGGTTGATATCGGGGTTTCACAAGATACGCATGCCGAAAACCAAATGACGCCCGCGATGAACCTTATTCGCTTCAAAGAAAAATTCAACGCGCACGGCATTCTTCGGAGCACTTTCTATAAGCGGTTTATCTAATGCCATGAACGTCCTCCACGTCGCTCCACTCAATGTTGCCGGCGTTCCGTATAGTATGATGGCAATGCAGCGTCGGTTCGGCGCAAACGCCCGACTTGTAACGCTTCACGCCAACGCTCTTACGTTTCCTGAAGATATTTGTCTGAACTTACCTCTCCCCCGCAATACATTCGCTCGCATCTGGCGGGATTTCAAAAAATCGAAAACACAGCAGACTGCCGCCAATCAATCGAAAAACCCTGATACTTACCTACCGATTCATGAACCCAAAAATTTTTTTGAAAAAATATATTTCTCTTGGGATGATACGCGCCGCGAGCCAGCCATTCGCAAAGCGATGGAACAGTACGATCTCGATAAATTTGAAATCATCCATTTTGACGGCGGTTTGGATTTTTTCCGTGATGCGCGCACTGCAAACCAATGGAAACGAGAAGGCAAAAAAATCATCTGCCACTATATGGGAAGCGATTTGCGCGTGCGGGGCATTGACCCTGTAATGAATGAGTTAAGCGATCTCAATCTTACCAATGAGAGCGATCATCTTCTGCGACATCCCGATATTCATTATATCTATATTCCGTTTGATGTTGCTCCGTATAAAATGCGGATGGACGAAAATAAACACCTTCGCATTGTCCACTCGCCGACAAATCGTGACGCAAAGGGGACGGAACTTATTCTTCCTGTTATGGAACGGGTCAAAAAGGCGCGCAACGTTGAATTTGTTTTAATTGAAAACACCCCGCACGATGAGGTGCTTCGCATAAAACAAACGTGCGATATTGCCATCGAGCAAGTGGGTAATATGGGAGGAACGGGCTACGGGCGCAATTCTCTCGAAACATTGGCGATGGGAATCCCCACGATTACAGAAATGACGCCCGACTATACTGCTTGGCTTCCTGAAAATCCTTTTGTTCTTGCCAGTCGGCAAACTCTTTTTGAACGTCTCATCGAGCTTATTGATAATCCGCAAATGCGCGCAGTGAAGAGTGCAGCAGGTCGGACTTGGGTTGAAAAATATCATTCATACGAATCTGTCCATAACCGTCTTATGGAACTCTATCGTGAGCACCATATTGTCTAATTTGCTACAAAGGTATCCTCGCTTCGCCTGCCTGCCGGCAGGCAGGCTTCTCATTATTCTTGCGATTGGTCTGATGCTGAGACTAAGCGTTATTGCATTTCATCAACGACCGCTTATCTCGGACGAAAAAGAATACGACCAACTCGCCTTGAATCTTTCGACCAAAGGAACGTATTCTTACGATAGCGCTCCTACCGCTTACCGTCCGGTTGGCTATCCTGCATTTGTCGGAGCGATATATTACATCATAGGACATCATCCGGTCGCCGTAAAAATTCTGCAAACGTTTTTGGATGTGCTCACAGCATTATTGTTGTTTCACCTGCTCAGCGAATTTAGTGAACGAACACGTGTAATCGGTGCCGCGTTGTGGGCATTGTACCCTCCCGCCATACTCTACACGAACTTTCTCATGTCTGAGACGCTGTTCGTGTTTCTGCTTGTTGTAAGCGTTGTGATTTTGAAATCGCTGGACTCTCGTCCCTCACTATTTATTTTTTTCTTAGGCGCATTGTTGGGGATTCTCGCTCTCATCAAACCGAATTTTATTGTTTTTCTCGTTGCCGTGGTTGATGAGAAATTATACGACCTTCGGCAATTTCAGTTTTAGCTCAAACGGAGGGATCAATCTCCTTATTGGGAACAATCCCAATACGACCGGAGCGTACGTAATCAACTATCCGGAGGAAATTCTTCAAGATGCCAAACAGGAATTTGAAGCCGACAAGCTCGCTTTTCGTTATGCGACCAACTATATCGTTGAACATCCGGTAGCATTTGCAATCAACGGCGTCAAAAAACTTGCGCATCTCTTTGAAAGCGAAGGCGGGCTTTTGGTATGGTCGTTTCATGATCATCCCGAGGATGCTACGACACGCTACTCGGCGAAATATGCCTCGATTTCGTTGATACTGAACGCGCTTGTCAATGCGCCCTATGCTCTCCTTTTAATTCTCGGCGTCATGGGCATCGCTGCTGCGCCTCGCGACAAACTCTGGCGGCTTACCGTATTGTTTTTTGCTTCGTGGATTGCAACGCACATCATTTTCTTTGGCGGTGGGCGTTTTCACTTTCCTCTCATACCGTTCTTCTTGTCCTTTGCCGCTTATGTTCTTACGAGTGAATCAGCATCCTTTAAAAAATTAAGTATCATCACCAAAGCATTCATTATTGTAGTGATATTGTCTCTTGTATCAGTATGGATTTATGAAGCTACTATCCTTCTCAAAGCTTAACAGTCTTTCCGACGAAACGAAGGAACGATTATACGTAAGCCTCATCGCCGTCATTGGCTTGCTGCGTTTTGTCAACCTCGGCTTTCTTGATCTTCAAGCGTGGGATGAAGCGCTCTATGCGGTTCGGGCGGAAGGCATTCTCCGCTTCGGTCATTGGATTGATCAAACACCGTTTGCAATTGACGGACTGTACTCCTCGCTCCACCCTCCGTTCCATGTGTGGCTTACGGCAGTGTCATTTGCATTATTCGGTGAAACGGAATTTGCCGCTCGGTTTTTCTCCGCAGTTGCGGCGGGCTTAACGTTGCCGATAATTTTTCATATTGGAAAACACATCGCCAATAGGCATACCGGATTTCTCGCTGCCCTCCTCTTCGGCTTGAATCCCTTCGTTACGTTCTTTGCCCGACAGGGACAGTTTGATTCGACATTAGTCTTTTTTCTCTCATTAGCGATGTTGTGGCTCATAAAGGCTCATGACAACTCCAGCCTAAAATATGGATTGCTCGCGGGGTTAGCTATCGGCGGCGCATTGATGACAAAACTGTACGTCGGCATGGGGATTCCTCTAACATACATCGCCTGGATCTTCTTGGCGAAGCCAACCAATAAATCAGTCCATTGGAAAATCTTCGGAGCAATGTTATTGGGAATGATCCTCACCGCCTCACCGTGGCACATTTACATGACAATCATCCATGGCAACGGAAATCCACTGTTCTTTATTACGTCCTCAGCACTCTTTGAGCGAACTCTTTCGGGTGTCGAAGGAAATGTCAAACCGCTGGAAGTGTTTTATTTTTTCAATCAGCTTTTTGTGTTATTTCCAATTGGAGTAATGTGGTTTGGCTGTGGAGTTTACAAAACACTGAGGAATCGAGAGAGTAACTGGTTGCTTCTCGGCATTTGGTTTTTTGTTTTTTTTATCGTGTTTTCCGTGATGAGGACAAAGCTGGCGGTGTATCT
>JACQBK010000100.1 GCA_016194505.1 Ignavibacteriales bacterium | reverse complement strand
TTACTGCCAATCTCTAAACGTGCATCCATGTCTGATCAATTTAACCATCAATTAAAAAAGGATTATGTTATGAAAGCAAACATTTTTGTTCTGACAATATGCTGCCTCTTGATAGGGCTTGTTGCAGGATGCTCGTTGGACCAGCTTAACCCCAACGCGCCGACAGAGGCACAGGTTCTCTCAACACCGGAAGGTGTCAAAGCGCTTGCCGTTGGTGTGCAAGCACAATATGGCGAAACTGTAAATGAAACCGTGGAAGCCTCGAACTTCCTCGCAAAACAGTACTTCACCATGCCGGCTTCCGTTCTCGGATTGCGCGAATTGGAAACCGGAGGGAATGATGTTCAAGGTTCCAACGGAACCGTGGCCACTATGTGGAGCCAGCATTATCGGGTTGTTAAATCGGCTGAAGATTTAATAACATACGCTTCCATTGTGCCGCTTGCCGATGGCACACGAAGCGGCATCCTTGCGTTAGCGCGTACAATGAAAGCGATGGCTCTGGGCGAGCTTATTGAGTTATATGAAAAAGTTCCCGTGGATGTAACGACTTCAACTCTTCCCGCTTTTTCTGATCGCACGACTACGTTGACGACGGTAATCTCGCTTCTTGAAAGCGCAAGGGATCAATTAACGGCAACTCCGGCCTCTGCGGATTTTAACACGAATATCCTTGGGACCGGGTTCGATTTAACGAACGCTATTAACGCGATGATCGCCCGCTATTCGCTTATTCAAGGAAACTATGCGAAAGCGCTTTCCGCGGCAAACGCTGTTGACTTAAGCAAAACATCAAGCATGTTTTACAACAGCACGACGTCCCGCAACCCGATTTATCTCAATGCTATTCTTGTGCTTTATTATAAACCTGTACGAACTTTTCGGCTGAACGCTGAAGCGGGTGACGGGAGAGTAGCATTCTGGGTAAAGGCAGGGACGCAAAACTCGTTTCTCGGTGTTCCGGTAGATGACTTCAACCAATACATAACTGACAATGCAAAATACTATGTCTATGTACCCGGTGAAATAACCTTAATCAAAGCAGAAGCATACGCGCGCCAAAGCGATTTAGCCAATGCTCTCATTGAGGTAAATAAAGTCCGTACCAAGGCTACCGATCCCGCAGGTATTGCCGCTAATCTTCCGGCAAAAACTGCCGCTCAGTTAAACACTCAGCAGGCAATGTTAGATGAAATTTACAACCAGCGCTTGTACGAACTGTTTATTTCCGGTACGAGGCTTGGCGATACGCGCAGATTCGGAAAACCCGGAGCCGAAACAGGAGCGGCAACAAGGAGCCGCACGCGCAATTGGCTCCCGTATCCAGACGGAGAGCGCTTATCGAACCCTAATACTCCCGCTGATCCGGCGAATTAAATACGAACGTTAGTGAGTTCTTATTCAACAAAGTCCGAACGAGGTATTGCATCACCTCTCCTCGGACTTTGTTGTTTTTGTATCTGATGTTAAAAAATTTTTTCCACACTATTGAAAGCCATTTCCTATGAAACGCCTCAGCTTAATGATAGAAGTATATAGAAAATTCAACCTTCGCGTCATTGCGAAGCGTTTTTTGCTGAAGTCCCGCTGTACGGGATCCCGTAAAGCGGGACAATCCCATTCTTTCTTTGATTTAGGGGATTGCTTCGTCGCCCGCCCGCCTACAGCGGGCAAGCTCCTCGCAAAGACTTATCACTCTATGTTTCAGACGTCCTTAATAGTTTTTTTCATTATTCTTTTTTCTTTCAATGCGCTTTCACAACAAAAGCCGGAGCATCTTCTCTATTATGTTGATAATGAAGAATCGTTCGAGAGTCTTTCTAAAAACATAGATAAAATTAGCATTGTGGCTCCGGGGAGATATTCAGTGGATGAAGATGGCATTGTGTGGGGAGATGTCCCGCCGCGCGTGATTGAATTAGCGAAGAAGCATAACGTCGGTGTTATGCCGCTCATCGTGAATCCCGGCTTTGACCAATTGATGCTCCATAAGCTTCTTGTTAATCCGCAATCAAGAGCGCGGGCGATTGCCACCATGGTTGCCCTGTGTGAAAAAAATAAATTTCTCGGCATTCAATTTGATTTTGAAAACCTTCACATGACTGATAAAGATGCCTTCACCCGTTTTTATCAGGAAACCGCGGAAGCTTTGCACAAGCGTGGATTTAAGCTCAGCGTTGCCGTTGTCCACAGACCGGAAGAGTATGCCGGTCCCACCGACTACCACAAATGGCTCTTCGAGAATTGGCGCGCGGGGTATGATTTACAAGAACTTGCGAAAGCGGGTGATTTTATCTCCGTTATGAGCTATTCTCAACATACCCGCCGCACCACACCCGGTCCCAATGCGGGGATTCCTTGGGTGACCCAAATTGTCGAATATTTCTTGCAATTTATGCCTCCGGAAAAGCTCTCTCTTGGTGTTCCTTTGGGTTCTCAACATTGGTACACAGCACTCGACACGGTTAAATACTTTGCCAACGCGCGTTCATGGAGTAACTCAATGGATTATGAGACAGCCAAAGCGTTAGTTGATCGCCACAAAGGCAAAATGGTGTGGAGCGATGAACAGCAAGTTGCCTATGCCGTTTTTGAGAACGCCGGACTCTTTGAGTATGTATATTTTGAAGACGCCCGCAGTTTCAAAGCAAAGTACGAATTGATGAAAAAGTATAAACTGAGGGGTTTTTCCGCTTGGGTATTGGGCATTGAAGACCCCGCTCTTTGGAGCTTAATGCCTAAAGGTTCACATTGATTTTTTGGTTGAAAAGCTTTCGTTGACATTCAAAGCGAGAAAAGCTATATTCAACCGAACTTTTAAGCATCGCCCGCCGCCCGCCTGTCCCGCTGTACGGGATTCCGAAAAACGGAACCGTCGGGCAGGCAGGCGACTCAGTGATGTTCTATCGTTTATTGATTCCTTGAAGAATACTACCAGACCAACTGTTGCCGAAATCAGCCTTCAAGCAATTGCTTATAACTTGAGGGGAATCCGCGAAAAGGTTGGAAAGAACGTTAAGATTATGGGGGTGGTGAAAGCCAATGCCTACGGGCATGGTCTGGCTGAGGTTGCCCGATCTATCGCCGGAACATCAGCGGATTATTTAGGGGTAGCGTTTCCCGAAGAGGGGGTGGCTTTGCGTGAACAGCAAATTACTGCTCCCATTCTTGTGTTTACTCTTGCAACGCGAAGCCAAGCTCATCTTTATTCTGAATTTAATCTCGAAGCCACAGTTTGTTCTTTGGAAGATTGTCGTCTTCTCAATGCCGTTGGCGAGAAAAGCGGGAAAACGCTTTCTGTGCATGTGAAAATTGAAACGGGAATGAACAGGATTGGCATTCAGGACAAAAAGCTGAACCGGTTTCTGAAGTCCATAAAAAAAATGCGCAGGATCGAAATTAAAGGAGTCTATACTCACTTCGCTCAATCCGGCATCAGGGATAAGAAATACACGAAGCAGCAGCTATCGAATTTTTATGGCGCTCTCGAAATCATTAAGAACGCAAACGTTAGCCCCGAATATATCCACTGTGCCAATAGCGGCGCGCTGTTGGACATGCCCGAGACATATTTCGATATGGTGAGGGCTGGTATTACGATGTACGGATGTTATCCATCGCTTGAATCTTCCGAAAGCATTCCACTCCTGCCGGCGATGACATTGAAAACGAACGTTGCTTTTGTGAAATGGATCGAGAAAGGGGAAAGCGTAAGCTATGGAAGACGGTATTTCGCAAAACGGGAAACAAAAATTGCCACCCTCCCCATTGGTTATGCGGATGGGTACGCACGGCTCCTGACCGGCAGAGTCTCTGTGCTCATCCATGGTAAAAAGTTTCCGGTTGCGGGCACAATTTGCATGGATCAAATCATGGTGGATGTCGGTCGCTCCGACGTGCGGGTGGGCGATGAAGTAGTTCTCATTGGAAAGCAAGGCAGAAGTGCAATCAGCGCTTGGGATGTGGCATCTTTCATCGAGACGATCCCTTATGAAATTTTCACAGGCATAACTTCCCGTGTTCCACGAGTGTACGTATGACTATGAGCCGATCACAAGAAGCCGTCCAATCTCTTTTGAATAACATTCCCCTCGGCCTGTTCTCTTCCGATGAACACCGGACAACGTTCGAGAACATAAAAAATCAGCTTGCCGCATCCTCTGATTTTGACGGTGATCTTAAAAAATTATATACGGTCAAAGATTTTTCCAATTTTGCCCTTAGCTTATTGTGGGTTGCTAAACAGGTGGAGGAAAATCCGATATTTCTTGAAGCGACCACCGAGGATGAGCAAAGGATTTTCACTTCGTTCTGTGCTGCAGTGGGAGAGGATGTGGGGTTCCCAGCTTCTCCGGCAGAACCGCCATTGGAATCATTCATGGCCACGTCCGCTGAAGCAACAGTTCCGCCTCCTGTGGTTTCCGAAGCCAGCGGCGATGAAAAAGGCTTTGCTCAATTGCTGGAGAAATTCGTTGAGGTGATGCAAAGCGGCGATGACGCGCGCATGAGTCTTCTTCAACAGGTTCTTGGCGAGTGTGCTGTCGTGGTATCGGGGGCAGGCTTTGCCGAGGATTACAAAGAGTACTGCAGGTTAATGACAGAATTTCTGAACTATATAAACGAAAATCAATTGATGGATGATGTGCGTGTGATGAATATTCTTTCCAATGTGTCGTCGCCAGTTTCTCAATGGGCAAACGCTGCACCGGAAGCCCGTAGCGGCTTATTGGAAGAAGGAATAGGCCCGCTCCGGGATTTTAAATCCATGTTCGAATAATAATCGGCACTATGTCTTCTCAACAAAGCTCTTCCCGAACCTACGCGGTCATTATGGCGGGCGGTGTTGGCTCGCGGTTCTGGCCTCGCAGCCGTGAACACTCCCCCAAACAAGTTCTTGAAATTATCGGCTCAGGCAGTATGCTGCATAACACCCTTGCGCGTATAGAGCCGCTCGTGGAACAAAAGAACACCTTTATCGTTACCAATAAACATCAGCACGATGCAATCCTGAAACTGCTCCCTTCGTTCCCGAAGGAAAATATTATCGTCGAGCCGTTCGGGCGAAATACGGCGGCGTGCATAGGTCTTGCCGCTTCGTGGATTCAACGCATTGACCGTGACGCGGTGATGGCAGTGTTGCCGGCGGATCATCTTGTGCAAAATCAAGATGAATTTCTCAAAATTCTTTCACTTGCCCTGAGCGTTGCAACGGAACGAGATGCCCTTGTGACCATCGGTATCAAACCGACCCATCCTGAAACGGGATACGGATATATACAAGTGGAGGAAGAAGATCATGACAGGAATCCCTATCGCGCCAAAGGCGTTTATCAAGTCAAAACATTTGCCGAAAAACCCAATCTTGAAACCGCCGAACGTTTTTTGACAAGCGGGGATTTTCTGTGGAACAGCGGCATGTTTGCATGGAGGGTCAACTCCATCTTGAAAGAAATCGAAGTACATTTGCCGGATTTGCACGATCAACTCACGACCGTGCAAGCGAGCATCGGAACGCCTGATTATAAACATACCGTAGAACATGCATACGGTTTAACGAGAAGCATCTCTATTGATTATGGTGTGATGGAAAAAGCAGGGAATGTTTTTGTCGTGAAAGGGGATTTCGGATGGAGTGATGTCGGGTCGTGGGATGAGGTTGTGAGACTGATGCCCAAGGATAACGACGGGAACGCAACCAGAGGGAAGGTAATCGCAAGGGACTCTGCGAACAATTTCATAGACGCGGGCAATAAAATTGTTGCAACGATAGGGGTAAGCGATTTGATTATCGTCAGCACAGACGACGCGATTCTTATCTGTAAAAAGGGTGAGTCGCAGGACGTAAAAGAGATTGTTGATTTCATCCGCCGGAAGCAGATGAATGAGTATCTCTAATCTTACAGGACATATTAAATATTTTTTGTTTTTATCGTGCTTACTGTTTGCCGGATGTGCCTCCTCTCCGCGTTTTGCTGCTAAGACAGGCGGTAAAAGCGAACCTGCGCCGCGTACTGAAGCAAAAACGAGCGAGGAACATAAAGCCAACGGAGAGGCAAAACCTCCGCGCAATACAACTGGTAAAGTTCTCCTTACGTTAGAAGGGGTAGCTTCGTATTATGCCGATGATTTTCACGGCAAAATGACTTCAAACGGCGAGATTTTCGACATGAATAGCCTTACTGCCGCTCATCGGACGTTTCCTTTCGGGACGAAAGTGCGGGTAACCAATATGGAGAATAATCTCAGCGTTATTGTTCGGGTTAACGACAGGGGACCTTTTAAAGAAGGTCGTATTATTGATCTTGCACGAGGCGCCGCAAAGGAAATTGATTTGATCAAAAATGGCACTGCCCGTGTTAAGTTAGAGGTATTGGAGTGGGGCGATGGCAGTTGAAGTAGATTTATTTAGAAGTCATCTGAAAAACGATAAACTTTTGATGAATTAAAGGAGGTTAAAACCCATTAAACCTTTTATTTTTTTATCCACGTCCTGAAGGACGTGGTTATGACTCTGGTCAGAGAAGTACCTTAATAACCCCGACCTTTGCGCTTTTCAGCATCCCGTAAAACGGGATATGTCGGGGTGGAAAAGCATAAAAGAGGAGTAAGGGCTTTAGCCCTTACTAAACAATTTAACATAGCCCAAAGAAATAATCTCAAAAATACTATAAAACCTTCCGAAGGTTTTAAATGCCGCTTTGCGGCATCTCCCGCTTTTTGGATTCCGTTCTTAGTGCGGGATTCCAAAGAACGGAACCGTACAACGGACCTTCGGAAAGTTAAACGACCATGGCAAAGAGACTCATCACCGAATCCGATATTGTTGAAGCTGCGCGGCGTGGTACGCGGTCAATTTCGATTGACCCGCAGACTGTTATTACGCCTTCCGCGAAGGATGCTGCATTACAGTATAAAATAGAGTTTACTACGGGTGTGCCTGCTGGCGGTTCTTCAAAATCATTTGAAGCGGTGGAAATAAGCGCCCCTGCGGATTCACGGAATCCAAATGCAGCGACCGTCATCGCGATTGGTTGTGATCATGGCGGATTTCAGCTAAAAAAAGTTGTGAAACAATATGTTCATGAATTAGGGTATACCGTTGCCGATGTCGGTACGACATCCGAGGAAGCATGTGACTACCCGGATTTCGCCTACGCTGTCGCATCGCTCGTTGCTTCCGGACAAGCGGCGAAGGGAATTATGATTGATGCCGTAGGAGTTGCATCCGCTATTGTCGCAAATAAAGTGACAGGTATTCGGGCTGTGCCGTGCTACAGCGAGTTCGTAGCGCGCAGTAGCCGCGAGCATAACGATGCGAACGTCTTGACTCTTGGCGGACGGGTGCTGGGAAGTGAGCTTGCCAAATCAATTGTGAAGACTTGGCTTGAAACATGGTTCGGCGGAGGAAGGCATCAAACCCGTGTCAAGAAAATCTCCGACATCGAGAAAAAAATCACCGGCTCGAAGTAAGAAAAATTGCCACACAAATGTTAGAAAATCTATCGCACTTGGACTCATCCGGGTGCGTTTTTTATTTAAGTCTTTATGAAACTCAGTATCCAGGTAAAACCAAATGCAAGAAAGAACGAGGTAACCCTCCGCGAGGATGGCGGCTTAATCGTTCACGTTAATGTCCCACCGATAGAAGGACGCGCAAACGAGAAGGTTGTCGAGGTTTTGGCAAAATATCTTGGTAAACCGAAGAGGAATATTACGATAGTATCGGGAAGAAAAGGCAAACACAAAATAGTTGAAGTAGTATGAAAAAATTCATTCAGGCATGGTTAGCTGTTAGCGTATTTACGTTATTTGTTTATCCGCATCAGGCAGAGTCACAGACTGCGCAGGATTCAATTCAAAGCGTTACCGTTGCGCCCGGGATTGCTCATACTTCCTACAAAAAATCCGGTCCCTATACTCTCAATGTTCTAGAAATTGATCTCACCAATCTGGCTTACAGAATAGAATCATACCGACCGAACGGCTTAGTCTTAACGACAAAACAAGTTCAGGAGAATGCGAAAAACGGAGCTAATGTCGTTGCCGCCATCAATGCCGACTTTTTTAGCTTTAAGACGGGTTGGCCCATAAATAATCAAGTTGTGAATGGCAAGTTCGTTCTTGGCACCGTAAGCACGCGGTCACTCTTTGCCATGGATGACCGAGGTCGTCCTTACATTGAGCGACTCACTTTTAGGGGTTGGGTAAAAACATCCGTTGGTAGAGTCTATCCTATCTCTGGAGTCAATGATCAACACAAGAATAATTCGATTGTTTTGCACACTTCATATTCTGATACGAGCACTTCGTGGGGAAGCCCGGGAGTGAAGTATCTCCTGCAATTGCTGAATTCGAGATGGCTGGCGGGTGATACGTTAAAAATGCTTGTGAGCAATGCGAATGTTAATGATTCTCAAACGATTTCCGGAAATGAAGCTATCCTTTGGGTAGGAAGCGGGGACGAGGTCTGGAAAGCGCGAAATGAGATCAAGGCAAGAGATACTCTTAGCCTGTACCTTGGTTTTGCCCCGAATTTGACACATATCCAAAATGTCGTAGGGGGTGGAGGTCGAATCTTACTGCAAGGCAAGGCGGTTTCGGATACGAATAACACGCTTGAGAAAGTAGCAGTCCCGTTCTTGAAAGCCCGCCATCCGCGCACGTTTGTGGGCTTTAATCGGGGTAAAACAAAGCTCTATCTATGCACCGTGGATGGCAGGCAGGCTACCAGTATTGGCATGAATTTTCAAGAAATGGCAGATTTTCTCCTTTCCATCGGTGTCTGGGATGCTATCAATCTTGATGGTGGTGGCTCAACCACTATGGTAGTGAATGGACGTATTGTGAACTCACCTTCGGATAAAACGGGAGAACGGG
The DNA here is from genome assembly GCA_016194505.1 of Ignavibacteriales bacterium. Classification (GTDB taxonomy): domain Bacteria; phylum Bacteroidota; class Ignavibacteria; order UBA10030; family UBA10030; genus JACQBK01. The sequence continues at coordinate 7,134 of JACQBK010000100.1, read as the reverse complement.
CGGTTGCAAACTCTCTTCAAGTGATACGAGTGGGGTCATCAAAAGACAACTAGAAAACGGTAAATAGTAGAAATGAAAAACCTTTGAAATTTCAATAATTTTGATGGTTTTTTGTTCAGCCTAAATTTACACTTGATTTCTATGATCTAAAGGATTACCTTATTGTAGAATTTATCAATAAAACTTGTTTTGGTGCAACCTGTGCAGTTGGGTATTGAGATAGCTATCCTGTTCTAATCGCGAATGAATGATATCATAAACTTGAACTTAATTTCGAAAGGAACGTAATAACAAATTGAGTTTAATGGTTGTCATATAAGCAAATAAGTTGAACGTATCGGCATAAGGGGTTCTTGGTATGTTGATACAAAATTGAGGGGAAAACGAAGAATGGCTCTTAACAACCTGATAATTGTATTGAAACGCAAAGAATTTAAGGCATTTTTGCCTTACCTGCTTATAATCCTACCTATCTTACAGCTTGGATGTGCTAAACCGCTTGCCGCGCTTTCTTTTGTTAACAAAGATTCTCAGATCAACCATATTTCATCAATAACATACGATGCTGATAACCGAGCCTTGTTGGATGCCGGCACGGAAAAGTCTATTCAGCGATATGGTTCGATTATTCAGAAGTATTCCGACCGTTATGATTTAGATTGGCGGCTTGTTTTAGCCGTTATGCGGCAAGAATCAAAATTTCGCCCATCCGCAATGAGCCATCGAGGCGCCTTTGGATTGATGCAACTTATGCCGAACACTCAATCCGAGCTGGCGGAAAAAATTGGTATAGAGGAAACAACAAGTCCCTACAATAACATACGGGCAGGAACGTTCCATTTACGTTCACTCTACCGCATGTTTTACATAGCCGATCGTGAAAACCGACTGCGTCTTACGTTGGCTGCCTACAATGCGGGCTTAACAAGAATTATGGATGCTCAGGATATTGTCTCCTATTTAGGTGATAATCCCAATAGCTGGGATGCCGTGCGAGCGGCGCTTCCGCTTCTTTCAAAGCGTTACAATACGTTGCATCAAAGCGTTTGGGAGACGGGAAAACCTCGCGGTGGGTATTTTAGCGATTGGCGTCAGACCCAATCCTATGTCGAAAACATCGTGCAGTATTACGAAGGGTATCAGTTAGCGCTTCGATAAGCTTGTCAGATTTGGGAGCCTTCTTTGTCAAAATTGCGGCTTGTTTTCTTTCCGCTCTTATTATTGATACAAACAGTTGCTGCTCAAGAAAGCAGCAATCTTGATGTGCGGCTTTTTCGCAACATCAATGATCGCCAAATAAGTGGCGAAGGTTTTTTTGAAGTTCTTGATAAGACGACCGTTCCTTCCTTTATTGCCATTCCGGCTGGGTTTTTGGCATACGGTGCCATCCAAAACGATTCTAAAATTTTTGACACCGGTCTTTTGATGGGAACCTCACAAGCCGTTGCACTCGGTTCAACCTTTATTCTTAAATCTGTCATTGATCGAATAAGACCGTTCGATGCTCTTGGGAATGTCAAAGTAAAGAGCATTGAATCGGCAACAGGCTCATCGTTCCCCTCCGGACATACATCCCAAGCATTCGCAATTGCAACAATTCTCACTTTAAGCAATCCCAAGCCGTTTGTTTATATTCCTGTTATTCTCTGGGCGGGATTGGTGGGATATGACAGAATTTATCTTGGGTTACATTATCCAACGGATGTTCTTGGTGGCGCAGTTATAGGAATTGCCTCTGCATTGTTAGTCTGGAACTTTCGGGATGACATTGTACGTCTAAAAGAAAAAGTGCTGGGAGATCAAAACTCCAAATTCCGATTTTCGATTGCGCCATTTGCTGGCACTGAACTTGTTCAACTACATATTAAGCTAGATTGAAATATAGAGCTGTCACGCCAGTCCCGCATCGCGGGAGTCCATACCGTGACAACCTTTGAAAGGTCACGGAGTGGTCCGTGACCGCCTGACAACTACATATTAAGTTGGACTGAAATAGTGATTGATATTGACAATCGGTTTAAATATATTTCATCTATATGATTAGTCTCGAGCCAAGACATATTTACGCACCTGAACTCTACGGGGATTTCTGGTTCAACTCAGGACCAATCTCTATACATGCTATGAAGGGGAGCATTATTCTCCTCGACTTTTGGGATTACAGTTGCATCAATTGTTTGCGGACTCTGCCGTATGTGAAAGAATGGAATCGGCGGTACAAAGAATTCGGCTTTATGGCGATTGGTGTGCACACGCCTGAATTTAAATTTGGCAGAAATCCGGAGAATGTCGAGCTTGCCATCAAGCAAACCGGTATGGATTATCCCGTCGTTACCGATAATGATTCGCTTCTCTGGACTTCCTACGCAACCCGTAGCTGGCCCACGAAGTATCTTATTGATAAGGATGGCTATATCCGGTATAGTCATCAAGGGGAAGGGGAGTATGAACAACTTGAGCGTGCAATTCAAACCTTGCTAATTGAGGCGGGTTTTCATGGTGAACTGCCTGAGTTGATGGAGCCAATTCGCGATACGGATCAACCGGGAGTGGTATGTTTCCGTCCGACCGGTGAGATTCATCTTGGATATCTGCGTGGAACCATTGGAAATACTGAGGGATTTAGCCCTGAAGCAACCATTGATTATCAGGATCAGGGCGTTTATTTGCCCGGTAGGTTGTATTTACAGGGAAAGTGGTTCAGCGAGAAGGAACTTATCCGATTTGATGGGGAAGCCGCAGACCAAGGCTCCCTAACGTTGATATACGAAGCGCTAGAGGTCAATGTCGTGATGGATACTGCAGAACGCCATCTAACCAATGTCTTGGTATTGCAAGACGGGCACCCGTTGACTCTGGAAAACTCCGGTACCGATATTTTATTCGATGAACAAGGAAATAGTTACATTCGTGTCGAACGGCCGCGCATGTTTAATATCGTTCGTAACAAAGAATTCAGTGAACACAATCTCAACCTGATTATCCCTTCACATGTGTTATCACTGTATTCTTTTAGTTTTGTTACTGCTCCAATCGCATCTTTGATTTCACGCAATTAATTTTCTCCCCATTCCTATTTCTGAGATTAGAGAAGACGGTGTTGTCATCTTCTCGTTTTTGATAATCGTGGAACGATTTCCCTTCTTAAAATTTGAAGAATTCCTTTCTGGCTATCAAACTTTAAGTTTCTCTGCACGCTGATATTCATGGTGCAAGGTACGTTTTTTGCTCTATCTTAGTAGTAAGAGGTGTGGTAGTACGAAATTGTATTCGACAGGTGATATATGTCACCAACTCAGTATGAAGAAGTAGCAGCACAGCACACCAAGAAATTAGCAGGCTCCCCATTGCTCTTTCAGAAAGAGATTGGGGATTTTTTATTTGATTTGGATTTATTCCCAACTACCTGAGGAGGGATACAGTATGAAAACGTTCATTGTAACGATTGGAATAGTAACGCTGCTTGTTCCGCTTGTTGTGTTTGCCCAAACCCAATCGCTGAATCTCATCAAGAACGGCGATTTCGAAAAGTTTAACGGTAACGATCCTCTTAATTGGGATACCGGTAACGTGCCGGGGTTGTTGACTGTTGTGACTCCTACGAAGACTGCCGCGAATGGCTCAAGCGCTGTGAAGTGCGAAGTGAAAGACCTTTCCGGCACAAAGATCGCCGGCATGATTTCCCAAAAGAAAATTGCAATTAGCGGTAAAGAGCTTCAGTTTTCGTTGAGCTATATTCTCAAATCCATCGGCGGCGATGTCGGTTTGATCATGATAAACTTCCAAAATGCGGATGGAAGCAACATAGCCACAACGGAAGAGCATCTTACCATCAGTAAGTCGGACTTTAGCACGTTCGCCACAACTTTGAAGATTCCCAATGGCGCATTGGCAATAGGCATTCGGCTTGCCCTGCTTGGCAATAGCGGCAGTGGGAGCGTCCACGAGGGTTCGTACGTGATTTTCGATGATGTGAAGCTTATCCCCGTGCTCTCAAAGGATAAAGCGCCAATATAATGGATTGATTGTTGTATCAAGTCAGTAAAAATCCTGCTCCGGCAATCGTTGGGGCGGGATTTTTATTTTTCTATATTCCACTCCTTGAATTTACCTCGTTTTTTGAATATGTTCTGTTTGTATAGATTTTTGAAACTATAGAGCGATATGTCTTTGCGAGCGACGAAGCAATCCCCTAATTCAGAAAAAAATTGGATTGCCCGCCTGTCGGCGGACAGGCTTCTCCCGACTAAAGTCGGGATCGCAATGACGCACCGTGCCTGCGGCAGGCAGGAAAATTTGATTTTGCAAAAGTCTTTTTTGACGAAAAGGAAAATTCTCTGATGAAATGCGTTCGAATCCATGAGCATGGCGGCTACGATAAACTGATCCTTGAAGAAATAGATGTACCCAAGTTCGGTGAGGGTGAAGTGCTGGTAAATGTCAAGGCAACGTCCATTAATCACATGGATATTTGGGTCAGGCAAGGGTTGCCGGGTGTAAAGGTTCCTCTGCCAATGATACCCGGCGTTGATGCCGCCGGCATTGTCGCCGGTAAAGGAGAGAGTGTGAAGCATGTGAGCATAGGGGATAGAGTCGTCGTAGCACAGGGAATTTCCTGCGGCTACTGCAAGTTTTGCCTCAACGGAGATGACAATCTTTGCAAAGAGTACATTCTCATCGGCGAGCATCGGGATGGTGCGGATGCCGAATATCTCGTTGTGCCGGCAAGGAATATCATCCGGCTAAGCGAAAAAATTTCTTTTGAAGCAGCCGCTGCTTCAGCGTTGGTGTTTCTCACTGCGTGGCAGATGATCGTTGATAAGGCACATACCAAACCGGGCGATGATGTGTTGGTGATAGGAGCAAGCAGTGGCGTTGGAAGCGCGGCTGTGCAAATTTCAAAACTCCACGGGGCAAGGGTTATCGCTACAACGAGTTCCGACGAGAAAGCAACCAAAGTAAAGCAACTCGGTGCGGATGAAGTTATTAATTATAAGAAACAAAAAGTCTCGGAAGAAGTAAGAAAACTGACAGGCAAAAAAGGCGTTGAGGTCATCATTGACCATGTCGGTAAAGCTGTGTGGGAAGAAAACATAAAATCTCTCACCAAAGGCGGAAAGCTTGTTACCTGCGGTGCAACCTCTGGCTACGATGCGATAACTGACCTTCGGTATATTTTCTACAAACAGCTCCAGATTATTGGCTCGACAATGGGTCGCAAAGGTGACTTGGTTACTATTCTCAAGTTTATTGAAGAAGGCAAACTCAAGCCCGTGATTGATAGAGTCCTGCCCCTAAAAGATGTCCGCGAAGCCCACCGGATTGTAGAGGAGGGCAAGCACGTCCTGCCCGACGCAGGCGGGCACACTAATCTGCGGAATCTATCATCTGCGTACCAATCAGCGAAATCTGTGTAATCATTTGCGGTTAGTTACTTTCTTTCTTAAGTTTGTCTGTGGCAATTTGACCGACAGCTTGCAGCCACGTTAATTAAAAGCTAAAGCGTCGCTTGGATTTGGTCTCGAACCCCGGCGTCGCTTACACGCGCTGGGGATTTTTGTTTTTTCTCTCAATCAAATAGAGGAGAAGATAATGGGTAAAACAAACGGTCATAAAGTCTACAATTTTACCGTCATATTTGAAAAAGAAGAAGACGGTGGTTATCACGTGTATTGCCCCGCTCTAAAGGGTTGTCATTCGCAAGGGGATAGCTATGACGAAGCTCTCGAAAATATCAAAGATGCAATAGACCTCTATCTTGCAAGCCTAAAAGCTCATAAGCAATCTGTTCCCATGGAAGATGTGCTTATAAAACCTTTGCAGGTGGTTGCACGATGAGCGAACGATTACCGCGCCTCAATTCCACAGAAGTTGTCAAAGTCGCTAAGAGACTTGGTTTTGAATTGGATCGTCAATCAGGCTCGCATGCCATTTACTACAATTCTGATAAGCGTTTAAGAATTGTAGTCCCCATTCACAAAAAGAAAATTATTAAGCCAAAGACTCTCCGCGGAATTATAGAAGATTTAGGAATAACCGTTGAAGAATTTAAGAAACTGTTGTGACCGCCTTTCTCGACATATTAAAAGAAAAAATCGTTGTCTTCGATGGCGCAATGGGAACGCACCTTCAGGGGCAAAACCTGTCCGCCGACGACTTTGGTGGCGAGCTTCTCAATGGTTGTAATGAGCATCTTGTTATCTCAAAGCCCAGCGCCGTTGAGAACGTCCATCGGGATTATCTCGAAGCGGGCTGTGATGTTGTAGAGACAAATTCATTCGGCGGCGCTTCCATTGTGTTGGCTGAGTATGGGCTTGAAGAGAAAGCATACGAGCTTAATCTCAAAGCCGCTCAAATTGCCAAGCGCATCGCGTCTGATTTCTCCCGGAGCGGACATCCCCGGTTTGTTGCCGGCTCCATGGGTCCGACAACAAAGCTTCCTTCCCTTGGACATATTTCATTCAAAGAGATGTCCAAGTCATACTACATTCAAGCAAAGGGACTTGTCGAAGGCGGGGCAGATCTTCTTAGTGTGGAAACATGCCAAGACCTCCTTCAAACCAAAGCCGCGTTGTGTGGAATCTTTGAGTATTTCGAAGATGCGAAGCGTCGCGTGCCCATTATCGCCTCTGTGACCATCGAATCAATGGGGACGATGCTTCTCGGCACTGAAATCTCCGCCGCTCTCACAGCGCTTGAGACGTTTGATATTGATGTATTCGGAATGAACTGCGCAACGGGTCCGAAAGAAATGTCCGAGCATATTCGGACGCTTTCCGCAAACAGTCCCAAGCCGATTTTTGTCATGCCGAACGCCGGTCTCCCGGAAAACATCGGCGGTCAAGCGCATTATCACCTCTCGCCTGAAGAACTTGTTCAGTACCTTTCGCATTTTGTAAAAGACCTCGGCGTGCAGGTTGTAGGTGGTTGCTGTGGAACTACCAAAGAACACATTCGCCAGCTTGTGCAAGCTGTCGGCAACCTTTCTCCGCAGAAGCGGCAATATGAATTTACCTCGGGTGCTTCAAGCCTTTATCAAGTGTCCCCCTTTAGCATCATGCCGCCGCCCATTCTTGTTGGCGAGCGAACGAACGCAAACGGCAGCAAGCTCTTCCGCGATCTTCTCGCCAAAGA
>JACQBK010000108.1 GCA_016194505.1 Ignavibacteriales bacterium | reverse complement strand
TGATTATCAGTATGTCAAAAGCAACAACGATTGGATAAGCATCGAAGGCAACGACTGGCGAACGGTTAACGTTTACACTGCATTCATCTATTATTACGATACGCGGTTAGGTGGGTTTGATAGGATTCTCGGCTATGCTCAACGATCGAGTCCCGGTGGGACAGAAGCTACGTCTCAATAACAGTTCTCATCACAAGGTGATGGACTTGTCGCGAAGTCACGACGATTGTAGAGCGAAATGTCATTTCGCTCTACACTTTGGCGTGAGACGATTTTCTAACAGAACATAACAATCAAATCATTATGCAAAAATTAAAAATTGGTGTGATTGGCGCCGGGCATTTAGGGAGCCTGCACGCGAAGATGTTTGCGCAGATAGAAACGGCGCACTTGGTCGGTGTCTATGATATTGATGGCGGGAAAGCAGAGCGCGTAGCATCCGAATGCAACACAAAAGCGTTTTCTACACCTGCGAATTTATTTGCCGCGGTTGATGCCGTAAGCGTTGCCACGACAACAAAGGCGCATTTCGATGTAGCCAAGCAATCAATAGAACGGGGACTTCATACGTTCATCGAAAAACCGATTACGGAAACAATAGAGCAAGCGCGTCAATTGGTTCGTCTTGCGGAAGAAAAGGGAGTGAAGATACAGGTAGGTCATATAGAAAGATTTAATCCCGCTATTCTTGCATTGGAGCAGTTTGAAATCAAGCCCCTGTTTATTGAGTCCCATCGGCTGGCGCAGTTTAATCCACGGGGCTCGGATGTTGCCGTTGTTCTCGATTTGATGATTCATGACATTGATCTTATTCTCAGCCTCGTCAAATCACCGGTTATTCGTATTGACGCCAATGGCGTCGCAGTCGTATCCGACAGTGAAGATATTGCCAATGCTCGGTTGCAATTTGAAAACGGCTGTGTGGCAAATGTAACGGCGAGCAGGATTTCACAAAACAAAATGCGTAAAATGCGTTTGTTCCAGCAGGATGCTTACATTTCGATTGATTTCTCTCAGGGTCTTGCGGAAGTGTTCCGGCTTGTGGACGAAGGCGATACAACCGCAAAATCTACCATGCAGCTCGGCAAAATTGATCAGGGCCAGCGCAAACGCGTGATCGTCTACGAACAACCGGAAGTGAAAGAAGTAAACGCTCTCAAGCATGAGCTTGAGCTTTTTATCAAAGCAGTACAAAACAATACTGAGCCGGCAGTATCAGGGAAAGAGGGATTGCAAGCGTTGGAGGTTGCCCAAGAAATTTTAAAGAAAATGGAATCACAAAAAATAAGAATGGTGTAAGTGAAACAACGGATTCACATACAGGAACCGCTGTTGCAACAAATCGGCAAGCTTGCGGATGCGGAATCGGTGCGCGCGTTTGTCGTTGGCGGATTTGTTAGAGATGAAATTCTCGGCAAGCAAGTGAAGGATATTGATATTGTCGTTGTAGGCAACGGCATTGAATTCGGGCAAAAGGTTGCTCGCGCGCTTGAGAGGTCGAACCTCGTTGTCTTCGAAAATTTCGGTACCGCCATGCTCCAGCTTGACGAGTGGAAGCTGGAGTTTGTCGGCGCGCGCAAGGAGAGTTACAAGAAAGAATCCCGCAAGCCCATTGTTGCCGTAGGCACATTAGAAGACGATCTCTCTCGCAGAGATTTTACCGTTAATGCAATTGCCGCTTCGCTTCTTGCGGAAGATTTTGGGACTATCATTGATCCGTTTGATGGTCGGCTGGATTTGGAAGCGAAAATCCTTAAAACGCCGCTTGATCCTGTCGTTACGTTTGACGATGATCCGCTCCGCATTATGCGCGCGTTTCGTTTCGCATCGCAGCTTGGATTTACCGTTGAGCCGTCCGTATTGGAAGCGGCGGCGAAGATGAGTTCCCGTTTGAAGATTATTTCACAGGAACGAATCTCGGATGAGTTTCTTAAAATCATTGCAAGCCCTCAGCCGTCCGTCGGAATGAAATTAATGTACGATGCAGGGGTGATGGAAATCGTGTTCCCCGAAGTCGCTCAGCTTGCGGGCGTTGATCAGCGCCAGGATTATCATCATAAAGACGTTTTTCTCCATACGTTAAAGGTGGTAGATAATATATGTGAAAGCACCGACAACGTTTGGCTTCGCATGGCGGCGTTATTGCATGATATTGCCAAGCCGCGAACGAAAGCATTTAAGGAAGGAATCGGCTGGACGTTCCATGGGCACGAGGAACTTGGGGCGCGGATGGTGAAACAGATTTTCAAGCGGATGAAACTTCCTTTCGAGCATATCAAGTTTGTCGAAAAATTGGTGCGTTTGCACTTGCGCCCCATGGCGCTGGTTGATGGCGAAGTAACGGATTCAGCCGTTCGTCGTTTATTGTTTGAAGCTGGTGAAGAAATTGATGACTTGATGAAGCTCTGTCGCGCGGATATTACATCGAAAAATCCGAGACTGGTTGAGCAAGTCCGCAAGAACTATGATCTCGTCATCAAAAAGATGGGAGAAGTGGAAGAAAAGGATCGCTTGCGTAATTGGCAGCCGCCGGTGAAAGGGGAGGAGATTATGCAAGTCTGTGGGTTGGAACCTGGCAGGTCGGTCGGTTTGTTGAAGGATGAAATAACGGAAGCGATTCTCGATGGTCGCATTCCGAACGAACACGATGCGGCGTTAGAATATTTGCTCAAGATTAAAGATGAGGTGCTTCAGAGAGTGGTTTAAGCTCAAAATTCTTTATGCTTTGTAACGTCTCATTAGTTAGTGTTCGGCTTTATGGCTTGTATTGGATAATTGTCAAAAGGCTAATTTTTGTTCAAAATTGCATCTTTGAACCTATCAAGCAGGTTGTTCTTAAAGATCGTAACCTTCCCTCTATAAGCCAAGTCCAAGAAAGCACTTAAGTCTCTCTCAATTTTAAGATTTTATTATTTTTTCCTGAAACTTTCGCTTTTTTTTACCGTCTATTATTACAGAATGTCTGAACCTACGTAAACAACATGTATTCCCACTTTATTATTTGGAGATCTCTATGAAGAAGCTGCTTATTGCCCTCGTTGTAAGTCTGCTCTTTGCGGAGGGCATTTTCGCGCAATCCACAGCATCGGTACCGAAAGTGCTTACGTTGAGTAAAGCTGTTGAAGTCGCGCTTGACCAGAATGTAACAGTGAAGCAAGCTCAAAATAACCTTGAAAGAGATCAATCGGGCGTTACCGCTGCGTACGGAAGGTTTCTTCCGACTCTCTCGGCCTCTTCAAGTTGGAGTTATCAGAGCGGCGAAGGTTTTTTACAAAGTGGAGATAGATATTCTAGCACATTGAAATCAGCATCAACAGGTGTGAACGCCGGGTTGACATTATTTGACGGCTTTTCCAACACTTCTAATCTTTCTCAATCTACTTCGACTGCAGTATCGACTGAGTATAACCTTTCTCGAACGCGTCAGACTGTCGTGCATACAGCACGAAGGCTTTATTACGACGTTTTGCGAACAAGGCGGCTATTAGAAGTAGCAGACGCCACTGTAAAATATGATAACCAGCAATTGGAGAAAATTAAAGAAACGGCAAGGTTAGGCTCGGCTTCGTTGGTCAACGTCTATCAACAGCAAGCCCAAGGTGGACAGGATGAAGTCAACTTGGTACAGGCGCAGAGCAATTATCAAAATGCGATTGCAAACCTCGTCGCGTATCTTGGTTTAGATGTTGCTGAAACATTTACCATCGAGGATTCTTCTATCCCGGAGGTCATTAACGACATTGACCCTTCGGGGGCAAAGCAAAGAATGCAGGATTTCCGTGCTATGGCAAACCAAGCAGTGAGTGCTCGTTTCGATTATCTCAGCACGAAGGAGCTATTTAATGCGGCAGACGCTGGAGTAACAATTGCGCGGAGTAATTACTATCCTCGCATCTCGTCCAGTGCGAGTTATGGTTTGAATGGCACCGACAAAGTCGGCAATGAATTTCAAGATTTGAAGAATAATAAAAGTTTTAATTGGTCCCTCTCTTTTTCGCTTCCGATATTTTCGGGATTTCAAACAAGTCAAGCTGAGCAGTCTGCACTGGTCTTGAAGAAAAATGCCGAGCTTGGTCTCTATGATAAACAACGAACTATTCAGGTTGAAGTTCGCAGCGCCTTGCTTCAATTAGAATTTGCTGAAGGGAGCTATAATGCTTCTATAAAGAGCTTACAATTTCAAGAGCAGAACCTTAAGGTGAATCAGGAAAAATATAACGTGGGTTCCGGAACGCTTCTTGACCTTCTGTTGGCACAAAATAGTTACAACAGCGCTCTTACCTCGAAAATTAACGCAGTGTTTCAGTACCTAACCGCCAAGAGCAATCTTGAGTTAGCGTTAGGCACTATTCAACAATAACTTTAATAAATAGAGGTCGAATAACAATGGCAAACGGGAACGGTAAAAAATCAAAGAAAAAAATAATCATATTTTCGATTATCGGTGTCGTGCTGGTAGCTCTTGTGCTGTTAGTGATACTCGGCACCAAGAAGGAAACTATTATCACTGTCCAGACCGAGAAGATACAGCGCCGCACGATTACGCAGATCGTCTCAGCGACGGGCAAAATCCAGCCTGAAATTCAGGTGAAGATCAATGCGGAGGTGAGCGGCGAAATCATTGATCTTCCCGTTCGTGAAGGTCAGCGCGTCCGAAAGGGGCAATTGTTGGTGAGCATCAAACCAGACCAGTATCGGGCTTCCGTTGAACAAAATGAAGCATCAGTTCAAATGGCTCAGGCAGGTCTCGCGAAAGCGGAATCGGAATTCAAGCGCACCTCCGAATTGTTCGCTAAGAAGTTAGTTTCCGAAGCGGATATGGATGTTGCCCGCGCTAACGTGCAGAGCTCACGGGCACAAGCCGCTCAATCAGCCGCATCGTTAAAACAATCGAGGGAAACGTTTGCCAAAACAACGATCTATTCGCCGATGGATGGCGTAGTAAGTCAGTTGAAATCGGAACTCGGCGAGCGGGTCAGCGGCAGCACGTTCACGCAAGGCACTGAAATCATGACGATTGCTGATTTATCCCGTATGGAAGCCCGCGTTGATGTCGGTGAGAATGATGTTGTGATGGTCAGTCTAAGCGACACGGCTCGTATTGAGGTGGATTCGTACCCCGGACGCAAATTTGTAGGCGCTGTGACACAAATAGCCAATACCGCCAAATCACGCGGTCTTGGAACGCAAGACGAGGTAACAAATTTTGAAGTACGCATACTTGTCAAAACGCCGGATGATGTCCGCTTCCGTCCCGGTATGTCTATGACGGCGGATATCGAAACGGAGACTCGCAATAATGCGCTTACCGTGCCGATTCAATCCGTAACGGTGCGCGCCCCGAAGAAAGAAGAAGTAAAGCAAGACCAGCCGAAGGAAGGTGAAGCACAGTTCGCGGCTAATAGCGCGAAAACGAAGAAAAAAGAAGAAGACAAGCTTGAAGAAGTCGTATTCCTTGTAAAGGATGGAACGGTGGTAACTGCGACGGTCAAGCGCGGTTTGAGTGATGACGCATACGTCGAGGTGACAGGACAAAATCTCGATGGCGCCGAAGTTGTCTCCGGACCATTTAAGGCTATCAATCGTGAATTGGAAAATAGCTCAAAAGTAAAAGTTGACAATAAATCGGCGAAACAGACCGGCTCATCGGCGACGGAGAACAAATAATAACTCACAGATCAGGAGGGGTAAATGATGGTTCGCACAGCAGCAGTGATGGTGGTGTTGTTCTTCGTTCTTTTTCAAGTAGCGGTCAGCCAAACGCTTGAAGAAGCGCTTGTTAAGTTTCGAGCCGGCAATCTTGCTGAAGCAAAACAGATGTATGAAGCGATCCTTCAAAAGGAGAAAGGGAACGCTGAAGCTCACTACCGCCTTACAACAATCTATCTCTCGCGATTGTTCCAAGATTTTGACAAGGCGGTAGAGCACGCTGAAGCAGCGGTTGATGTCAACCCGAACAATGCGGATTATCAATATATGCTCGGCGCTGCATACGGAAGAGAGGCTCAGTCGGCAGGTATATTTCGAAAGGCAATTCTTGCGCCGAAAGTCAAAAAGGCATTCCTAAAAGCGGTCGAATTGAATCCGAATCATCTCGAAGCACGCATCGGTCTGGCTCAGTACTATAAACAGGCACCCGGTATCATGGGGGGTGATGAGAAAGAGGCGTGGAAGCAGTTGGATGAAGTGGTGAAGATCAACGAGTTTCGAGGTCGTGTGATGAGGGCGGTATTTTTTGAACAGGATAAGAAGGTCGCTGAAACCGAGAACGAATATACAACGTTGACCTCTGCACTTCCGCAGGACTGGAGGGGGTGGAAGAACTTCGGCTACTTTTATCTTCGGCAAAAACGCTACGACGAAGCGGTCAAGACGATGAACAAGTATGTGACCATGCGACCGGACACGGCCGATTCTTTTGAAAGTTATGCAGAGTGCTTGCTCCGAAAAGGTGACACGGATCTCGCAATTACGAACTTAAAGAAATCGCTTGAGCTGGATAAAAATTATGCACCGGCTTTCTCTCTTCTTGCCGAGGCGTACGAGGCGAAAGGTCAAAAGAAAGAAGCCAAAGAATACTATCAAAAAGTTCTTACAATAGATACTAACGAGAGCAGACGAAAAAACGCTGAGCAAAAACTAAAATCGCTTGATTAACGCAAAGGAAAACACTATGTCTCGTGCCATAACACTCAACAATATCACGAAGATGTACCAAATGGGCGCCGAGGAAGTGCATGCCCTTCGCGGCCTTTCGCTTGAAATCGAAAAGAATGAATATGTGGCGATCATGGGTCCCTCAGGCTCCGGCAAATCTACGTTGATGAACGTTATCGGATGTTTGGATACGCCGACATCAGGATTGTATGAGTTGAACGGCATTAACGTCAGCGAGATGAACGATAATCAGCTTGCGAAAATCCGCAACAAAGAGATCGGTTTTGTCTTCCAGACGTTCAACCTGCTTGCTCGATCCGACGTTCTCCATAACGTTGAGTTGCCTCTTATTTATGGGGGCATCGGTTCCAGTGAACGGAAAAAGCTGGCGCGCGAATCCATCGATCGAGTCGGATTAGGTGATAGAATCCATCACAAGCCGAATGAACTCTCAGGCGGCCAACGCCAACGTGTTGCAGTTGCTCGAGCGCTTGTTACGCATCCCTCCATTCTGCTTGCGGACGAGCCGACGGGAAATCTCGATAGCAAAACCGGCGATGAAATCATGGCATTATTTGATGCCCTTCACAAAGAAGGAAACACCATTATTCTCGTGACGCACGAAGAAGAAGTTGCCGCCCATGCGCATCGCGCGGTAAGAATTCGCGATGGCAAGGTTGAGCGCGACGAAATTGTTACCAATAGAAAAATTGTAACCCACCACACAACAGTGTCGGCATAACTAATGCGCCACTTCCTGGATGAATTCAAAGAAGGCATGCTGATTGCGTTTGCCGCAATCCGCGCCAACAAAATGCGTTCGGTGCTTACAACGTTGGGCATCGTCATCGGCATTGTTTCAGTAACGTTGATGGGAACAGCCATCGAAGGTCTTAATCGCGCATTCAATAAGAGCATTGCAGCGATCGGAGCCGATGTGCTGTACGTGCAAAAGTGGCCATGGGGTGGCGGGCAAGATTGGTGGACGATACGAAACCGCAAAGATATTCGCATTCAGCAAGCAAAAATGGTTGAGAGACAAGCGGAGACCGCTAAAAGCATTTCCCCAACGATTTTTTCGCTCTCCCGCGCAAAATACAGTGAGAAGGTTATCGAGAATATTGTTGTTGCCGGAACGGACGCAGATTTTTTGATGACAACGGGTGTGAATGTTTTGCTTGGAAGATTTTTTACCGCAATAGAGGCGGAAGGAGGGTGGCCCGTTTGCGCGATTGGCTCCGAGGTCGCTGAAAACCTTTTCCCAAAAGAGAATCCGATCGGCAAAACGATCAAGCTTGGCAGCTACGCATACCGGGTAGTAGGTGTTATCGAACGACAGGGCAGTTTCTTAGGCATGCAAAGCTTGGATAATCGTGCGTATGTTCCCATCAACCGGTTCTTTAAGCAATTTAAATCGTTTCGCGGCGGCATTGATATATGGGTCAAAGCCGGAAGTTTGGAAGGAGTGGAAGAGACAAAGGAAGAAATCCGCGGCATCATGCGGAAAGCCCGTGGCATTTCACCAAAACAGCCGGATGATTTTGCGATCAATCAACAAGAAATTCTCGTCCAAACATTTAACACTATTGGCGTTGTTATCGCCGGCGTCGGACTGTTCATAACAGGTCTGTCACTCTTTGTCGGCGGCATCGGTATTATGAATATTATGTTCGTCTCCGTTACAGAGCGGACAAAAGAAATCGGCATTCGCAAAGCCATCGGCGCTCCGCGAAGGACAATCTTACTGCAGTTCTTAATGGAGTCTGCCGCGCTGTGTCTTATCGGCGGCATTATCGGACTGGTAATTGCCTTTCCCTTGAGCCTCATTATTGACCAAGTATTGCCAACCGCCATGCCGTTAAGTGTTGTTGGTATTGCATTACTTGTTTCTATATTTGTTGGAGTTGTTTCCGGGTCCCTGCCGGCATTTCGTGCATCGCGTTTAGACCCTGTTGATGCTTTGCGGTACGAATAAAAAGATTCTTCCGGGCATATATTAAGGAAAGAGAGCGGACGATTTGGAATTCAGTGAAATTATTAAGATATCTTTAACCGCGATTAAAGCGAATAAACTTCGCTCAACATTGACACTTCTCGGAATCGTTGTTGGCGTATTTTCCATCATCGG
>JACQBK010000107.1 GCA_016194505.1 Ignavibacteriales bacterium | reverse complement strand
GCCTGACGGCAGGCAGGCTTTGCGGTTTATTTTTGTAATTCTTTGTGTCTTCGTGTTCTTTGTGGACAATTTTACATACCGGGGATATTCAAACCGGGAATGTTCGGCATCATGCCGTTCGTTGCCTTCTGCATTTCCGCCTGCGCCATCGCGGATGAGTTTTCCAACGCTTTGTTGACAGCCGCAACGACGAGGTCTTCCAGCATATCTTTTTCTTCGGGGTTCACGACTTCTTTCTCAATCTCAATTTTGACTATTTGCTGTTTGCCGTTGGCGGTCACCTTCACCATGCCGCCTCCCGCGTCGGCAGTAACCGTTTTTTGTTCAAGCTCCGCCTGCACTTGAGCCACTTTTTCCTGCATTTTCTGGATTTGCTTCATCATCCCCTGCATATTCGGCATTCCACCTTTGAACATTTGCTTCTCCTTAAGAAATTCTCAATCGTTCCGCAATAAATTTTAGGTCAATATAGTTTGAAATGAGAGGAATGTCAACGCAAGTGCTTTATACGGTATTGATTTCGTTGTACGTATTTTTTGTTGACTTTAGACCCAATTTGCGATATATTTAAACCAACCCGGAATAGCTTCTCCGGGTTCTTCTTTCACATATACAGTATCAAACGCTCCATTCCGCGATAGTCCCGATGTATCGGGACATGCGGCGTTGTGAAGAAGATACCATTCCGCGATAGCTCAATGGTAGAGCATGCGGCTGTTAACCGCAGGGTTGTAGGTTCGAGTCCTACTCGCGGAGCAAAAAAATCAAAATAGGTCTGGGGCTTTTCCCAGACCTATTGTTTTTATTATGACCTATTACCTCTATATACTCAAGTCCCAAAAGACAGATAAATTCTATACGGGCATTTCCAATGACCCACGGCGACGATTAGAGTTTCATAATTCAGTAGAAAAAGGCTTTACAGCACGTTATAGACCATGGGAAATTGCCTTTACAAAAGAATTTCCAGATAAATTTGATGCATTAAAAGCCGAAAAAAAGGTAAAATCCTGGAAAAGCAAGGCAATGATTCAGAAATTAATCGACGGGCTTATAGGCATTTGATATCTTGGGCGGCTGTATCCCGACACAGTCGGGATGTAGGTTCGAGTCCTACTCGCGGAGCAATCCAACACGGGAGTCAACTCTATCCCCGTTGGTTTACAACCTCGTTCTAACGTTTCACTATCATTCCGTTCCCCCTAATTCTGAATTCAATCCTTCCGTCTTTAATAGACTCTCCCTAAGACATAATGGAGCATAAATAGAGAGTCATATGTGTGCGTCCGCCGCAAACAGGTTAGGATCGAGATGCATTGATTCCCGAATATCTTCACTCATCACCTTGATTTTGAGTCAGGAAGTTTTTAGATTCCTGCAATTACATTTATCAATAAAATGTGGAGGGCAGTTTAATGCAAAAGTTTCTAGTAAGTTCACCACATACAATAGAAGATTGCAAACATATCGTGAAGGAAACTCTTTCAATCGGATATCTCACACATTATTACTGGGGATGCAAATCCGGCGAGCATTGCGGATGGGTTATCATTGATGCCGATAATGAAAAAGAAGCATTATTATCGGTTCCACCGCTTGTTCGACACAAAAGTAAAGCGGTTGCGATAGTTCAATTTGACCCAAGAGAAGTCAATGAATGGTAAACTCATCAACATTTCATTGCACATCACCAATGGAGAAAAAGGTCATAGACCTTGCTCGCAACGAAACAGAATTTTTGTATCCGTATGTTAGCAAACTCATGCGCCAAACAGATGGCGCACGTGTGCGCCTCTGGCGCAGAGTCCTACTCGCGGAGCGAAAGCCTGTCTCAATATACTGGGACAGGCTTTTTTATTTACAACTATCCTTTTTTTCTTGTAATGCCCTAATTTGGTTTTCTTGGCTGTCACGGTCCATACCGTGACAGCAGAAAATATCTCCAAAACGGTCACGGAGCGGTCCGTGACCGCCCAGAAAGAATTTAAATTAGGCACTACTCTTTCACTCCTGCAATAAAATTCGTATTTTATTCATCCCTAAATTTAGCACGATTAGGTAACCATTATTCTTTCAGTTTAATAACAGAGACTTATGGGACGCATTTTTGAAAAACGAAAACATACGATGTTTGCGAGGTTCGCTCGCATGTCGAAAGCATTTAACCGCATCAGCAGAGATATTGATATTGCAGTAAAAGCAGGCGGCATTGACCCAAAGGTCAATTCGCGGCTGCGCATCGCCATACAAAACGCGAAGAGCGTTAACATGCCGAAGGACCGCGTGGAAGCCGCCATTAAACGCGCGTCATCCAAAGACACGACGGGCTACCAGGAAGTGGTGTACGAAGGCTATGCGCCGCATGGCATTGCAGTGCTAATCGAATGCGCAACAGATAACCCCACGCGAACGGTAGCAAATATCCGGCATCACTTCTCACGGTACGGGGGATCGCTCGGCACAAGCGGCTCTATTGCGTTTATGTTTGAGCACAAGGGAGTCTTTAAGATAGCGGCGGAGAAAATTCCAAATCTTGATGAGTTCGAGCTGGAATTCATTGACCATGGCCTAGAAGACCTCGTCCAGCACGAAAAAGAAATTTATGTGTACACATCGTTCCAGGATTTCGGAGCGATGCAGAAAGCGCTCGAAGAAAAAGGTGTTGATGTCATCAGCACCGAGCTTCAATATCTCCCTACGACAACAAAGGAACTTACCGAAGCTGAGGCAAAAGAAGTGCAGGAGCTTCTTGATAAGATCGAGGAAGATGACGACGTGCAGTCCGTCTTCCATACGATGGCATAAAAAAAGTACATTAC
This sequence comes from Ignavibacteriales bacterium, assembly GCA_016194505.1. Classification (GTDB taxonomy): domain Bacteria; phylum Bacteroidota; class Ignavibacteria; order UBA10030; family UBA10030; genus JACQBK01. Next base: position 10,181 of record JACQBK010000107.1, on the reverse strand, counting down.
CACGACCAGAGGTAACAGTTTTTTGGACCCCCCTCGTCCCGCCAAAGGCGAGCGGGACACTCCCCTCCCAAAGGGATCCCTTCGGGACTTAAAAAAAGGGGGAAAACTTTTCTCCTCCCGATATATCAGGTCATGTGTCGGCACACAAGCTATAACCTTCGCAAGGTTCTGAAACATTTTTGAGATGGCTTCTAAATACTCAAAACAAAGCCTGTCTCGGTTTGCGGGACAGGCTTTGTTGTTAAACCCTTACACTCCATGTTCACTTAAGCTTACTAAGCAGCTTCCCCTTTTTTATACATTGCACCTACAATGGTTCCTGCAATGTTATACCACACAATGCCATAAATTATGAAGGCCCATGAAACCCAATAAGGAAAACCATTGATAGAAAGGTGGGCAAAAATCCACATGGGGAAATTCGCAAGGATTCCGGCGTACATTCCTGCCATCATCCCTCCTTTTGCCCCGCCCCCAAAACTCGCATACACTTTATCATACACCCAGGCAAACACGAGCACTGTAATAAAATCACCCACAATGTAATAGGGCATGTTAGATGGGCTCATGTTGAACAACTGCGGAAATTTCACATAAATCATCTTGCTAAACAGCATCCCCTGAAAAACAAAATCAACAACATTCATAGCAACTCCCGCAACAACTACCGCAATCCAAAACTTGGAGCTTTTCATGGGACCTCCTTTTGGTAAGTGGAAAGAGAAAGGCTTGAACTGGGGATAACGGGCAAATAGTAAGAAGTTATTTGGAGTTTGTCAAGAAAAAGTTGGAGAGCATCAGTGCTCGCAAAATTATAACAATACTGCACAAAAAAATGCAGCGCAGAGAAGTCTCTGCGCTGCATAATGGTTAACACGTTAAGAATGAGTCTGTATTCGACGATAGTTACTTAATCATCCGGATGACCATCGTCATTTCTATCGTGACCACCTTTGCCTTTTCCAAACGAAAGATAAATTGCTCGCTTAATGAGATCACGCATTGCATTTGAGGTATCAGTCGGATCAAGCAACGCCCCGGTTTGAGGATTTTTGAACCACGAGCCGATATTGAAATTCAAAGCGATCTTGACCGTGCTGGAAGATTGAGAGACAGTAAAGCTCCCCTTGATTTTAAATTCAACCTCGCCATCAAATTTGAACGTAAAGGGAACCCACATACCGTTTTTCTTGATCGTCCCCCACACAACTATACTGGAACCCGTTGGCAACGAATCGCTTCGCATGCGGGGTTTATTATTGTGGTCGTCACTATCTTCAGCATGCTCGTTCGGTTGTAAACGATGGATCTTAAACTTGATGCCATCATACGTTCCTGCCGGCAATGTTTGATTCGCGAAGTTAATTGCAAGCGTATCTCGCATATGAACCACAAAGGGACCTTTGAACATAAAATTGACCTCGTGATCATCATCTAAATCTTTTCCGGTCGAATCAACGGCAACCGAATCCACATGCGATTCGAACTTGATTCGTTGAAAAACGACAATAGCGCTATCAATGCGTAGCGAATCAGCCCCCAGGTCCCCAAAGCTCTTGAGCAACCCGGTCACTGAGCCCGATTTTGAAAATGACACCGCCAAGTTTACAGCCGGGTTATCGTTAAGGCTTACAGGGTCAGATTTTGAGCAACCGATAACCCCAAACACTATAATTGTGGCTATAATCATCCCCACATACAGCAAAAGCTTCCTCGTCCCCATTTAAAGTTCTCCTTAAGTTGTTAAACATTATAACCATGAATTAAAAGTTAATCTATAATCAAGGTAACATACTCGTGGCACAATAGCTGTGAGTACAATCAAGCTCCGCATATGTATTGAGAACATCACCATCCACAGCACTCCCTTTTATGTGATAGAGATCAACTTTGCATCCTTAGCATTGCACTTTGTGTGTCTCTTGAGAACAATTGTTGCTTCCAGCATGATAACAAAAAGCCCAAGAAATCATTCTTGGGTTCTTTCTCAACGGTTACTTATAGATAAGATGGTTGTCTTCTTCTATTATTATTCCAATTCGTTTTCATTAGAGTTCTGAACAACAAACTCAAACACCTGTGTGCTTATTTCGCCCTCATTCGATTCCCCGTGGATGACATATTCAACCTTATCGCCTTCATCAAAGGGGCCGAATGTTGCCAGCCAATAGCTGTTGCTGCGCCAATCTTCATTCCACTGCCAGATTGCTTCGATTGTTCCCGTATGGTGAGAACCGTTCGTTTGTGTTTTTCGCCACTCCACTTTCAAGTACTGTCCCGGCTCAATCGGATGCGTTCCGATCCAAAGTGCAACACTTTCGCCTACGCGCACTACCTCAGGGCTTCGCAAGGCATCTTCTGCTAAGTGCCATATCACCATTGGATGCTACTCCATTCAACCTGCTTAATGAATATTAGTATACAACTTTTCGCGCATCTAAGTCAAGCACAACATTCACACAAACAATAAGGATCAACCATCATGCAACGCAGGGGTATTTTCATACGATTGCTGCAAATGAGAAAACACCTGATTCCTCCCAGCCCGTTGAGCCTCGAACAACGCCTCTTTTGCAGTGAGAAGCAGCGCATCAATCGAGCGGGCATTCTTCGGATAGGCGGCGACACCAATGCTGATCGTTGTATGAATCCCCTTTTCCGTAAAGATTCCATGTTCCACCGATTCCCGTACTTCGTTCGCAAAATCAACGGCGTTTTCCAGCAAAGCATTCGCACGAAGAAGAATGAACTCATCAAACCCATAACGCCCTGCAACATCAATATGTCTTAGTTTTGATTTCACGAGAGAGGCAATTTCCTTCAGTACTTTTTTGGAGATATCGTATCCGTAGGTAAGCGCAATATGCTTGAAATTATCAACATCGAGAATCATCACACCGAACTGTTCACAGCGTTCAATGCTCGATTCTACGCGTTCCAAAAAAGAAGAATACTTTTCAAGCTCCGTCTCGTGGTCAATGTTATCCAGGCGAAGATTTTCTTCGTAGAGATATGATTTCTGCAATGCAAGTCCCGCGAAATCTGCAAAACTTTGTATCGTGGAAATATCATTCTCGGAAAACTCGTTGACGTCTGTGCTGTCAACGTACAAATAGCCGAGCGTCCGGTGATCCACAGCGATCTGCACTGCTGCACAAGAGCCAAAGGGATGCTCGTGTTTCACTTCTCCCGCCAGTTGAGGATACTGTGCGCTATCCTGAATAATAACCGGCTTCCCGGTCCACAGGAGTTTTCCCAGAGCATTGGTAGTAAGCCTCCTGCGGAATGCCTTTACGAACGTCAACGAAAGGCCGCAACTAATTAAAACGTTGAGATACTCCGTGTTCGGATTAACCACTACCACGGCACATGTCTGACACTTAAAAATTTTTACCAGCCGATGAACGATAAGATGCAACACTTTCTCGGATTGGTTTGTTGATTTGAGAGTACTAAGAATCTCAGAGATAGAACTGAGACACTCCTCGTCTTTCAAGTAGTCCATTGCTATCGTCTCCTTTCTTAAGAGAACGATATTGCTATTGTACATCGTTAAAGGGCAAGGAAAGGCACCCAGGAGAAGGGAAAAGATACTCGTTGCTAACCTGTCCTGTTGAAAAATCTCACGCACAATCTATACCACAAACGATCTATTAAATAGCTTAAAAATACGATTCAGCTTCTTATACAACGCACTATCATTATTACAATTAACAAGATAAAATAGTCTTTAATATATGTCTTTCCCAACGATGCGATAGTCGTTTTTAAATTGTCTCATAATCATACATTTCTTGTGATTGCAAATATTTTTTCCTCCGAGAGTAAAAAAAATTTAAGCGGAATGTTTTAAAATGGTAAATAGAATGAGCAGGCGAAGCGTTTTTCCAAAGAATCGGAATGTGAAACAAGTTTTTGGGAAAAGCGAGGTGAGCGGAAGGAAAAGTCGAACGGGGAGAGGTAGGACCCTGGCAGGGGTTACCTTTCAATGTTGCTTATCTGGTCGGTAAGGTTATTCCAACCGAAATAACAATCCTGCAATTGCTGTTGGACCTCCTTGTATTCGGCGGAAATTTTTTTCGCTTCTTCGCCATCCTTGTAGAAATCCGCATTCGCCATGAGTATTTCCATTTCCCTTTTTCGAGCCTCTAACTGTTCGATGTCTTTTTCGACAATTTCAATTTGATTCTTCAATGGCTTGAGTTTCTGGGAAAGCTGCTGGCGGTGTTCAGCTTCTATTCGTTTTCTTTCTTTATCGCTTACTTTTGACCCGTAAGCTTCCTTGGCAAGCAATTGTTCTGAAGCTTGCAGGAAATTCTTTTCTTCTTTTTTCTTGTGCAGGTAATCGCTCACAGTACCAAGATAGGTCTTTACGCCTGCCGTGCTGAACTCCAGCACCTTATTGACAATTGGATCGAGGAACGAGCGGTCGTGAGAAACGATAACATACGTGCCTTCATAGGTTTGCAATGCTTCTTGCAAAACTTTTTTCGAGCGCATATCGAGATGGTTGGTCGGCTCGTCCATAATCAAGAAATTAGCAGGCTGTAAAAGCATTTTCGCCAGCGCCAACCGGCTTTTTTCTCCGCCCGAAAGCACCGAGACCCGTTTAAAGACATCATCGCCATGGAAAAGGAACGAGCCGAGAATCGTCCGAAGCTTTTTTCGTATTTCTCCCTCAGCAACTTCATCTACAATCTCCAACGCTTCTTTGGACATATCAAGCTCTTCCGCCTGATGTTGGGCAAAGTACGACAGAATAACATTGTAACCGATAACGCGCTCGCCGGCGTTAAATGGTTCCGCGCCTGCAAGGATTCGCGAGAAGGTTGATTTGCCAGCTCCATTCACTCCCACAACGGCAATACGGTCGCCGCGCTCGATTTTATAATTCAGCGTATCGAAAACTTTTTTACCGTCATAACTCTTGTCAAGGTTTTTCAATTCCACCACCACACGGCCGCTTTGGACGGGCTTAGGAAATCGAAAATGAATTTTTTCCTCCTCGTTCTCAATCTCGATAAGCTCGATTTTTTCCAATTGCTTGATGCGGCTTTGAACCTGACGCGCCTTCGTCGCCTTATAACGAAATCGGTCAATAAACTCTTGCGTTTGTTTTAATTGCTGCTGCTGATTTTTGAACGCATTCATCTGCAATTCCTTGCGCACCAGTCGCTCTTGCTCATAGAAGGAATAATTCCCGGCGTATTCTTCCATCGTTCCCATGCTCAAGGCGAATGTTTTGGTGCAAAGACTATCCAGAAATGCGCGGTCGTGAGAAACGAGAATAATTGCTCCATTATACTGATGAAGATATTCTTCCAGCCATTGTAAGGAGTCAATATCGAGATGGTTCGTAGGCTCATCCAGAAGCAACAACGATGGCTCTTTCAAAAGCAGTTTGGCGAGCGCAATTCTCATCTGCCAGCCACCGCTGAACTCCTCGGTCTGCCGCTCTAAATCTTCAACGGAAAAACCAAGCCCCATCAATACGCGTTCGATTTTTGATTTCATGCGGAACGCGTCGAGGTCCTCCAGCTTATGGTGAAGCTCCCCATAAATTTCAAGCGTCTCCGCATATTCTTCAGTTTGAGGATCAAGCGAGTTGAGATTTGATTGCGCTTCTTCCAATTCTTGTTGCACGCTCACCACATCTTCAAACGCCGTTTCGACCTCTTTATAAAGAGTCTTGCCGCTTGCAATAACGCCATCCTGAGGAAGATATCCAGCCGTCACGTAATGGGCTTTAGCAACTTTGCCCGAATCGGGAGTTGCATCGCCAACGATAATTTTCAACAGGGTAGATTTCCCTTGTCCATTTGAGCCAACAAGCCCAATTCGGTCGTGCGGACTAATGAGGCTGGAGAGGTCATTAAACAAAGCCCGGCCGCCGAACTGGAGTGTGATATGTTCGAGAGAAAGCATATTGTATAATATAGAGAAAAATGACGAGCGAAAGAAGGGGTGCCATTGCAGGTGTAGTGGCGAGGCATGCCTCGCCACTACTATTCATCAAAATGCGAGTATTGCCTTAGCTATTCAAGTTTTTATGTTTTACATTTGAAAAAACCAACCGGACAGATAACCATGGCAAGGTGAATGGTCTATGCACATCAGAATTTTTGTTACAGGCGGAACATTTGACAAAGAATATAACGAGCTGGATGGCGCGCTGTTTTTTAAGGATACTCATCTCCACGAGATGTTAGAACTCGGTCGGTGCAAGGTTGATGTTGATATACGGACGCTCATGATGATTGATAGTCTCGAAATGACTGCCGCCGACAGAGAAATCATTCTGCAAAATTGCCTCAACACAAAAGAAGATAAAATCGTCATCACGCATGGCACGGATACGATGGAAGAAACGGCAAGAGTCTTGGGAAAAGCAATTCGGGATAAAACGATCGTGCTTACGGGAGCGATGATTCCCTACAAATTCGGCAGCTCGGATGGATTGTTTAATTTAGGAAGCGCTCTCGCATTTGTCCAGACCCTCCCCTTCGGCGTTTACATTGCAATGAACGGACGCTACTTCCATTGGGATAACGTCCATAAAGACAAAGAGCGTGGAGAGTTCGTTGAAATCAGATAAAACTAAAATAGCCGATAACCTTTCCCTCATCCGCCAAGCGCAAGAAGGAAACGAGCAAGCGTTCATTCAACTTGTCAAGAAGTACGAATCGTTGGTCTATAGCTTCGCGTACAAAGTCTGCCGTGATAAAGAAAAAGCAGAAGAAGCGTGGCAGGATACGTTCATCAACGTCTTCCGAAAAATAAAGCAGTTTGACGGAAAATCGAAATTTACGACATGGCTCTATGCTATCGTGACGAACAACTGCCTCATGAAACACCGAAGGCGGAAACTTGACGAAGCGACGGTGAGCCTTGATGAGCCGGAAGGATTTTCTGATGAGCCAGTGATGGATGCGGCAGGAAAACGTCTTCAGACAATCCCCTCATGGAAAGAAACGCCGCTGGATTCTGTTATGGATAAAGAACTGCGCGGCACGCTCGATACTGCAATTCAAAAATTGCCCGTCGAGTACCGTGTTGTTTTCATTCTCCGGGATGTTGAAGGGCAATCGGCGGAAGAGACGGCAAAAATTTTAAAACTCACAGTGCCTGCGGTGAAATCCCGGTTGCGGCGGGCACGGGTCTTCCTTCGCGAACAATTAAACGAGTACATGACATCATGAAACAGACGAAGGTCCATTGTTCCGACGTCGTGAAGCATATTTGCGACGAACTTGACCAAAAACTGAACTCAAAGCAATGCCGGGAAATCAAACAACACCTCACGAAGTGCCCGAATTGCACGGCGTATTTGGATAGCATGACAAAAACCATCCGCCTGTATAAGCTGCAACCCAATCCTCGCCCTTCCCAACAATCGCGTAAAAAATTATACGCGATCCTCAAGCTGCATCCTTGAGAATAAATTTTTACCACGGATTATCACACCTGCCTGCCGGCAGGCAGGGATTGTCACGGAAAAAGATTATGTTTAAAATATCCGTGCGATTCCGTGTCCATCTCCCAAAGGGATCCCTTCGGGACGTGGTAAAAAAACAGCCTTTTCTTCCTGAACCTTTTTTCTGCTTCTTGCATCCCATAATGTGAAAGCTCATTCTCTGCTGTATTCACTTTCACATAAAATAAGGGATTTGCCATGAAACAGAATATGGGAACCATTGATCGGGGTCTCCGCACTCTCATTGCAATTGTCATCGGTATTTTATACTTCACGAATCAAATTACGGGCACGGTTGCTTTGGTGCTTGGCGCTTTTGCATTGATCTTTTTGTTGACAAGTTTTCTGGGGTTCTGTCCCCTTTACCTACCCTTTAAGATTTCTACAAAGCGGACCGGGAACAAAGCGTAAAGGATTCAGCAAAAGAGATAGAAGATGCCTTCCCATAGACATATACGAAAAATCAATTGCAAAAACGTTGCGGGATGTATCGAGAACCAGCTCGACACTCCCTTAACATCGGCATCGCAGAGGAACATTCAAAGACACCTTCAATGTTGCCCCAATTGCACCGCATATTTGGATAGCATGAAAAAGATGGTTCTTTTGTACAAACATCTCCCTTGTCCGCATCCATCTCGAAAATCTGAGAAAAAATTGTTTGCTGTCTTACAATTAAGAATGAAGAAGGCATTACCCAAAAAGGGCCGGCAAAGGCTTTCAGCCGATGATTGAATCCTTTTTTCATTTTCAGCATCTCATATAGTGTAGAAAGTCGTAGGGGTGAGGCATGCCTCACCCCTGCTCAACGCGGTGTTTTTTTCTGGAACAATTATTAAAACTATAACATATTTCATTGGAGAGTTTTATGAACAACAATCTCGTAACAGCAACTGACACAAATTTTCAAACTGAAGTTTTAAACTCCAAACTGCCGGTTCTTGTTGATTTTTGGGCGCCGTGGTGCGGACCATGCCGCATGGTAGGTCCCATCGTCGAGGAGCTTGCCAACGAGTACGCGGGCAAAATCAAAGTTGCTAAGCTCAACACGGACGACAATATGCAAACAGCCGCCCAGTATGGCATCCGCAGCATACCGACGCTTGGTATTTTCAAGAACGGTAAAATGGTGGATGCGGTGATCGGCGCGGTGCCGAAACGAGTGCTTCAACAAAAACTCGAGGAGCATTTGGTCGGAGTTGAAGCAAATTAAAACTGATTGTTCAACTCAAAAGAAAGTAATCGCATGACAAAAGAAGTTTTTTTAAAACAAGTGCAGGGAGTCACGTTTGCGGCAAAGGGAAATTCAAACCATTGGGTCATTATGGACGGCACGCCGCAGTTTGGCGGCAGCCAAGCTGGCTCTACGCCAAAAGAATTATTGCTGATGGCGTTGGCAGGCTGCACATCCAGCGATGTTGTTCCTATTTTAAAGAAAAAGCGCGTTCCTTTGCAAGCTTATGAGGTTCACGTCACCGGCAACGAGCGCGAAGAAAACCCGAAAATCTTTACCGATATTCATGTTGAATATATCTTTTACGGTGAAGGCATAAATCCTGCAGATGTTGAGCGAGCAATTGAGTTATCCACAACGAAATATTGCTCTGTGAGCGCAATTGTGAGTGCAACGGCAAAGATTACCCATTCATATCGTATCGAATCGTCGGTGAAGGAAACGGCGCAAGTCGAGACCACTGCGTAAAAGCTCTTCCCTGTTGAAGTAATGAGATAACCTTCCGAAGGCAGGTGCCTTCGGAAGGTTCATGCTCGCTCCCTCGTATTTCCCCACATCTTCCCGTTGGATTTTTCAAAAGCGTTCGCTATCTTTGTTGGCATACTGCGTTCGATCTCCGCAGTATGAGATCCCCGTTGTGAAACAACTGGCCTGAAATTATTATCAAGTAAAGGAGATTGTTTCTGACTACAAGCTCGCTCGACCAACTGTGCATCAACACCATCCGCATGCTCGCCATTGATGGAGTCCAAAAAGCAAAATCCGGGCACCCGGGCTTACCCATGGGTGCAGCACCAATGGCATACGTCCTCTGGACGCGCCACCTCAAACACAATCCGTCAAATCCGCACTGGCATAACCGCGACCGGTTTATTCTTTCTGCGGGTCACGGCTGTATGCTTCTGTACAGCTTGATGCACCTTACCGGTTATGATCTTACGCTCAATGACATCAAAAATTTTCGACAGCGGGGAAGCAAAACGCCCGGTCACCCTGAATCCCACATAACAGCGGGAGTAGAAACAACAACGGGGCCGCTTGGTCAGGGTTTTTCCAACGGCGTAGGCATGGCAATTGCTGAACAATTTCTGGCTGCCCGCTACAATCGTCCTCATTGTGATATTGTCAATTATCGGATTTATGGGATCGTAAGCGACGGCGACTTGATGGAAGGCGTCACTTCGGAAACGGCTTCTCTTGCCGGGCATCTCGGACTCGGCAATATTATCTATCTCTATGATGATAACCACATCAGCATTGATGGCAACACGGAGTTGACATTTACCGAAGATGTCGGCAAGCGATTCGAATCCTACGGCTGGCATGTCCAAACTGTAACCGATGGCAACGACCTTGAAGTCATTCATACAGCTATCAAGGCGGCGCAAGAGGAAACCGAGCGACCGTCGCTAATTAAAATCCGCACCCATATCGGATTCGGAAGCCCGAACAAACAGGATACCGCCGAAGCTC
>JACQBK010000109.1 GCA_016194505.1 Ignavibacteriales bacterium | reverse complement strand
GATTTCGAGGAAAGCATAAATACGTAACAGATGTTTGGACGTATCCGCACGACGGCCCCACAACGATGCGCCGATAGCCAGACCGCCCATAAACGTTGCCAGCACAACGGTCTGCGCATACGTAGTATTGCCCAGAAACAAAGAAAGATACTTAAACCAGACGACTTGATACATTAATCCCGCAGCGCCGGAAATAATAAACAACAGCGCTATGATGCCGTAGTAATTTTCTTTTGAGATTGATATCATAGGAATGGATTTTATTTTAATAAATTTTTAGCAATCACCATCCGCTGCACCTCCGAAGTCCCCTCGCCAATTGTCAGCAATTTTACATCGCGATAATATTTTTCGACTGGAAACTCTTTAATAAAACCGTATCCGCCGTGAACTTGCACTGCTTCCGTAGCAACACGTTGGGCAACCTCGCTGGCAAACAACTTCGCCTCGGCAGCAAGGAGATTGATGTTTCGCCCTTGAGCCTTTTCAAACGCCGCTCGATACGTAAGCAATCGCGCAGCTTGAATTTCCGTTGCCATATCGGCAAGCTTGAATTGAATTCCCTGAAACTCACCGATGGGCTTGCCAAACTGCTGACGTTCCTTGGCATATTTAATAGACGCATCAAGAGCTCCTTGCGCAAGACCGACAGAAAGCGCCGCAATACCTATTCTTCCGCCATCGAGCACAGCGAGAGCCTGTTTGAACCCCTCTCCTTCCTTACCCAGCAAATTTGACTTCGGCACGCGGACACTATCGAACAGCATCATCACGGTATCGCTCGCCCGCATGCCCAATTTATTTTCTTTCTTGCCAACGCTGACACCTTTCATTTCTCGCTCAACGATGAACGCAGAAATGCCGCTACTACCTTTGGAAGTATCCGTTTTTGCCATCACCACATACGTAGATGCGTGCGAACCATTCGTGATAAATGTCTTTGCGCCGTTGAGGACATAATGATCATCATGAAGAACAGCCGTTGTCTTCATACCGGACGCGTCACTGCCTGAGCTGGGTTCTGTTAAACACCATGAACCAATCTTTTTACCCGTTGCAAGATCGGGAATGTATTGTTTCTTTTGTGCGTCGTTGGCAAACATTGCAATATGCTGCAAACACAAACCACTGTGGGCGGCTAAGGTCAATCCAACAGAGGGGTCAATGCGAGAGATTTCTTCCATAATGACAACAAATTCCAGAGGAGATAATCCTGCACCACCTAATTCGGTCGGGATTGTAGCGCCGAAAAAACCAAGCTCCGCCATTTTTTTGACAACAGCCATGGGAAACTCTTGTGCTTCATCGTACTTCATAACATGCGGTTTGATTTCCGCTTCGGCAAAATCCCGAGCGGCTTGCTGCATCATTTTCATCTCTTCGGTTAATTGAAAATCAATGCCGCTTTCGAGTGCGGTTTCACTACCCATGGATCATCCCTTTATCGTTTAACAAATGATGAATGATATGTTATTTACGTTCCGGTATATTTTTAAAATCCCGGATTAATGTTTCCGCCAAATCGTATGGCGTGGATTTACGCTGCAGAACCATTTCAATTTTATTGCTTAGTTCTGCGGAGCGGTCATTGTTCCAAAAATCTATCTGTAATTGGTCATCAACAATTTCGCGGATACGGTTTTCCAAACTGGCTTTGCGGCGTTGGGATAATCCGCCATGCGCTTCAAGATATTCTTTATGTTTTTGAATGAACACTGCCACTTCCTCAACCCCCTTGCCTTCGCTTGCTTGTGTTTTCAAAACGTCCGGCATCCATGTGGACGTATCATGCGCCCGGAATCCGAGAATCATTTTAATGGACATAGCGGCTTGCTCGGCGCCGGGGCGATCAGCTTTATTCAAGACAAAGAAATCCGCAATCTCCATCAAGCCAGCCTTCATCGCTTGGATGCCGTCGCCGGATTCGGGAACAAGCACCACGACCGTCGTATCAGCCGCCCCGGCAATATCCAACTCCGATTGACCGACGCCAACGGTTTCCAAAATTACGACATCGTGTCCGGAAGCATCGAGAATGTCCGCTGCTTCTTTAGCTTTCTGGCTCAGTCCGCCCAGGCTGCCGCGCGATGCCATACTGCGAATAAAAACTCCGTCATCCAATTCCACCTCAGCCATCCGCACACGATCGCCAAGCAATGCGCCGCCGGTAAAAGGGCTTGTGGGGTCAACTGCAATAATGCCGATTTTTAGATTCTTGCTTCGATAATATTTTGCAAGTTTGTTTGTAAGAGTGCTTTTACCCGCACCCGGAGGACCGGTAATACCAATACGGTATGCTTTGCCTGTGTGAGCATAGATCTGCCTAAGCAAATCCGAGGAAACCCACGAGTTGTTTTCCACCTGAGAGATTGCCCGTGCAACAGCCCGGCGATCTCCTTTGAGTAAATCCACAACAATATCTGATGCGTTCGTAGGCACGAAAATCAATGTGCTTTCTTTTTGAAAAATTCCGCGGTCATACGAATTCCTTCATCAAGCGAGACAGAGGGGGTCCAGCCAAGTTTCGTTTGAATTTTTTTATAACTGATAACGCTTCTCAACTGCTCTCCCTGTTTCGCGGGACTATGCTTCTCAACACACGACGGATTCAAATATTGGCGCAGTTTGAGAAATATCTCGTTTACGTTTGTCTCTTTACCGGTTCCGATATTGAAAATATCCGAGCCACTTGAGTGTAACGCGAGAAGATTGGCTTTCACGACATCGCCGACATAGGTATAATCTCTTGTTTGCTTTCCATCGCCATTGATCATGGGTTGATCACCATGGAGCATTTTCTCCGCAAAAATTGCAACAACGCCGGCTTCGCCGTGAGAATTTTGCCGGGGACCATAAATGTTGGCGTAACGAAGTATCACATAATCAATTCCATAAACTTCTTTATAATAAAACAGATACTTCTCGGTACACAATTTTGTGATACCGTACGGTGATAGAGGTCTCAAAGGATGCTGTTCGTCTGCGGGGAAATAGTCCTGTTCTCCATAAATAGCGCCGCCCGTTGAAGAAAAAATGAATTTTCGAACACCGCACCGCCGTCCCGCTTCAAATACATTCAGTCCGCCAATAATGTTGAGATTGGCATCGAACTTGGGGTCGGCAACGGATTTTCGGACATCCATCTGCGCCGCGTGATGATTGACAACTTCGATGGTATGTTTTCGGAAAATTTGCTCGAGTTCCTCGCTTCGTATATCCAGCTTGTAAAACTCCGCGCGAGGGTTGACGTTCTCCTTGAAACCCGCGGAAAGATCATCAACAACGACAACGTTATGGCCATCCGCGATATAAGCATCAACCACATGCGACCCAATAAATCCCGCGCCACCTGTTACAAGAATGTTCATTGTTAACCTTCTAAAATAGCAGCTTTAATTAAATTGGCTGCTCTGATAAAACTTTTATCCCAAGCATAGATGCACTTCACAATAAGAGAGTTTGTTCCACTCCGCGAGGAGAAACCAACATTCGCCCTTAAGATTTTTTCCTCACTGATTTTATCGGGACAAGGGGTGTGAGTTGCCGGTAACTTTGCAACACACAATCTCTCGCGAAACAAATCTATTTTATATTTTGAAGTTTGCTCAGTCCTTTTTTCCCAATATCACTGCGATAATATGCGCCGTCGAATGCAATTTTGCTCACTGCCCGGTAAGCGCTCTGGATAGCATCGCGCAGATCGTTGTCATATCCAATAGCCGTTACACCAAGAACGCGCCCGCCGGAAGTAAGAACCTTTTTCCCCTCTGAACGAGTACCAGCATGAAAAATAACAACCCCATCGTCAGGCTTAAATGTATCGAGACCGCGAATTTCTTTTCCAGTCTCGTAATCATCGGGGTAGCCACGGGAAGCCATCACCACACACACTGCGGACGCGGGATGCTGTTTTGCTATATCCGGATTCAATTTCCCTTCTGCCGCCGATAAAAGAAGCTGGGCAAGATCACCATCAATAAGAGGAATCACTACCTGCGCTTCCGGGTCACCCAATCTACAATTATATTCAATGACTTTGGGGCCCGTTTCAGTGATCATTAAACCACAATAAAGACAGCCTTGATAGGGCACTCCATCGTTCATCATTCCTTTGAGTGTGGGAGTAATGACTTCTCGAACAATGCGTTTCATCAATTTTTCATCTACCACCGACGCAGGCGCATACGCGCCCATACCGCCCGTGTTTTTTCCCTGATCATTATCCAGAATTCTTTTATGATCTTGCGCCGAGGCAAGCGTTACAAATTTTTCGCCATCCGTTATTGCAAACACAGAGGCTTCCTCCCCCACAAGATACTCCTCAATCACTACTTTCTCTCCCGCGGAACCGAACATTTTTTTCACCATGAGATCATGAAGCGCTTCAATGGCACTTTCTTTCGTATTGCAAATTAAAACGCCCTTCCCTGCGGCAAGTCCATCGGCTTTTACGACAATGGGCGGCGCAAGCTCATGGATAAATCGTTCTGCTTCAAATTGTTCTTCTTTAGAAAAACTTCGAAAGCGTGCGGTAGGAATTCCGTGCCTTGCCATGAAATCTTTTGCAAACACTTTGCTTCCTTCTAACGCCGCCGCGGCTTTGCTTGGACCGAATATCTTCAATCCGTTTTTCCGGAACATATCAACAATGCCAAGCACCAAGGGTTGCTCAGGACCAACGATGGTGAGGTCAATGTTATTTTCTTTTGCGAAGCGCAGCAACCCATCTAAATCTGTCGGCTTGAGGGAAACCAGCTCCGCCGTTTCTCCAATACCGGCGTTCCCCGGAGCACAGTAAAGAGCGTTCACGGTCGGACTTTGCCGAAGCTTCCATACGAGAGCGTGCTCTCTTCCTCCCGAGCCAATGACAAGAACGTTCACGCTGTCTGCACCTCCGTCTTTACGAAGGCATTTTTATCTATATCCATCAGCGATTCAAATTGTTTAGCAAGCTCCCCTGTCAACATGAGCCGATTGTATTTCTGAGCAAAATCCGAGGACATCTGTTTCAATTGATTCTTCTCGTATTGACTAAACAATTCGACAATTGCCGTTTCATGTGCTTTGACGTCCGTTGGAGGAATACAAACGCCTGATTTGCTCTCCAAAATCAATTGCTTCATATATCCATCAACAATGGAGCCGAGAATCGGCCTACGTGCGCCGATGTACTCGTACAATTTTCCCGGCGATTGAAAATTATTATCCAGCGCTATCCAAAGGATATCGGACTCCACCAATTGTTTGGTGCAGTCACGATGTTCGAGATAGCCGAGGAACGTTACGTCCTGTTGCAATCGTAACTTATTGACAAACGATTGGTCTTCACCCCGCACATTGCCAATGAGCTTCAGTTCGATTCGACCGCGGAGATTGGGAAACTCATGAAACACATTATGCAAAGCCTGAAGCATCACCGATGGATTTCTTCCCGCATAGAAGGTCCCTGCATGTGTTATGCACATTTTTTTTCGAGGGGAAGACTTCGATTGCGTGAGTGATTTAAAATCTTCCGGGTCGTATCCTTGTGGAATAATGACGACATCTTTATAATCGAGCCCAAGATAATGCTTCAAGATGCTTTCTTTGACGCGCCGCAACGTAACGATAATGCGGTCGGAAGCTTTCAGCACTCTTTTTTCCATCCGGTAGTGGATGTATGTATGCAACGGTGTCGGATAATATTTAAACGGGTAATCCAGCCACGCATCGCGATAATCCAGCACAAGTGGCAACCCGAATCTTTTCTTTAAGGTTTCCCCAATCAAGAAATCGGTCTGAGGCGGCGCTGTCGCAAAAATGAGGTTAAATTGCTCGCGCTTCATCAATTCCGATGCCGCTTTGACCGCACTTCGTTTCCATCCGATTTTTGTATCGGGAAAAAACATCGTGTCGCCGGCGAACTGCAGGACTTTCCGTACCAGCTCGGAAGGCATCTTCACGACTCCCTGTTTCCTAAACAGGCGATTGGGATCAAGCGAGTTTGCGCGGAGAATTTCCGTGCCGGCTTGCTCCACTTCCTTCAGCAAGGAATCGTCCATCGCATAGTAACCGGTGGGAGTAACGGTAAGGACAGTCGGCTTCCATCCATACTGTGGCAAGTACTTTACGAACTTCGCCGTCCGCTGCACGCCGCTTAAACCCATCGGCGGAAAATAATACGCAATAACTAAAACTTTTCGGAATTCATTTTTCATACAACGATCAATTCTTTAGGAGATTTATTGAGTATTTCGCAACTGCTATAACGGATGACAACATCATCTTCAATTCTTACACCGCCGAAATGAGGGATATAAATTCCCGGTTCGATGGTAATGACGTTCCCTTCGCAAAGAATATCTTTGCTCAGAGCAGAAATGCGAGGGACTTCATGAATTTCCAAGCCAAGCCCGTGACCAAGCGAGTGAGTAAAATATTTTCCAAAACCTTTTTTCCTAATAAACGAACGGGCAACAGTATCTAATGCTTGCGCCTTCATGGAACTTGCAACCGCATCCAGAGCACGTTGTTGCGCGTCCAAAACAACTTGATACATCGTTCTCGCTTTGGCAGAAGGCTTGCCGACAGCGATAGTACGGGTCAGGTCGCTATGATAGCCATTATAACGGCATCCAAAATCTAACGTCACAAGCTCGCCGTTGCGGATTTTCTTTGCCGATGGCCGCGCATGGGGCAAAGCGCCGCGCGTTCCGCTTGCGACAATCGGCTCGAAGGCATCTGCTTCGGCGCCGAATTTTTTGTGAAGGTAGCTGATTTCTGCCGCAATATCCTGCTCGCTTACTCCAGCCTTAAGAATGTTAAGAATCTTCGAAAAGACGCGGTCGGTAATCGCAACAGCTTTTTTTATATAACCGATTTCCAATTCATCTTTAACGCTAGCAATGTTTTCAATAAGCGATCGTGTTGAAACAAACTTCACGCGGGGAAAAAGTTTTTTAAGGGTTTCCAAACTCGCAACGGAAAGATAGTGACTTTCGACCCCAACCCTTTCTATGCCTTTGAGTAATTTTCGGCTTGAAATTTCCGAGAAGAGAGTTCCCTTTGCGATGACGACGCGTGCACGTTCGACCTCTTGACGCACCTGCTCTCGATAACGTCCATCGGAAAGGAAGTAGCACGTACGGTTCGTAACAAGGCAAACACCATTCGAACCTGAAAAACCGGTAAGATAACGGACATGGGGAAGATGCGTTACAAGGAGCGCATGGATGTGAGCACCAGAAAATGATTGTCGAAGTTTCTCAAGACGTTGCCTGCCTGTCCCGCTGGACGGGATCCCGAAAAACGGGACCGGCAGGCTGGCACTCGTGGCATCACTCTCTGTCATGCGCTCGGTAGGAAGATTAGAGATGATAATTTGGTGCTTCTTTGGTTACGGTGATATCATGCGGATGGCTTTCTCTCAAACCGGCATCCGTCATGCGTAGAAAACGAGCTTTCTTTTTCATCTCGGCAATGGTGCCGCAGCCGCAATATCCCATCGCGGCGCGTAATCCACCGATCATCTGGTGAACCGTCTCGCTCAGGTCTCCCTTGTAGGGCACACGCCCTTCGATGCCTTCGGGAACAAGCTTTTGAAGGTCATCTTCAACATCCTGAAAATATCTATCCTTGCTTCCCTGCTTCATCGCTTCCAACGAGCCCATACCGCGGTAAATTTTATAGCTTCTCCCTTCGTACAAGACTTTTTCGCCAGGACTTTCATCCAATCCTGCGAAGAGACCGCCGATCATCACAGAATCCGCTCCTGCCGCGATGGCTTTGGCAACATCGCCGGTTTGCTTTATTCCGCCATCGGCAATGAGAGGGATGTTATATCGTTTCACACCTTTAGCGGCTTCCATAATTGCGGTTATCTGTGGAACACCAACTCCCGCCACGACACGCGTCGTACAAATAGAACCCGGACCAATGCCAACCTTCACGGCATCTGCGCCTGCTTTTGCCAATTCTTTTGCGCCTTCCTCGGTTCCAATGTTGCCTGCAATAAGCTCCACGCTATATTTTGATTTTATCTGCTTGACCATTGCAACGACACCTTTGGAATGCCCATGCGCCGTATCTACGACAATGACATCAACGCCGGCTTGGAGCAACGCCGCTACGCGATCCATTGTGTCCACCGTAACTCCGACAGCGGCGCCAACTCGCAGACGTCCGAGCTTGTCCTTGCACGCGATGGGATGGCGTTTCTTTTTCTGAATATCTTTGAATGTGATGAGACCTTTCAACTTGCCGTGCTTATCAACGACGGGCAATTTTTCAATGCGATGCTTTTGAAGAATGACCTCCGCTTCTTCAAGCGTTGTTCCGACAGGGGCGGTAATCATATTGCCATTGGTCATCACTTTGGAAACTTCTAAATCCAAATTCGGCTCGAAACGTAAATCGCGGTTTGTCAGAATGCCGACGAGGTTCTCCTCCTGCACGATGGGTATGCCGGAGATGCTGTATTTCCTCATCACCTCAAGAGCCTCGCGGACCGTTTGAGTGGGCGAGAGCGTGATCGGATGACGAATCATGCCGCTTTCCGACCTCTTGACTTTATCAACTTCCTCCGCTTGTCGGGCAATCGGCATGTTCTTGTGCAGAATGCCAATGCCGCCTTCCCGCGCGAGAGCAATCGCCATAGCGGACTCTGTTACTGTATCCATCGCCGCGCTGAGAAGCGGAATATTTAATTCGATATGCCGGGTTAATTTTGTCCGAATATCCGTCTCTCGCGGCAGCACCGACGATTTTGCCGGGATCAACAAGACATCGTCATACGTTAACGCTTCACCAATGATTTTTTTATCAGCCATAAAGCCCTTCTTTTAAAAACATAATTGAACTAACCCTTCTCACGCATACGCCGCTATACCCGTAATATCTTCGCCAATGATAAGCGTGTGCATCTCGTGCGTGCCCTCGTACGTTTTCACCGATTCGAGATTGGCGGAGTGCCGCATAACGGGGTATTCATTCAAGATGCCGTTCGCTCCAAGAATTTCGCGTGCCATGCGCGCGATTTCCAACGCGTGATAGACATTGTTGCGCTTCGCCATCGAAATCTGTGTGAACTTCGCCTCGCCTTTATCTTTCAATCTTCCCAACTGCAGACACATCAATTGCGCTTTAGTAATTTCCGTTACCATGTGCGTTAACTTTTCCTGCGTCAGTTGGAATGCCGCTATCGGCTTTCCGAATTGAATGCGGGATTTTGCGTAATTCAACGCCGTTTCATAACACGCCATCGCCGCACCGATTGCCCCCCATGCTATGCCATAGCGCGCTTGGCTGAGACACATCAACGGGGATTTCAATCCGCCGGATTTCGGCAGAATATTTTTCTCGGGAATAAAACAATCCTGGAACACCAACTCCGAAGTAACAGACGCGCGAAGGGAATGTTTCCCTTTCATTTCGGGGGCGGTGAACCCTTTGGTCCCTTTTTCGACAAGAAATCCTTTAATCTCGCCATCCAACTTTGCCCATACAACAGCAACGTCGGCGATGGTGCCGTTGGTGATCCACATTTTTGCGCCGTTGAGAACATAGCCGCCGCTTTTCTTTTCGGCGCGCGTAACCAGACCACCGGGGTTGGAGCCGTAATCCGGTTCCGTCAATCCGAAACATCCGATGGCTTTACCGGCGGCAAGTTTCGGCAGCCAGTTATCTTTTTGCTCCTC
Organism: Ignavibacteriales bacterium; assembly: GCA_016194505.1. GTDB lineage: Bacteria > Bacteroidota > Ignavibacteria > UBA10030 > UBA10030 > JACQBK01. The sequence continues at coordinate 11,139 of JACQBK010000109.1, read as the reverse complement.
GGAGCCGAACGTATAAATCGGATACATCACCAGTCCGCTTTGCACTGACACAAAACTGCGCGCGCCGCTATCCCCACGCTCAAGCTCTTGGTTCATAAGACCGTACGCAACGTTATTCATTTCCGCACAGCCGTATTTTGCAGGCAAGGTTGCGCCAAACATTCCAAGCTCAGCCATTTTGGGAACGAGTTCCATTGGAAATGTGCCTGCTTCATAATGCTTTTCGATGAGCGGCACAACATTATCATCTACAAAATTACGAACTGTGTTACGGACTAAAATTTCTTCTTCAGATAAAAGACCATCCATCTTATAATAATCAACACCTTGAAATTTCGACATGAAAGTTCCTTAAGGAGGGAACGATGTGTATAGTTTAAACAACAGAGGGGAAAAATTCCCTTAAAAGTAGGGAAAATTACTTAATAAACGCCCAAAAGTCAAGGTAAGATAATTGCTAAAGCAGGATACTTAAAGAAAAAAAGAGAGCCAGTGTCTCAGTCGTCCCACCATAGGCGACCGATAACTGGCTCATCAAGAAGGAGGTAGCTTGTTTTGCTCCCCAAAATATTAGACGAGAGAAATTTGAAAAAGTTGCGGTCGGAAGGAAAAATTTCGTCCGTTTTTTTAAATATTATAATGTATTGGAAGCTATCTCAAAAACGATAAACTAAAGGCATTTAAATGGGTTAAAACCCAATAATTGTATTGGGCATTTTACCACGTCCTGTCCCGCCATGCCTGCGGCAGGCAGGTTATACGGTTCCGTTTTTTGAAATCCCGTACAGCGGGACGGGCAGGTTCAATGAACGGAATCCAAAAGCGGGAGATGTTGGAAAACGCAAAGGACGTGGTTATAACCCCGACCTTTAGGTCGGGGCATAAAAAAACAAAAAAGAAATAAGGGCTTCAGCCCTGACACTGCAACGGAGTAGTTTTTGAGATAGCTTGTAATTGAAATAAGGGATGAACGCGGCAGGGGTAAAACGCGAAAGAAGGAAACTTATCATTCAGACTCAACCGACGAGCCGACTTTAATGTGGTATCTCTTTATTTTGAGGTAAAGTGTTTTGGGGGTAATGCCAAGCATGTGGGCAGTTTTTACACGATTCCATTGGTTATATTTAAGAACTTTTTCAATGTGAATTTTTTCCAGTTCCTCAAGTGACAATAAGCCATTTTGACCGTTGTTATCTGAAGAACCTTTAGATTGTGACAAAAGCGCTGGGTTCATCCATAAATCTTGAGGCTCTACAACTTCTCCTTGAGAAAGAATAATTCCACCTTCAATCACATGTTCAAGCTCTCTCACATTACCGGGCCAATCATGCTTCATGAGCATAGCCATAGCCTCGGGACTGATTTTCTTCGCTTTGGATTTCGATTGCCGCTGTAAGAAGTAATCTACGAGAAGCGGAATATCCTCTTTCCGCTCCCTTAAGAAAGGAAGCTGGATGCTCACAACGTTCAAACGATATAGTAAATCTTCGCGAAATCTTCCTGCGTGGACTTCTTGAGGTAAATTCTTATTCGTCGCGGAAACAACGCGCACATCCACTTTCATCGAAGCGGTCCCGCCTACCCGGCGAAACTCGCCTGTCTCCAAAAACCGTAATAATTTCGCCTGAGTCGGTTGGCTGATATCTCCCACCTCGTCGAGAAATAACGTGCCACCATTTGCAACTTCCACCAACCCTTGCTTCGTAACGTAGGCATTGGTAAATGAGCCTTTTTCATGCCCAAACAATTCGCTTTCGAGCAACTGATCGGGAATTGACGCACAGTTGACGGCAACGAGTGGCTGGTCTTTTCTTGGGCTTTCGTTATGGATAAGGTGAGCGATAAGTTCCTTCCCCGTCCCACTTGCTCCTTGGATAAGAATAAAAGCCTCACTTGCGGCAACCTTTTTCGTGTTGGACACAACATGTTTGAAAATAGCGCTTTCTCCAATCAAGCCTGCGGTTCCGCCGATCCTGTTAAGCTCATTCTTCATCACTTCCTTTTCTATCACCAGCTTACGTTTTTCAATCGCGCGGCTTACCGTTGCTTGAAGCTGTTCCGGGTCGTAGGGCTTGCTGACAAAATCGTACGCACCGAGCTTGATGGTCTCGATGGCTGTTTTCATATCAACCACATTCGTCAGCATAATGACTTGGGTGGAAGGGGAATGCTCGTTGAGGTATTTAAGAACATCAATGCCGCTAACACGCGGCATTTTAATATCGAGGAGAACTACATCGTAGATTTTTGATTGGATAAGATTGATGGCTTCCGTGCCGTTGAGAGCGGTATCAATATCATAGTCGGAAAGCTCTTCAAGCTCCGTTTTCAGAAGAAAGGTAATTGATTCTTCATCATCAACAACCAGAATCCGGTACTTCTTCGCCATTTGGCTCCCACATCGTGGAAAACTTAAACCCCGCTCAACACCCGCTCAACGGTGGTGAGCAGGTCAACCAAATCATAGGGCTTGCTGACGAAATCTTCTGCACCGAGTTTTTTCGATTCGATAGCATTTTTCAGGTCAGCAAAACCGGTGAGCATAATGACTTTCGTTGTCGGATGATTATCCTTCACAAACTTGAGTACTTCAAACCCGTCAACGTTCGGCATTTTAATATCCAACAGTATCAGGTCGAATGCCTGTGATTTTAAAATCGTGATCGCCTCTGCGCCATCTGCAGCGGTGTTCACTTTATATCCCTCCCCTTCCAACTCGGAACTTAATACCGTGCGCAGTGCATCCTCATCATCAACAACAAGAATTCTGTTTTTTTCTGCCATAGTTTAAAGGTCTCCTTGCAACCCGTCGCGGTGTTGAACATCTTAAAAAACAGCCACTTCGTAACAATAAAAGTTGAGGCAGTATAGATAATTTCCCTCAGAAAAGCAACCCAAGAAAAATCACTGCCTAACTGATGGTTTTAGGTCAATACAATCAACCCTGGGCGAAGAATTGCAAATGAATTAAACAAATTTTACCTTATATGCAATCATGACTATGCCGGTTGCAGCACATACCCCAAAAACCATCACGGTTTTGTTGTTGGATGACGATATTACTTTTGCAAAAGTCGTTCAACATCATCTGCAAAAATTCCAGAACCGTGAATTTAAACTTATTTGGAAAGAAACAGTGGAAACCGCCTTGCAGGAAGTTCAGCAAAACCCCTTGCTGGACCTCATTCTTACGGATTATATGCTGCAGGATTCCAACGGATTGGAATTTTGTCTCCAGGTGAGCCAGATAAATTCCGACATACCCATTATCTTTATTACGGGCACACGGGATTTCAAATTAGCAATTGATGCGATGAAATTAGGGGTTGAAGATTTTCTTCTTAAAGAGGATTTGACAGAATCCCTTTTGCCAAGGACAATCATCAATTTGCTTGACCGTATTCGCATGCGAAAGCAAATCACCGCGGTGGAAAAACGCATGCTCATTGCGGAAAAACGCGCAGAGGCTATTCGGGAATTAGTCGTAACGGTCTGCCATGAATTCAACAACCCTCTCGCCGCGATTAAAATAAGCGCTGATCTTATTAAACGGCACTATCTTCCGGAAGACGATAAAACCGCGCTGAAGCTCTTTGAGGAAAATTTCCTAAAAATAGAGTCCGAAATCAAGCGGCTCCGCGATATTAACTTTGAAAAAATAGATTTTCACTTCACCTCATAGAACAAGGAGTGCCGGGGTAGATGGTCAGAACGTTTTTTTTATTGAATACAACAACAGCAAGACCTGTTTCCTAAAAAATCCCACTATACTGTGGGATTTTTGCTCTGCGTTTCTCTGACTCTTTCGGAAATATCGTGTGCCTTGCATGTAAGCCCCTTTTTTTCTATATTATAGTCATATTTAACGTTAAGCCAATTGCCTAAAAAACATTTGGCGCAATAAAGTGTTCATCATATCAACGATGTCGAGCAGAATACGGATCAAACAATTAGACTATAAGTTGTGCACACAAGGGTTTCCCGAAAAGTGTCCCGCCCAAGAAGCGGGACACTTTTTTTATGGACACGTTGAAAATTCTGCGTATACAGCTTCCCTTCGAACGATGGGGCAACGACCATGACCATCGCTGATATAGAACAGTTCTTTGAATTATGGGCGCCGAAGTGGACGGCTTGGGAACGGGATAATGTCGGTCTTCAAATCGGCGATAGCTCGCGAAAAGTGAAAAGTGTTCTCATAGCTCTTGATGTCACTCCCGATCTTATCGCGGAAGCAATTGCCAAAAAAGTTGACCTGATTATTTCTCATCATCCTTTGCTCTTCCAACCGCCATCTTCGATTACAACCAAGGATGAAGTCGGAACGATGATCTTGCGCTTGGCGGAAAAACGCATCGCATTATATTCCGCTCATACGAATCTGGATTTTACGCGCGATGGCGTTAGTTTTGTTTTGGCAAAAACTCTTGGCTTGAACGATGTGCGCTTCCTTTCTCCATTAAAAGGAACGCTCGTAAAGATTGTTGTCTTCGCTCCTCAAGAATACGTTGATAAGATCTCTCACGCAATGGCAAATGCCGACGCAGGTGTTATCGGAGAATACACATCGTGTTCGTTCCAAACAAAAGGAACAGGAACGTTTCGCGGGTCCAAAAATGCAAAACCTTTTTTAGGGGCAAAGGAAAAACTCGAAACGATAAATGAGGTGCGGCTTGAGATGGTTGCACCCAAGGCGCGCGCGCAAGCAATCGCCAACGCGATGAAGGCAGCACATCCATACGAAGAAGCGGCATACGACATCTATCCACTTGAAAATACGAACCCTAACTTTGGCATGGGGGCGATCGGCAGTCTCAAAACGAGAATTTCTCTTGGCTTGTTTCTTACTTCTGTAAAAAAAGCATTACACGCGGAAGGACTGCGTTATACAGGCAATCTCTCCCGGCAAATCCAACGCGTTGCCGTATGCGGCGGCAGCGGCTCGGACTTATTGAGCGATGCGATCAAGGCAAAGGCGGATGTACTCGTTACGGCTGATGTGCGTTACCACACGTTCCACTCAGCGGAGAACACTATCGCTCTCGTTGATGCGGGCCATTGGGAAACAGAACATATTATTCTCGAACCGATTGCTGCCCGTTTACGGGAAGCGGCAAAACAATCGGGAGATGCACTCAAAATAGTTATAACAAAAAACTCAACAAACCCAATTCATTTTTTATAGTTCTTTCAGGAGGAGTACACGTTGGAAAATAAATTACGTTCGTTGTACGCTCTTCAACAGATTGATTCAAATTTCGATGAGTTGCAAGATTTGAAGGGCGATCTTCCGCGTATCGTCGCGGATTTGCAGGAACGCGTCCGAGCGCAAGAAGCCAAACTACACGAACTGGAAGCCCTGGCAAAAAACTCGTTGATAAGACGCGATGCAGTTGATCTCGAAATCATATCGTCAAAAGAAAAAGTTGAGAAATATAAAGAGCAGCAATTCCAAATTAAAACGAATAAGCAATACGATGCTTTGACGCGCGAAATAGACCTTACTCAGGCGCGCATCAACGCCCTCCAAAAAGAGATGGACGTTGTGGAAGGAAGAGCATCGGTCGCAAAAGAGGATAGTGAAGCATTAAAGCCCGCGGTAGAAGAACTACAAAAGGAACTTCAAGAACGCCAAGCCGAGCTTAATTTAGTCAATAAAGAACACGAGGATGAAGAACTTAAGCTTAAGCACGAACGCGAAAAACTCGTTGTCCGTATTGATAAAAACGACCTCCGAGCCTACGAGCGGATCCGAAAAGCCATGGGAGGCAAAGCCGTTGTGGCCGTCCGGCGCAATGCCTGCGGAGGCTGTTTCAAGCGCGTAACGCCTCAAGCCGCTGTCGAGCTTCGCAAAAATTCAAAGCTCATGACATGCGAGCATTGTGGGCGGATGCTCGTCTCGGATGAGATTGTAGAGAGCTATTCTACAAAGCTATGACGATAAAAGCATTTACCGACGGCGCATCAAGGGGTAATCCCGGCGAAAGCGGTATTGGCGTTATCTTCAAGGATGAACAAGGAAAAACAATTTCTTCGCTGTATGGCTACATAGGGTTATCAACAAACAACATCGCTGAATATACTGCGCTTATTACATGCCTTAAGGCTGCTTTAAAATCCAAATGTTCGCGCTTAATCGTCCACTCCGATAGCGAACTGATGGTGCGCCAGTTAAAGGGTGAGTATAAAGTGAAAGACGAAAAATTGAAAAAAACATTTCAGCAAGTGCATGCATTGCTTGATAAAGCTTCTTTCCAATTTGAAATCGTGCATGTTGTTCGGGAACATAATAAAGAAGCTGACCAACTGGCGAATTTAGGCATTGATTCAAAAAAGAAAATTAAAATTTAAGGATTGTGTGGGTTGTTCACGGATAAAAATATTTCCAAACCGCAACTCACCACTCACAAATTAACAAGCAACAAACAGCAGGTATGGTCGGCAAGGCAGCCGCTCCGTTTCGTTTATAAAGCGGAACGGGGAGGAAAGTCCGAACACCACAGGGTAAGGCGCCTCAGGTCAACTGAGGGTCTCGCGGGCAAGACCCCGCGGGAACGGAAAGTGTCACAGAAAATACACATCTCATCCCGATGTATCGGGACGAGAGAAAGGTGAAATGGTGGTGTAAGAGACCACCGCTCCATCAGTAATGGTGGAGGCACGATAAACCCCGCCTGGTGCAAGACCATGTAAATCACGCATAAGGCTACCCGCCTTCAGTCCCGATTGACGTAGTCAATCGGGACGGCGTGAAGGGTAGGTCGCATTAGAGAAATGGCTGCCTCCCCCTTCCGATACGTCGGGATGGGAAGACAGAATTCGGCTTATCACCCGACCAATGCCTGCTTAAATTCTAAGGTAGAACCTTGCACATGACACCCGTCCGAGAATATCGCTGGACATTTCTCAATCAAGAATCTTCCGAGAATTCCTCTCCACTCAACGGAGAAGTTGTAAAAAAACTCAGCGATGAGCTAACCGTTTCTCCTCTTCTTGCGGAAATTCTCGTCCGCCGCGGCATGGATTCATTCGAAAGCGCCCGCGCGTTCTTCCGTCCTTCACTCGATAATCTCCACGACCCGTTTCTTATGGATACTATGCGGCAAGCTGTTGACCGCATCCTCCGCGCGCTCGATGCAAAAGAAAAAATTCTCGTGTACGGCGATTACGATGTTGATGGAACAAGCGGGACGGCCTTGCTGTGGACATTCCTTAAAAGCATTCACGCGGACGTTCAATATTTTATTCCCGACCGTATCAAAGACGGCTATGGGCTTTCTAACGTAGGAATCGAACGAGCAAAAGAGCTTGGCGTCACCCTTCTTATTGCCGTGGATTGCGGCATCACGGCGGTAAGCCAAGTCGAATTGGCTCGCTCTCTCAATATAGATGTTATCATTTGCGACCACCATGAACCGGGCGACCCGTTACCAAACGCGTATGCTATCCTTGACCCGCTGAAGCCATCCTGCAATTATCCCTACAAACCTCTTTGCGGATGCAGTGTCGGGTTTAAGCTTATACAGGCTCTCTCACAGCAGGAAGTTATTCGCTTGATTCTTTCCGAGAACGAAGAACATTCGCTTTATTCCACCATGGTTAAATTAGGGTTAGAGCTTATCAACACCAACCCGCGGCCCGGCATCCGAGCGCTTATTGAAACTTCAGGATTAAAACCGGGAAGAATCACTGCCGGACAAATAGTGTTTGTTCTCGCGCCGCGCATCAACGCTGTTGGAAGGTTGGGCAATGCCATGCGGGCGGTAGAATTACTAACGTGCGATTCATACGAACGTGCGCTTGAGTTAGCGCAAGTGTTTGAAGAGGAAAACCGAAACCGTCGCAAAATTGATGAGGATACATTTCTCGAAGCGCAAAGCATCGTCGAGCAATATCTCGATATAGATAATGAAGGCGCCATTATCCTCCACCAGGAAACATGGCACCCAGGCGTTATCGGCATCGTCGCATCACGGCTTGTCGAGCGATACTACCGCCCAACGATTATGATGACAACGGTGGACGGCGTTGCCAAGGGTTCTGCGCGAAGCGTTGCGGGGTTCGATATTTATCAGGCTCTCAAACGATGTGAAGATACGATCAAACAGTTTGGCGGACACAAATATGCCGCAGGACTTTCAGTTGAAATAGACCGGTTGGATGAATTCAAGGAGGCATTTAATCTCGTCGCAAAGGAATTATTAACGGAAGAACTGCTTACTCCCGAAATTAAAATAGACTCGGAAATTCCGCTCACCGAATTAACTCCAAAGTTTGTGCGGATACTCAGCCAATTTGCGCCGTTCGGTCCCGGCAATATGAGGCCTGTTTTTGTAGCGCGAGGCGTTGAAGTTTACGGAACACCCCGCATAGTTGGGAACAACCACCTCAGATTTAAGATAAGAACCAATGGGCATGTGTTCGATGCAATTGGCTTTAATCTTGGAAACCTCATGAGCCGTGTCTCTGCAGGAAGAAAAGACCTTAGCCTTGCATTTTCCTTGGATGAAGGCGAGTTTGCCGGGGAAACATTTCCCCAACTTAAAATAAGAGATTTAAAATAGCTGTATATTTAGAAGCCGTCCCAAAAATAAAACCTTGAGAACAAACCTTGCGAAGGTTCAACCCTTCGCAAGGTTATAAAGTATTTCTGAAATGTATTATAGCTGTGTATGTAAGGAGTCACTCCTATGTCTGGCCATAGCAAATGGGCAACGATCAAGCGTAAAAAAGCCGTGACTGATGCGCGTCGCGGAAAAGCTTTCACACAGATCATTAAAGAAATTACTATAGCCGCCAAGATGGGCGGCGGCGATCCCGTCGGCAACCCGCGGCTCAGGTTCGCTATTGATAAAGCCAAAGCGAACAACATGCCCGCGGATAATGTGAAGCGGGCAATTATGAAGGGCACAGGCGAGCTTCCCGGCGTTTCATATGAAGATGTAACCTACGAAGTCTACGCGGCTGGCGGTGTTGCTCTGCTTGTGGAAATGGTTACGGATAATAAAAATCGAACCATATCAGAAATTCGGCACATCTTAGATCGCAACCATGGCAAACTTGCGGCAACGGGAGCTGTGGCGTACCAATTCCATCGCAAGGGACATATCTCAGTCCTGAAAAACAAAATAGCGGAAGATGATTTGCTTGCTCTCATTCTCGATGCCGGTGCGGATGATATGAGTTCGGACAACGAGCACTACAATATTATTTGCTCGCCGGAAGCATTTGAAACGGTCAAGAAAACCATTGAGCAAAAAGGAATTCCCGTTGACCATGCCGAACTCCACATGACCCCTGAAAATTCGGTCAAGGTCGAGGGCAAAGATGCTGAATTGGTTCTCAAATTGGTGGAGGCTTTAGAGGATCATGACGACGTCCAGTACGTGTACGGCAATTTTGATATTGATGAAAGTATTATGGCAGCATTTCATGCTGGTTGAGTGGTGAGTAGTTCATTGGTGAGTTAACCGCTCGCCGTTTAACCAATTAACCATATACAAATTAACGAATGAACTACTCACTAATTTCCGCCAAAGGCGGATGCGCCTCTGGCGCAAACTATTCACCAAAATGATAATTCTTGGCGTTGACCCGGGCACACTTATTACAGGCTATGGCGTAATCGAGACGAGGAACGGCAAGCTCAAAGTGTTGGAGTATGACGTTGTAAAAAATCGCAGTGAGAAAAAAATGCCGATTCGTCTCAAAGCCATTTACGCAACGCTGTGCAAGGTCATCAATCGGTACCATCCCGATGAGTTTGCCATTGAGACAGCCTTTTACGGAAAGAATGCACAGTCTGCAATGAAAATTGGGCAAGCACGCGGAGTCTCTATCCTTGCGGCGGTGAATTTTGAAATTCCGACAGCGGAATATTCTCCTCGCGAAGTAAAGCGCGCAGTGGTAGGAAACGGCGCCGCTTCCAAGGAGCAAGTCAGCTACATGATACAATCCATATTGAAGCTAAAGGAAACTCCGAAATTTTTTGACGCAACGGACGCTCTTGCTGTTGCATTGTGCCATTATCATCGCTCGCATAAAAACAGATCGCCGAAGAAGCCAAGTGGCGCGGGCAAGCAAAAAACCAGCTGGAAATCATTCATTAAAGCGCACCCTGAGAAAATCGCAAAACTCAAATGATAGCCTCCCTGAGCGGTCTTCTTAAAATTAAAACACCAACCGAAGTGCTCATTGAAGTTCAAGGCGTGGGCTACGCTGTCAGTATTCCACTTTCGACTTTTGAAAAGCTTGGAGATACCGGCTCGACGACAACGCTTCTTACCTACTTGCACGTCCGCGAGGATGCTCTCCAGCTGTTTGGATTTACGACCGAAGAGGAACGGTTTCTTTTTAAGCTCCTTATTTTGGTTTCGGGCATCGGACCAAAAATAGCACAGGGAATACTTTCAGGCATTTCCGCCGCCGAACTAAGAGATCACATCGCGCGCGAAAACATAACGGCGCTGACTGCAATTCCGGGCGTGGGGAAAAAAACCGCCGAACGCCTTATCATCGAGTTACGCGACAAAATCGGGAAGCTCGAACTGATTACGTCATCCACACCAACATTAAGCAGCCAGCAAGAGGACAGGCGGCAAGAAGCTCTTCTTGCCCTTACTTCGCTCGGTTACAATCGGCAGATTGCAGAAAAAGCGTTGCGGCAAGCTTTAAATGAATCCAACGGCACAAGCCTATCATTGCAAGAACTCATCAAAAAAGCCCTGCGCTATACGAGTGTAAAGTAATTTATGAAATCTGCCTGCCCGATGCAGGCGGGCGTACAAATCAGCGCAATCTGAGCAATCAAAAATCTCACTGCCCGACGCAGGCGGGCACGCCAATCAGCGTAATCTGCCCGCCCGCCGAAGGAGGGCGTAATCATAGGTTGAAATTGCCCTTCCTTCTCGTTACCTTCTCATGTATGAGAAAATCTGATTTGACCTCCCCTGAACGTTTCGCAAACGAATTAGAACTCGACCAGACACTGCGCCCCGGTAAACTCCAAGAGTTTGTCGGTCAGCAGAACATTGTTGAAAATCTCAAAGTGTTTATCGCCGCCGCCAGGCAGAGAGGCGAATCGCTCGACCATGTCCTTCTTACAGGTCCTCCGGGACTCGGCAAAACAACTCTCGCCTT
>JACQBK010000098.1 GCA_016194505.1 Ignavibacteriales bacterium | reverse complement strand
TGGTTGGCTCACGCCGCATCGCATCAGGGCATCATTGCGGCGGAGCATCTTGCGAAAAAAGCATTGCACGGGTTTGATAGAGGGAATATCCCAAGCTGTACCTATTGCCAGCCGCAAGTTGCGAGCATCGGCATGACGGAAGAAGCCGCGATAGCCGCGGGGTATAAAGTGAAAGTAGGACGATTCCCATTCCGTCCGCTTGGCAAAGCAATGGCAATCGGCGAAACCGAAGGAACGGTAAAATTAGTGTTCGATGAAAAGTATGGCGAGCTTTTGGGAGCGCACATTATCGGCTCCGAGGCAACGGAAATGATTGCCGAGCTTGGTCTCGCCCGTGCGCTTGAAGCAACTAACGAAGAAATTCGGCGCACCATGCATGCCCATCCGACACTTTCCGAAGCCGTTATGGAAGCGGCGGGCGATGCGTTTGGTCAAGCGATAAATATGTAGCAAACCGGAATGGGGCTGTATTTTATTTTTTTGATCTTTAAATCTCAAGGAACATCGTGGTAGAGGCAAATTAAACAGTGGGTGTGATTATGAAGAAAAATGATAGAGGTGATTTATTAAAAGAGCTTGAAATCAAAAAGATTCAGTCAGAGATTGCAAGGAATGAAGAAGAGAGATTGAAAATAGAATTTGAACGCGGGGAATTAGAACGAAAAGCAAAATTACCATGGTATAAGAAAAAAGAACTTTACAAATTATTTGGTTCTATATTGGTCTTTGTTACAATATCTTGGTTTTATGCAGATAAACTTTTTGTCCCCTTGATGCAAGCTGAAAACACAAGGCTTACACTGGACAATCAACAATGGCGTGAAAATCTAAGTAAACAAGAAAAAAAATTCCAGGAAAAAGAAGAAGTTTTTCGCGCGGAATATGTTGAAAAGATGAAGGAACAGCGGGCTGAATACACAAGGTTGAAAGCGCAAGAAGCACAATTAGCCGCAAGATATAAGAATTTAAGCAACTCCCTGGCTATTTCGGAAACTGAAAAGCTTCGTTACCTTAGCGAGTATAAAATTTTGGCACGGCAGGTAGAAAATAAAGATAACTTAATATCTAATCTCTCCTCTCGTATACAATCAGAAGAAGTACGAAAATATATAGGGGAAAATGTAAGTTTATCGGGGGGAGCTTTTAGAAACCCAAATTCACAACTCTCTGATTATTTAAAATCAGTTGTGTCGCCGACGGTAACAAATTTTTCGACAGATAGTTCTTGGACTGACCGATTGGGATTGAGGTTGGGATATAGTGGCCGTAAAGCCAATGATCAGAATCTTAGCGTTGACAATGTAATCAAAAGTTCGTCGATTTATAACTTCGGAAGAACTGATTCAGTTCTTAACCCTTTTGGGTTACTTAATCTACAGACACAAAGGGGAATAAGTTATGAGTCGACAGTGGCGCGGGTTATAAAACCTGTAACCTCTCTAGATTCTTCTTGGTTTAAGATAAAACGGTAAATTTTGTGCAATGGGTTGCTTTCTTTCAAAAAGCACTTCAGGGTCTAAAAGTCGAACAAAGCCAAAACGGCTGACCCTCGAATATAAATCGAAGGGTTGGACGTTTAAAGTTATAGATGTTCCGGGAACAGTCAACTTGGATACAGGGGAAGAGCTTATTGCCGGCAAAACAGGTCTACAGCTTTTGAGCGTGCTGAAGAATATTTCTCAATCTATATCGAAGATCAAAAACCTTCCTAAGGCAGAAGTAGAAATTAAGTTTTCTAAGGTAGCCTAATCTCAGCTAGAATTTATGTCAAATAGGATATGATAAAGGTGTTTTGCATGGGTTAAAACCCATGAAATTGGTTTGGTATGACTATAACCCCGACCTTAAGGTCGGGGTTAGGAAAACACAAAACGATCTGGGCTTTAGCCCCAGCCCCAAAAAATTCTTAACAATGCAGCTTGCAGTCTCTAATATTGGCAGAACGAAATACGCGGATGCGTGGGAGCTTCAGCATAAGCTTTTCGATTTACGCCATTATGGTCTCATTGGTGATATGCTCCTTTTCACCGAGCATGAGCATGTGTACACTATCGGCAAAGGTGGCGATGAAAACCATCTTTTGGCATCCGAAGCAGAGTTGAGCGTAGGAGGGATAGACGTTGCTAAAATTGATCGCGGCGGCGATATTACTTATCATGGTCCGGGTCAAGTTGTAGGCTATCCGATTATAGATTTGAACAACTATTATCTCGATATACATCGTTATCTCCGGAGCCTTGAAGAAGTAATCATCCTTACGCTTGATGAATTCGATATCGAAGCTGGTCGCGAAGAGGGTCTAACGGGAGTTTGGGTCCAAGGGGAGAAGATTGCCGCATTCGGTGTTAAAGTAAGCCGTTGGATAACCATGCATGGCTTTGCCCTGAACGTTAATACGGATCTTCAAAAATTTGAGAGAATTATCCCCTGCGGCATTTTCCACAAGGGCGTTACTTCCATGCAAAAAATTCTCGGTAAAGAAATTGCGTTGGAGGATGTTCACCGGAAATTGACCGAATCATTCTCTTATGTTTTTGGATGCCAGCCTCTTGCTGTCTCGCCGGATATGTTGCGCCAGCGCGTTGCTACGCTTCAAGTGAATCTCGGCAAACAAGAAGCTGAGCAAAATTTGATTGTGAAAAGTTGATTTTACGAAGTATATCAAAAGTGTTCGTTGAGGTTGTGTCACCCTGAGCGCAGTCCCGACGCTTTATGTGCCGCTTTACGGCATGCCGTACAACGGCATCGGGACGAAGTCGAAGGGTCAGTGAGGGAGTCTTCGACTTCACTCACAAAAAACGTTCGTTGCGCTCAGACTGACTGTTTTCTCTTTATTTTTGGAATAGCTTCTAAATATAGTGCCAACACGAACACCTAAATCCATTTCGGCAAAAGGAGATTCATCTGCAATGGCGACAACGCAAACCGATGCGGCTGTGAAAGAATCGAAAACAGTAAAACTTTCAAAAGAGGAATTGCTTCGTGCCTATCGCACGATGCTGACAGCACGCCGCCTTGACGAAAAGATTTTGATTCTCCTGAAACAAGGAAAAGCATTTTTCCACATCGGAGGCTCGGGGCATGAAGCCGCGCAGGTTGCAGCAGCGGCGGCTTTGAAACCGAAACACGATTGGGGGTTTCCTTATTATCGGGATATGGCGTTCTCGCTTCACATGGGGATGACGCCTGAAGATATTATGCTTATTTCCCTGCATCGCGGAGAAGACCCTACGTCCGGCGGAAGACAGCCGCAGGGCCATTACGGCAGAAGGGACCTTCGCATCCCGACACAATCAAGCCCGACAGGCACTCAGTATTTGCAAGCGGTTGGTGTAGCGATGGGCGCAAAAAAAGAGCGCACCGATGAAGTGGTGTATGTTTCTTCCGGCGAAGGAGCAACCAGTGAAGGCGAATTTTTCGAAGCCATCAACTGGGCGGCGAGAGAGGCGTTGCCAGTAATTTTCTTTGTGCAGGATAATAGGTTTGCAATCTCCGTCCCTGTGTCACAGCAAACTGCCGGCGAATCCATCTATGAAGCAACAAGCGGCTTCAAAGGATTGGAGCGTTGCGATATTGACGGCTCGAATTTTGTCGAAGTCTACAATGCTATGGTACAGGCGGTCGAGCGGGCGCGTAAGGGACGCGGACCGTCGTTAATCCGTGCTAACGTTGTGCGATTGCTTCCACATTCTTCTTCGGACGATCAATTAAAATATCGCTCTCGAGAAGAAGTAGAAAAGGATAAGGCTCGCGATCCGATTCCGATGATGACGCATTTCCTTATTGAAGAAGGCTTCATCACGGATCAAGAAGCAATGCACATCCAAGAGGAAGTCAAGCGCGCGGTTGATGCGGCTTCAGACTGGGCGGAATCCCGTCCTCTTCCCGATCCGATCACTGTGGAAATGCATGTGTACGGCGACGCCCATGCCGACCCTCCCAAAAATTTTGTTGAGCCAACACACACTGGCGCCAAAGTCGTGTTGGTGGATGCAATCAACCATGCGTTGAAGGAGGAGATGGAGCGCAACTCGAAGATGATTATTTTCGGAGAAGACGTTGCCGATGGCAAGGGCGGCGTGTTCACTGCGACGAAGGGGATCTCAACAAAGTTTGGAACAGATCGTGCATTTAATTCTCCATTGGCGGAAGCGAGCATTATAGGTGTCGCAGTTGGTTTGGGATTAAAAGGATGGATGCCTGTTCCGGAGATTCAGTTTGGCGATTATATTTGGCCCGGCTTTATGCAGATTCGTGATGAGATGGCGATGTTTCGCTACCGTTCGAATGGAACGTGGTCATGCCCGATGGTGATTCGCGTTCCTG
This sequence comes from Ignavibacteriales bacterium, assembly GCA_016194505.1. Taxonomy (GTDB): domain Bacteria; phylum Bacteroidota; class Ignavibacteria; order UBA10030; family UBA10030; genus JACQBK01. The sequence continues at coordinate 4,564 of JACQBK010000098.1, read as the reverse complement.
TGGGCGGTTATATTCATGGCGGTCACTATCATAGCCAATGTATCGAAAGCATTATGGCGCACGTTCCGGGTATTCGACTGGCATTTCCATCCAACGCGGCTGACGCGAAAGGATTACTGAAAGCAGCTATTCGCGGCGATGACCCGGTGATTTTCATGGAGCACAAAGGCTTGTATCGTCAGGGTTATGCGGCAAGCCCGGAGCCTGATGCAGAGTATATTCTTCCATTTGGGATTGCATCGGTCAAACGCGCAGGAACGGACATCAGTATTATTACATACGGTGCGATGGTGCAGAAGTCACTGGAAGCGGCAAAGAAGATGGATGAGAAGGGAATCAGTGTCGAAGTGATTGACTTGAGAACAATCAATCCTCTCGATGAAGAAAGAATGTATGCCTCAGTGCAGAAAACAGGCAAGGCGTTGGTTGTCCACGAAGACACGATCACTGCTGGATTCGGTGCTGAGATAGCGGCGCTCATTGCGCAGAATTGCTTCGAGCATCTTGATGGTCCCGTGAAAAGAATCGGCGCATTGAATGCGCCGGTGCCGTACAGTCCGACGCTTGAAAACGCAATGCTGCCAAATGAAGCCAAGATCATTGAAGCGTTAGAAGAACTTGCGGCATATTGAAGGAGCATATTTATGCAAGTAGAAGTAGTGATGCCCAAAATGGGGGAGAGTATTCAAGAAGGGAAGATTTTACGTTGGCTGAAAAAGCCCGGCGATACAATTGGAAAGGACGAGACTATCCTCGAGATAAGCACGGATAAAGTGGATTCCGAAATCCCATCTCCCTCCGCCGGCGTATTAACGAAAATTATTGTCCCCGAAGGGGATACCGTTGATGTCGGAACGGTTATTGCGATGATTGAAACAGACGCCGCCTCGGCGAAGATTGATGTATCTCAAACCGCTTCCCCACATCCCACATCTCAAATCTCCAAACAGGAAGTGGGAGCAACCACCATTCAAGAGAAAACCGCCGTATCGAAGAAACCTTCGTTTGCTGAAATAGTTAGTGGGACGGTTCGTCCGCGAAATGGCAACCGATTCTATTCACCCCTTGTCCGCAGTATCGCGAAGAAAGAAGGAGTCGCATTAGAAGAATTAGACCAGCTTGCCGGCTCCGGCATGAGCGGTCGAGTGACGAAAAACGACATCCTTGACTATCTTACCAAACGCACCTTGCGCCCGATAAGTGTTTCACCCGTGCGCCACGAGGCGGGCATTCACCGTATTGATATACAATCACTTCAGAAGAAATATCCTGCGCCATTGTACGAAATCGTCCAGATGGACAACGTGCAAATCAAAATGGCGGAGCACATGGTCAAAAGCGTTCAAACTTCGCCGCATGTGCAAGCGATTTCCGAATGCGATGTCAGCGGGATCGTCAATTTCAGAGCGATGCACGCCGAGCGTTTCGAGAAGCAGGAAGGATATAAGCTTACCTTCACGCCCTTTTTTATTGACGCAACGATAAGAGCGTTAAAGGAGTTTCCTGTCGTCAATAGCTCCATTGAGGGCGATAAAATTATCTATAAAAAATTCATTAACTTCGGCATGGCTGTTGCGGCGCCCACGGGATTGATCGTTCCGGTTATGCGAAATGCCGAAGCAAAGAATTTTCTCGATATCGCCCGAGCGATTAATGATTTAGCGGTAAGAACCCGTAATCGCAAGCTGACCCCGGATGAGATTCAAGGCGGCACGTTTACCATAACGAACTACGGGGTTTTTGGGAACACGGTCGGTATTCCGATTATCAATCAGCCGCAGGTGGCAATTTTAGGAGTCGGCGCAATTAAGAAACGTCCGGTGGTTGTTACCGATGCGTCCGGGACTGATGCCGTCGCCATTCGCTCCATTGCATATTTGACCTTGTCCTTCGACCATCGTATTATTGATGGCGCTATCGGCGGACAATTTTTAGCTAAAGTGATTTCCAATATCGAACAGTTCGATTTCAAGAAAGCATTCTAACGTGGAATTTATCATCCAAGAAATACCCGCATCAGAAGCCGAGCCGCCTAAGCCGCGACGACCCGAATGGCTCAAAGCGAAAATTCCCGGCGGCGAAAGTTACGCGCGGCTTAAAACTATTATAGATACGGGAAAGCTTCATACGGTTTGCGAGGAAGCGCGATGCCCGAATATGGGCGAGTGCTGGAATGCGGGCACGGCTACATTCATGATTTTGGGGGATATTTGCACCCGCTCGTGCGGATTTTGTGCAGTCAAAACTGGTCGTCCGGATTACGGATTGGATTGGGATGAACCCCGCCGCGTTGTTGATGCCATCAAACTGATGAAGGTGCGCCATGCCGTTATTACCTCTGTCAATCGCGATGAGCGTGCCGACGGCGGCTCTCCGATTTTTGCCGAGACGCTCCGGTTGATTCATCAAGAAGTCCCGACGGTAACGGTGGAAGTCCTCATCCCGGATTTCAAAGGCAGTGAAGCGGCGTTGAATACCGTGCTCGATGCCAAGCCGGATATTTTGAACCATAACCTCGAAACCGTTCCGCGTTTATATAGAACAGTCCGCATGCAGGCGAATTATCGGCAGTCGCTTGAGGTGCTGGAGCGTGCAAAGAAGCGCGGCTTCACGACGAAAACCGGACTTATGCTTGGTATCGGTGAGCGCACGGAAGAAGTCATCGAAGTGATGAAAGATATTCGTAAGACAAATTGCGATATTCTCACGCTCGGACAATACCTCCAGCCGACGAAAGACCATTTGCCAATTGACCGCTACGCGCATCCTGATGAATTTAAAATGCTGAAAGACCTTGGGATGGAAATGGGATTTAAGCATGTAGAATCAGGTCCGCTGGTGCGCAGTTCCTACCATGCGGAAAAAGTTTTTTAGAAATGTGGTAGGGGTCGGGTAACCCGACCCCTACGATGGACTCCTGAAGGAGGGTACACAGCTCGCGCTCTTGGAGAATCAATTTTTACAGAGGCGGATACATTAGAGCATCTTCATCAACAAATTCGGGATGCAGTACGCTGCCATTTTGAAGAAGGAAAAGAAAAATGACCGTCACCTTTTGCACCAAAGGCGCATCAGCCTCTGGCTGAGAGGTGACGGTCATTTAACGATAATTTTCCAGAATTTAGACCGCTGGTGCGTAGTTCCTACCATGCGGAAAAAGTTTTTTAGAAATGTGGTAGGGGTCGGGTAACCCGACCCCTACGATGGACTCCTGAAGGAGGATACACAGCCCGCGCTCTTGGAGAATCAATTTTTACAGAGGCGGATACATTAGAGCATCTTCATGAACAAATTCGGGATGCAGTACGCTGCCATTTTGAGGAGGGGAAAGAAAAATGACCGTCACCTTTTGCACCAAAGGCGCATCAGCCTCTGGCTGAGAGGTGACGGTCATTTAACAATAATTTTCCAGAATCTGGACTGCTGGTGCGTAGTTCTTATCACGCGGAAAAGTACGTGTAGAAATCAAAGCTTAAAAACCCTTCATTTATCTAGAAGCTATCTCAAAAACCCTCGATGCCCGCACTCAGGGCTTGCGCCAAAGGCGCATCCGCCTTCGGCGGAAAAGCCCTTACTATTTGTAGGGGTTCCCCGACCTGAAGGTCGGGGTTATAACCACGTCCTTCAGGACGTGGTACAAATGGCAAAGACAAATATTGGGTTTTAACCCGTTAAAATGCTTTCAGCTTATTGTTTTTGAGATAGTTTCTACTAAAATTTAACGCGTTTAACTCGTTACATTAAAAAATTTTCAAAGTTCTAATTTTTAGCTTGACAAACCGGTAATTCCTGTTATATTGAATGTAAGCACTTTACTTTACTCAAGTGAGAAATAGCACACATATCGCAAACATCAATCTGGTCAGCGCCACCCTTGACGTTATCCGACCTATTGTTGCTATTTCTTTTATCAGCATTATTCTAGTTAACCTCCTAGTTCTACCGCTAATTATTATTAGCTAACGAACGCCAGAGGCTGACTAAGCACATACCTACATACAAAGTCCCCCAACAAGTATAAACGGTTAAGCAAGGTTCGCCTCTGGCGGAATAGCATCTTTTTGTTTTTGCTAAAGGATTGAACCTTGATGAAGAACGAGACCGACAACCGCCGCAGTAAGATCATTACCGAAGGCGTCCAGCGAACGCCTAATCGCGCTATGCTCCGCGCTGTGGGGTTTGGCGACAACGACTTCAATAAACCGATAGTCGGTGTAGCGAATGGCTATAGCACCATCACGCCCTGCAATGTCGGATTGAATGACTTGGCTATCCGCGCAGAAGCGGCACTGAAAGACGCGGGGACGATGCCACAGACCTTCGGGACGATTACCGTCAGCGACGGCATTTCGATGGGAACGGAGGGAATGAAGTACTCGCTTGTTTCCCGCGAAGTCATTGCTGATTCCATCGAAACTGCCTGCAACGCCCAAAGCATGGATGGCGTTCTTGTGGTCGGCGGCTGCGACAAAAATATGCCCGGCGCAATGATTGCCATTGCGCGCATGAATATCCCTTCTATTTTCGTTTACGGCGGCACGATCAAAGCGGGGCATCACAACGG
>JACQBK010000097.1 GCA_016194505.1 Ignavibacteriales bacterium | reverse complement strand
TCGGTTTACGTTAAAAGATACGTCATCAAACTGGACACAGTATCAGGTGATTATTGAAGTGCCGGAGAACAATGTGACGGCGATCTCAGTACGGCCGCGAGCATACCCGCTCTGGACGGGTGTCAGCTACTACGATGACTTTGAACTTGCTGCAATGAACACTACAAATCTTGTTGCCGCTATGGGTAGTTTTGAGAGTGGGAAGCCCTCGTTATGGAGTACGGAAGCAGGGACAAGCGGAGCGCAGTTGACATGGGCGACGGATCAAGTACACAGTGGAACTCATTCGTTGAAGGCCGTGAAGAGTGGGACAGGCTCAATGGCTCGTTGGATAAGCGGGAACAACGTTCGGTATTGGGTGGACAAGATTGGTAAAGGAGTGGATGTAAAGGTTGGCGCGTGGGTAAAGACGAGCGGAGTGAACACAAGTCCGGCGAATGCCGATGCGAAGTGGCAGTTGAAGTTTTGGTTTTATGACACGCTTGGAACATTGATAGGCGGAGTGCCCTTTGCATTGGATATCGATCAGAGCACGGGGACGAGAGATTGGTATGCGGATACGAATGCCGTGGGATCGGTAATTTTGTCGAAGGATGCGTATAAGTTGCAAATCAGTGCTGAGGCAGGACCGAATGCAACGGGAACGGTATGGGTTGACGATTTCCTGTTTGTCGGGCGAGGAGGTTGGGCAGGACAAAACTGGAACGGATTTGTAGATGCGGATAGTAGCTGGCAATATTGGATAGCGCCCAATGGTGGGAATGATGGACTAAGCTATTTTCCGGGTTCTGGCGTAACGACAGAAGCAGCCCGGACAGGGAGTTCGTCGTTGAAGATAGCGGCATTGCCTGGGCGGACATCGGGAGAATTGGTATGGTTTACGGAGACGGTGCCGATTCCGGCGAGTAGCAAAGGGAAGAAGTATGTTTTGAGTGCGTGGGTGAAGACGAGCCAGATCAAGAAGGACTCGGTGTTCAATGCGTCGTCTGCGTTAGGGTTCACGTGGACGTGGCACACACAAGTCGGTTTACGTTAAAAGATACGTCATCAAACTGGACACAGTATCAGGTGATTATTGAAGTGCCGGAGAACAATGTGACGGCGATCTCAGTACGGCCGCGAGCATACCCGCTCTGGACGGGTGTCAGCTACTACGATGACTTCGCGCTCAATGCACTTGATCCGGCTATAGCAACATCTGTTGAGAAAGATCCTACTCTGATTGCCGGTGGGGTTCCGCTCGAATTTGCGTTATTACAGAATTATCCGAACCCCTTTAACCCAAGCACAACCATTGTGTATCACCTTCCTGTCAGATCCGCCGTGACGCTTCAAATCTTTAACATTGTTGGCCAAAAGGTCGCGACATTGGTGGAGCAAGAGCAAAACGCAGGAAGCTGGTCAGTTCAATGGGATGCTCGGAATAATACAGGAGAGAGAGTTTCCAGCGGTATTTATTTCTACCGTCTCTCGACTTCGACCGTGATTTTGACCGGCAAAATGCTTTTATTGAAGTAATAGTTTTTGGTGAGCGGCGGCGTACTGCAAAGTCCCGCCGCTCATTATATTCTTACAACTCAACTCTCCCGAAACGCTATTACAAAGCTGGGAAATGAAAAGAATTATAAGCTGTTTTGTGTTGATTTGTTTTGGCGTGAGCGCTCTCTTTTCGGGCTCGACTGGCAAAATAGCCGGCAAGGTGGTGGATGCGAACACGAAAGAGCCGATCATCGGTATGAACATCGTGGTAGAGGGAACAACGATGGGGGCGGCGTCTGATGTCGATGGCAATTATGTCATTCTCAATATCCCGCCTGGCAACTACTCTCTCAAAGCATCTGCCGTTGGTTACCATCCCTCTCGTATCACAGATATCAAAGTTTCGGTTGATCTTACAACGAAAATAGATTTCCAGCTTACGGAAACCACCATTGCAATGAAGGAGGAAGTAGTTATTGTCGCACAGCGGCCCTTGGTTCAAAAGGATCTCACCTCTACCTCTGCGAAAGTAAGTTCTGATCAAATAAGAGCTTTCCCTGTTGAAGATGTTTCCGGTCTCGTTAACTTGCAGGCAGGTGTTGTGGAAGGACACTTCCGTGGAGGGCGTGGGGGCGAGGTTCTGTATCTCGTTGATGGCATTCCTGTGACCGACTCGTATTCAGGTCGGTCGGCAGTTGCAGCGGAAAATCATTCAATTCAAGAGCTTGAGATTATTAGCGGCACATTCAACGCAGAGTACGGCCAGGCAATGTCGGGTGTGGTGAACCAGGTGACAAAAGACGGGGGAGAACGATATGCGGGGGAGGTGTCGTTTTACTTCGGGGATTACATTAGCTCCAAGAAAGACCTCTTTTTAAATGTTAATCACATTCGTCCCACCGATTTATATAATATACAGGGGAGCCTCAGCGGACCCGTGCCTGCTCTTTCAGGAGTCTCATTCTTTGCATCTGGACGCCACTATTATAATGATGGGTATCTCTACGGCAAACGTATCTTCCAGCCGACGGATTCGTCCAACTTTAGCTCGGATGACCCTTCAAAGTGGTATATTGGGGCAACAGGGGATGGCGCGTTCGTTCCGATGAACTTTGAAGAACGCACGACGATACAAGCGAAGCTGTCATTTACACTGTTCGGATCAGATAAGCTGCGCGTGCAGTTCCTCAACCAGAAGAAAAATTTCCGCACTTACGATCACCGCTATAAATACAATCCCGATGGAGTGTATAATAATTTTACAAAGGGAAATTTGGCAAATCTCAGCTACACCAATGTGTTGAGTCCGTTTACATTTTTGGAAACGCATATAGCATGGTTCAGCAATCGTGAAGATTCATACGTGTACGAGGATCCGTACGATTCTCGCTTTCCACCGTACACTCGAAAGCTTGCAGTCAGTGGACCCGCTTTTCTTGCGGGGGGTGCAGAGGATTTGCATCTCCATCGAGAATCGCGGTATCTTCTCCTCAAAGCTGATCTTGTCAGTCAGGTAACGCACGAACATCAAGTCAAGATTGGTATTGAGGGGAAGCAACATCGAATTTGGATTCATAATTTCGGAGTTGAGAACGACCAGACCACCGGCTTTAAGCCGCGACCGGTTGAGTTCGGGCGGTCGGAGTTTGCTAACACCATCATACGTCCGGAGCAAGCTGCAGCGTACGTTCAAGATAAGATGGAGTTCGATAACTTTATTGTGAATATCGGCGTCCGGTTCGATTACTTTAATCCAAAAGCCTCAATCTTGACGGAACAACTTAGGCTTGGCCAAGATACACAAGTCAAACAAGCTGATGCAGAGTATCAAATTAGTCCCCGTATCGGGCTTGCGTTCCCCATCACAGATCGCGGCGTTATGCACCTTTCGTACGGACATTTTTTCCAAACTCCACCGTTCGAGTTGATGTATCTGAACCCCGCGAATCGCATCAATGCGACCGAAGCGTTTCAGGTTGGAAATCCGGGTCTGAAATCGGAGCGAACCGTTGCGTACGAACTTGGTCTCCAGCAGCAACTTACCGATCAAATTGCTCTTGATGTGACCGGTTATTACAAAGATGTACGAAACCTTATCGGCACCCAAATTTTTGATATTGGAAATGGGACCAAATATTCTCAATTTGTTAACCGAGACTATGGCAACACACAAGGTATTATTATTTCACTCGAGAAACGTCACAGCGATGGTTTTTCCGCGACGATCGATTATACATTCCAGATAGCCAAAGGGAATGCCTCCGACCCGAATTCGGTGTTTCTCGATAACCAGACCGATCCCCCGAGGGAAAGCCAAAAGCAACTTGCCTCGCTTGATTGGGACCGCCGACATTCGCTGAATGCAACTGTGACCATCGGTGATATCTCCGATTATACCGTTACACTTGTAGGAAGACTCGGTTCGGGCTTACCCTATACGCCGGCGTTTCAGAACCAGCGTACAGGCTTACTCAACAGTGAGAACAGGCCTATGGTGACGACCGTTGATGTCTACGCGACAAAGCATTTGAATCTTTTCAGTTATCCGTTTAATATTTTCATGAAAATTTATAACTTGTTCGATACGGAAAACGAATTAGACGTTTTTTCCGATACTGGCCGAGCAGGCTATAGCCTTGGGGCGAACTATTCCGGTAACCCGCGGGGAATTAATTCGATTCAAGAATATTACACACGTCCTGATTTTTATTCCGCGCCACGACAAGTAGTCATCGGCGTTGATCTGACCTTTTGAATACCATGAAGCAATCGTCTCGTATCACAACTCTTCGAACGCTCGTTTACTTTCAGATCTTTGCAGTGAGCCTTTGCGCCGTTCCCCTTTTTGCACAACGCTTTATTGATCCCAAGAAAGGCAACATTATCTATACAAAGAAGGGGATTATGGATGGGAATTTCGTCCGAACGATTTTTCTGAACCATGGCGAAGTAGGGCTCTGGCCTGATAGTCCTTCAGGAGAGTGGCCTAAAGGTTCCGGACATCAATATCTAGATGGTGTTGCGGTGATTGTTCAAGCGGAGACTCGCGACTCATCAGGCCAAGTCATTCATCCGCTCGAATCGAACTATCGGGAATTCATTCGGAAGGATCCTGTGTCGAAGATTCCGTGGGGATGGGCGCCACTGCCGGGATATGCAAATGCTACCCAGCATCAACCTGCGATGAGTAGTAACCCTGATACTTGGCCAAGCACATGGCCCGATCGCAGTGCGGATTGGAACGGTCTTTGGAACGGCTTCTTCGGTCGGGGCATCCTGAATGCAGACCTTGAAACGTATTATCGCATGGATGATGCGCCGGATAAACAATATGCCTACTGGCCTGATCCAGCCGATTCGTTACGCGGAGGATTGGGTCTTCAAGTAGCTGTACGCGGCTTCCAGTGGTCGCAGGTTCTCGCCGCAGATGTAATTTTCTGGTATTACGAAATCACCAACATCGCGAAACAAGACTATACCAAAACCGTTTTTGCCCAATACGTAGATTGGGGAATCGGCGGGACAGAGGACTCAAGTGACGATCGCGGACTTTTCGATAAGGAGCTGGATATAGCCTGGGCGTTTGATGGAGACGGCATTGGTCAGCCGGGAAATTGGTCCCCCGTCGGTGTTGCTGGATACGCGTTTCTCGAAAGTCCCGGCATTGCAACCAATGGAATTGATGATGACGATGACGGCATCTTTGATGAGCGAAGAGACAATGAAGCGGGGATTAAGATCACTGGCAAGGAGGCTGTGCTGAATTACCTCAACTCCCGTTACACCATGAGTAAATTCTTGAGGTTTTATTTTTATGCAAGTACGGATGACATCCCCGCGGTCCAACAAGGATATTTATGGACGGGGGATGAAAATGCGAACTGGCGGGGTTTTACGGATTTGAATGGGAACGGTCGGTGGGATGAAGGCGAACCGCTGAATGATGATGTTGGATCAGACGGTCTCGGTCCATTCGATGTTGGCTATCCGGGTCCTGATTCCGACGGAAGTCAAGGTGACGGAAGGCCTGAACAGGGCGAACCGAATTTCGGTATTCTTGATAAAGATGAATCCGATCAGATTGGTCTAACGGGGTTCAGTATTTTCCCGGTACATTTCTACGAATTGCATAACGACGAGCAGAATTGGGAAGTTTTGACAACGCCGCTTGACACAATGGGAGTGCATCAGTTGAACGATGTAAACTTAGGGATGTATTTCTCGGCAGGGGCGCGGCCAGCGAACGGGTTTCCCGGCAACATGTTTCCGCTCCGACAATTACAAACTGAGCGTTTTTCGATGGCACTTCTCTTTGGAAACGATCGTGATGATCTGGTGAGGCGTAAGAAAACCGTTCAACAAATTTACAACGCCAACTACCGTTTTGCTAAACCTCCCGAAAAGCCCCATGTAGTTGCTGTCCCCGGTGACCATAAAGTGACGCTCTATTGGGATGCTGCCGCAGAAAGATCCTATGACCCGTTTTTGCAAGAGTACGACTTTGAAGGGTATCGTGTCTATCGTAGCACGGAGTCGAGTTTTCTTGAGAATCTCATTATTACCGATGCTTACGGCAAGACCACGTTCCGAAAGCCAATTGTGCAATTTGATCTTGTAAACGGCATAAAGGGTCTTCATCCGATTGATGTAAACGGTGTCAAATTCGATCTCGGAAACGACACGGGCTTAAAACATAGCTATGTTGATACCGACGTGCAGAACGGCCAAACATACTACTATGCGGTCGTGTCGTATGATCGGGGATTCTATACTCAAACAACGACAGGAAAGCAAGATGGCATTGCGCCGTCGGAGTGCACAAGCATTATTCGCGTGGACATTAACGGAAACGCGAAGCCTGACGTGAATACGGCGATTGTAATTCCTCGTGTCCCCTCTGCCGGGTATGTATCCTCCGGTGTTGATGGAACTATCCAGCATGTTGGTGCTGGTACAGGTCGTTTTGAGGTTCAGGTGTTGAACCCTGATTCCATTCGCAACGGTCATACGTACAAAATCACATTTGAAAACCGCTCTGCTTTCCAGAACGACCCGGTGCCGTACTTTTCGTTTAAAGACGAAACAGACGGCAGAGTGCTCATTACCAAAAAGCAAGTAATATCGAGCGGCGAAGAGACACCGATTGCAGACGGCTTGATTGGATACGTCTACAATGATTCAAATGTCGGTGTCATTACGGGGCAGACGCGCTGGGTGAGCGGTAGTCCGAACACGATTACCAAAGTGGATTTAGACCAAGGCTCCGGATTTACTAACGTCAATGTGCGCTACCCGGCGGATTTTGAGCTTCGGTTCTCGAACCAAGTAACCGATACCTCGACATCAGGATTATTCTTCGGTGCCCCACCCGCTGTGCCGACGAAATTTACTGTCCGGAATCTGACGGAGAACCGCAGAGTGCAATTCCTCTTTTACGATGAAAATTCCGACTCATCATTCTCCGCTGGCGACCGGATTATTATTGTGTGTGGTGACAGCCTCGGTACTAATCCAAAGCCCGGGAATTACCGCACCACGTGGGCTATTCAAATGTTTGTTGATACCACAGCGGGAGCATTGAAGCTTCCGGCTGGCGGGGATGTTCTTCGCATTGTGACGACAAAGCCATTTAGGACAGGAGAGTCATTCCAATTCAAGATGCGGTCGCAGAGCGAGGATAAAGAAAAAGCAAAATTCGATATGGACAAGATTGCAGTCGTCCCAAATCCGTATGTTGGGGCGGCATCGTGGGAGCCTCCGAATTTATTCAGGTCGGGGCGCGGCGAGCGGCGTGTTTATTTCATCCACTTACCGAGCAGGTGCACGATCCGTGTCTTTACGGTGAGCGGTACTCTTGTTACAACGATAGAACATGACGCAACGGTTGATAATGGTCAGGAACCGTGGAATTTGGTCTCGAAGGACGGTATGGATATTTCCTACGGTATCTACATCTATCACGTTGATGCGCCGGGCGTGGGAGAAACGATCGGAAAGTTTGCTGTAATTAAATGATGCTATCTATGCCATAACGAAATGGTCCTTATTGAGGAATCACATGGGCTGGAAGTACAAAATAGGATTTTATTTGCTGATTGTCGTCTGTTGCCTGCTGGAGAGGGTAAGTTCCCAAATTGCGGGCACAAACGTCTCCAAAGTAGGCACCTCTGCGGCAACATTTTTGGAAATTCCAGTCGGTGCACGAGCGATTGCTATGGGGGGCGCGTTCGTGGGCACCGCAAACGACGTAACGAGTCTTTACTGGAATCCTGCCGGTGCAGCACGGCTTCCCCAAAGAGAAGTTACCTTCACGCATTCCGATTGGATTGCCGATCTCAACTTTGATTATGCTGCGTTCGGACTGCCGCTTGGTGATTTCGGTACACTGGGGCTGAGTTTTACTTCTCTCTCAATGGAAGACATGAAAGTGCGCACGGTGGAGCAACCGGAGGGAACAGGGGAAATGTTCAGTGCGGGAAGTTTTGCGGTCGGCGTTCACTATGCTCGTAATCTTTCAGACAAATTTTCCATTGGGTTCACTGCCAAGTATGTATCTGAAACGATCTGGCACATGCAAGCTCAAGCATTTGCTCTTGATGTAGGTGCGCTGTTTACAACTCAATTCTTCAATGGTCTACGGGTTGGTGCGACAATTTCAAATTTCGGGACAAATATGAAGCTTGTAGGGAGAGACACGCGCAATTTCTTCCGCATTGACCAGACAAAATTGGGCACGAATGATCGTATCCCGTATAACATCGAGATGGATGGCTGGCCATTGCCGCTCAACTTCCAATTCGGTATTGCAACCGAAGTGATACAGTCCGATAGTCATACATTAACCGTTGCTGTGGATGCACTGCATCCCAGTGATAACTATGAAAGCTTGAATACGGGATTTGAATATACATTCCAGAATTTTCTTTCTCTACGTGGCGGCTACCGATCGCTTTTTCTTATAGATGGCGAAGGGGGATTTTCCTTTGGCGGTGGATTGACCGCTTCGTTGTTTGGCGGCACTGTGAATGCGCGCATAGACTATGCGTACACTGATTACGGCAGATTAAAACGCGTCAACGTCCTTGCCGTCTCGATTTTTTTCTAGAAGCCATCTCAAAACCGTTTGGAGTAGAATAAGGATACATCCACATTAAACTAAGCTTAGATATTTGTCGAGTATGGCGTCGGGTGAGAGCCTCTTCGACAAGTGTTCCAAGATTGCCCATTGGCATCTTGCAGTTCTGAGCGTTGTGTCATGGCGCAAGTGTACATCAAAATATAGCGAAGTATAAGTCCGGATTGACATTTTTGTGATGGGTTTAAATCACATGCACTTAACTCGATTTTTTTTCCTCTATGCAATTTGTCTCTGTATAGTGCTCGCTGGTTGTGGTGATTCGAAACAATCGCCCTCCCCGGAATCACCATCCGTTGTTACCTTAACGTACTGGCCCGCTCCCAATCCTCAGGAAATTCAGCTTGCGGATACCTTAGTGCAGCGTTGGAATAGATTGCATCCTGAAATTCAGGTTCGCATGCAACCCATCCCTGTGAGCCAATCAACGGAAGAAGTTCTGCTTGCTGCCATCGCGGGAAAAACAACGCCGGATATTTGCTCAAACATTTGGCCCGGTGCGTTGCATGAGTACACGCGTTCGGGGGGACTTGTTCCGCTGGATCAGTTTGAAGACTTTGCATCGTTCGTTGGGAATCGGACTCCGCAGGAATTGCTCAAAACTTTCCAGAGTACCGACGGGCACTTTTATCAAATACCGTGGAAGACGAACCCGGTCATGATGTTTTACAACATCCGAATGTTTGAAGAAGCGGGGGTCCGTGAGGTGCCGAAGACGTACAGTGAGTTTTTTGCAGCCGCACAGAAGCTCACGCGTGATCTGGACGGAGATGGCCAGGTTGATGTATGGGCAGGAGAGCGCGACATCAGGCCGATCTGGTGGCAGCGTTTATTTGATTTCTATCCGTTTTACATCGCAGCCTCAGGCGGTAAAACGCTGTTTGACTTGGGCAACCCTGCATTTGGAAACGATGCATCGCGTCGTGTGATGGGATTCTTTCAAGAATGCTATTCTCGAGGATATTTCCCGAGAACATTCTTCCAAGGAGGTGATCCGTTCTTATTGGAGCGGAAAGCAACGCATTTCTCTGGACCATGGCAAGTTGCAGCCTTGCAGAAATTAGCTCCTCACATCCGTTATGGTGTTGCCCCCCTTCTTGTGCCGGATGACCATCAGGGGCCTGTTTACACATACGGTGATTATAAGAACGTTGCCGTTTTTAGCACAACGCAACATCCGCGCGAATCTTGGGAGTTTGTTAAATTTCTCCTTACAGCGGAACACGACCTGTTGCTCTTGGAAATCACAAATCAAATCCCTGTGCGCGGCGATCTATTGACGAACCCATTATTCGCAGGCTACTTCCAACGCAATCCCGTTATGAAGCGATTTGCCCAACAGGCGCTCGCTACACGCGGTGTAGATGCCGCTCCCGATCTCAAAGAAATACTTGACGGCATTTCGCAAGAGTATGAAGCGTGTGCGGTCTACGGACGCAAATCCCCAGCGGTGGCAATTGCCGATGCCCTCCGCCGGACGCAACTCATTGTTGAATGGAACCGATGAAGCGTATAGCACATACAAATATCAGGAAAAAGCGCGCAGACCGAACGGGCTATTGGTTCGTCCTACCGTATGTCTTATTCTTCTTGATGTTTGTCGCGTATCCGTTGGGGTTTTCATTTATCCTCATCTTTCATCGTTGGAACATTGTGACGCCGATGGAGTGGATTGGCTTGAAAAACTTTGCCAGACTCGTTGTTGATCCGCTGTTCTTCAAGGCGATCACGAATACGTTTACGTTTTTGTTGATCCATATTCCTCTGCAAATCGTTGTTGCCCTCGGGTTTGCTTTGGCGCTGAATTCAAACATCAGGTTCCGATCGTTCTTCCGTGCTATCTACTTTCTTCCTGTTGTTGTGTCCGGTGTCGTTGTCACGATTCTCTGGCAACAGTTATATGCGTACGATGCAGGATTTCTCAACAGGTTATTGACCGCCGTTGGCTTATCCAAAGTGCCATGGATCATCAGTCCGGAAATGGCCATGCCGTCTATCGCCATTATGGCAACGTGGAAAAACGTAGGGATTTACATCGTCCTTTTTCTTGTCGGACTCCAAAACATCCCTCGCGAGTTGTACGAATCAGCAAGTCTCGACGGGGCAACGACTACGAGGAAGTTTTTTCACATTACGCTTCCCATGCTGAACCCGACCATCGTGGTCGTTCTTGTGCTCTCCACCATTGGCGGTTTCTCGCTGTTCATCGAGCCGTATGTTCTTACCGGAGGAGGACCTATGCAAAGTACGCTCTCCGCCATGCTGTACATTTATAATCAGGCATTTTATTTTAATCATATGGGGTATGCCGCAGCGTTGGGATTTGTTTTCGCGTTTGTTATTTTAATTGTCGTTTTGCTGCAACGAAAATCTGTTGAAACCGAGCCTACACTGTGAAAGCGATTCTTAAATATTTCTTTTTGGCAGTTGGCGCCACAATATTTGCATATCCATTTCTCTGGATGATTGCCGCTTCCCTCAAGCCCGAAGCCGAGATCGGCGGATTGGGGCTGTGGTCTTCAAGTTTCTCGTTATCGAGTTATGGAACCGTCTTGACAAAAATTCCAATCGGCAGAGCATTTCTTAATAGCGTAATAGTGTCTCTTTCAACAACAACGTCGGTTGTCTTTTTCGGGTCATTGGTGGGCTACGCGTTGGCAAGGCTCAATTTCAAAGGGAAGCAGGCGCTGTTTGTGTTGATCCTGTTTACCATGATGATCCCGTTTCAGATCACACTGATACCACAATACATTATGATCGTGAAGCTTCACTTAACGGATACGTACCCTTCCCTCATTGTGCCGACGATGATGAGCGCGTTCAGCATCATCCTGTTTCGTGAATTCTTCAAGGGTTTACCTCAAGCATTTATTGACGCTGCAAGGATTGATGGATGCAATGAGCTCAAGATTCTCTTTCGCGTGGTTTGGCCTCTTTCCCGTCCGACCGTGATTACAGTTGCTATCCTTACCTTTATGACAAGCTGGAACGAAGTTCTCTGGCCCCTGATTGTTGTCCGAGAGCGTTCGCTGATGACGATGCCGCAGTTGGTTACGATCTTCACGATTGGCGGTGAAGCAGAGTCGCTTTTAGGTCTTCAGCTTGCTGCCGCAACGTTGCTTGCTCTGCCGGTGATTATCGCGTACGCTTTTTTCCAACG
Organism: Ignavibacteriales bacterium; assembly: GCA_016194505.1. Taxonomy (GTDB): domain Bacteria; phylum Bacteroidota; class Ignavibacteria; order UBA10030; family UBA10030; genus JACQBK01. The sequence continues at coordinate 6,616 of JACQBK010000097.1, read as the reverse complement.
CTACTTTGTCGAAAGCCTGACCTCAACAGGATTGAAAGGGTAATCATTTATGGGGGCCACGCTTACACTCTCTCTTCTTTTATTTTATCATGGAACGGGACGCAATGATACCTCTACCATTGCGACCATAGGGAGGCTTTCGATTACGGCAGAAGAACTTCTTCAGAGCTATGAGGTAGGTCCTGCATTTGTCAAGCGTTTTCAACGCCCACTGCGCAAGCATCTTGATTTCATGATTTATGAACGATTGTTCGCTTTACATGCCGAGCGATTCCGGTACAATACGACATATTTCGTACGGCAACGTGCTCAGGCACTTGAAGAAGACCTCACTGTTGATGAGTTATATAAGGATGAAATTCTCGCAAAGGTAAAATTAACGGAACGCGAAATCGAAGATGGAATTCGGAAGGAAAAGATCAATCTTCGGCTCAGATGGATATATACCTCGACGAAACCGGAGGCGGAGCGCATTGCTCGATCCCTTCGCACCGGAGCCTCATTTGACTCACTATTTGCTACTCAGCTGGACTCTGCCGTAAGTGTGCAAGATCGCTCGCTGGAGACTACTCTGCTCAGGTTGGAGCGCGATAATCCTGAATTTGCAAAAGTCATCGTCCTGTTGAAAAATCAGGAAATCTCTTCACCCATTGCGGGTCCTGACGGTTTTTATGTTGTGAGCGTTGATGAGGTGTGGCAAAATCCCCTCTCTACCCAGTCGGATTATGTCACTCTCAAGGATCAAGCCGCCAAGATTTTGCAGACGGCAAAGGCTGACCATCTTGCTGGAGAGCTTGTGCGAGGAAAAATGAAAGCCGTGAATCCTGTGATCAAAGCAGGAGGATTTAATATCGTATGCGCCTATATGGCGGATAAAGGTCTCTCACGCGATGCGCGTGTCCGATGGGAAATTCCCGCTACGTATATGACAGAAGCAGGACCTCAACCGATCACCACATCCAGCAAGTTTCTGAACCAGCCGCTTGTTATCTTCGGCAATCGTACATTAACTGTTCAGGACTATGTACGGTGGTATGATATCCGTCAATTCCAGTTGAAGGTCTCTTCACTGAATGCATTCAACTCAAGCGTAAAGCGGACGATTTGGAAAATGGTGCAGGATAAGCTTCTCAGTGAGGAAGCATATCATCGTGGGTTTCAACATCGTGCCGGCGTACATCGTGAAGCTGCCCTTTGGGAAACGAAACTGCTCTACCATGCCGGTCGTTCGTATGTCTTACGATCCATTACTCTCTCGGATGCTGCTCTCAAGCGATGGTATCAACAATATCGAGCACGTTACCGAGATGCTGCCGGGAACCAACTGAGTTTTGCGGATGCTCGCAATAGGGTGTGGATAGATGTTTATTACAGCGAGGAAGCAAAGGTTCTTTTCAAGACTATTCAGCAGTTGAAAAAAAATTTTCCTGTCAACATCAATGAAGATGCGCTCAAGCGTCTTGAAGCGAACGTCACATCTGAGCCGGCGCCCATCAATGTTTTGTTTTATAAACCCGGAGGAACATTCCCTCGGGTGGCGTATCCAACCATTGATGAAGCGTGGGAGAACTTTGAGCGATGATTCACATGAAATCAATGCCGTGTGCATACATACTGCCGCTGTTCTTTTTTTTGCCTTCCTTGTTTGCCCAAGCACAACAAGAAAACCTTCAAGGAGACGCCTTATCGTTTTCCTTTTCGAAAGGGTACGGTCAAGTTGAAGTCGGTGGGCGGTTTGCCGGATTGGAGTTTCACAACAGCCGACCGCTCCCTTCGCGCATCAGCTTTTTCTATCCTGTTGCAAATAGCATTGATCTCAGCAAAGACTACTGGCGGCGCGCTGAATCAAGACCAATGGCAATAGGGCTTAAAATCGGTGGCGGAGAGAGACATTGGATAGGCGATGAGCCTTGGGAGTACACGCTTAGCCCACATACCGTATCGTTCCGCAAACGCGATAGCGTTATTGAACATGAGCTAACGTATGAATTCTGTCTTACACAACCGGCTTTCGTAGTCACGTACACGCTGAGAAATCTATTGAATTCAGAGCTACCCTTGGAAGTCTATACACATCTTATACCTGACCTTCGCACCTGCCAGACATATGCTCGAAAAGATTCTGCTTGGACAGACTATAACGGCACCACGAATGCGCTTATCGCTTACTTTGATGATCCTGAAACGAATCGTGCAACGGTGTTTGTGCAGAATGTTGGAGCGATGCCCTCGTTGTGGACATCCTCCGCCGCGGAAATAAACCCGCAGAATAACGGTACATCCGAATGGCTTTCCTCGGGTGGTGAGCGATGGAAGAACACATTACTTCCGCAATCAGGCAAAGGAAAATCTGTCGCTGCTTTTATGTATCGGCAAGTAGTGAAACCTCTTGGTTTGATAAAGATTGTACAAGTTATAGGAAGCTGCCGCCCTCAGGAGGTGCAAGCGCTCCTTGCAATGCTGCAATCTTCGTGCAGCCAGGAGGTCGTGCGGTATGACGATTTTGTTCGTCGTAAGACTGAAAGGATAGACGCGTTTCACACGGGTGATTCGCGGCTTGATAGGTCGGCAGTCTGGGCGCGTGGAATTCTTGCAGCCAACGCACATTATCTCGATGGTGCCATTGTTCCCATGCCGTGTCCGGCAGAATATAACTTTTTTTTCACGCATGACATGCTTTTGACGGATCTCGCTGCCGTGAACTTCGACCTTGATCGCGTCAAGAAAGATCTTCTTTATCTTGCCGCACATGCGAAGGAGCAAATTATTCCGCATGCCTATTATTGGAAAGATGACGGATTTAAGACGGAATACTGTGCCCCGGATAATTGGAATCATCTTTGGTTTATACTTGTCGCAGCGGGCTACCTGCGACACTCGCTGGATGACTCGACCGCTCTTTCGCTCTATCCGTTAGTTACCAAGAGTGTGGATGCCCTTCTGACACAGCACAAAAAGGACGATTTGATGTACGCGAAACATCCGGATTGGTGGGATATCGGAAACAGGGAAGGTCCGCGCGCCTATCTTACTATCCTTACAATTCGTGCGCTCAGGGAATATCTCTTTTTCTCATCATACGTGGGAAAGCGATCATCAAAACTTCTTTCCCTTGAACAGCTTGCCGATCGGATGCAATCGGCACTCACTGCAAAGTTGTGGGATGAGGAGGCTTCATATCTCATCAACTTTAATCAGGAAGATCAAGACAAGCATTTTTACGCTGGTTCATTGCTCGCCCCTGTCTATAATGTGTTGGATCAAGCTCGTTCGCGTAGGCTTGTGGAAACAGCATCCCGCGAGCTTGTTGATAATCGTATCGGTGTTCGGACCGTTGCTCCGGCGGATTTTCATCAGGATTCGGTGATTACCTATTTCAAATTGGTTGGGAAGGAGGGCGGCGATGCGTATGTCTATATTAACGGTGGCGTTTGGACGCACAGCACGGCATGGTATATTCTCGCCTTACAATCTATCGGTAAACTCGACAAGGCAGTTGACTTCTTCAAGAGAACAATGACACTCGATGGCATTGCCCAGAGCCCTCTGGGACAACCGGCGATGTATGAATACCGGTTTGCCGACCTGTTTTCGCCCGAGCATGGTAAGGTTGATAAGCCTTCATTTCTTTGGGCGGCGGGATTTTATCTGAACGTCTTGTATAAACTATTTGCCGTGGAGGAGAATGAGTGGAATATTTCCGCGCCTGCTGTCAAGCCAGCGCTATATGATTCAATAAGGTATACTCTCTCGTTTGGTAGCACAAAAGAGGTCATAATCGACGGCAAAGGTACGAAATTCAGTTCACTCACTTTCGATGGCAAGGCAATTCCGTCTCGAGTGTTGCCGCTGAATACAGCAAACGCAAAGCAAGGAAGAGTGCAGTTCGGTACCCCGCCCGATCCATATCTTGATCAGATCAATGCAATTGTCAATGCCGTGCAGTACGAGGCAGATAAGCACGTACTTCATTGCACAGTGTCGTCGTTTGAAGGTCATCGCGTGAAGGTTTCGGTTGTCGCAAAGAGCAAAGTAAAACGAATAGAAGTAAATGGAAATCCTGTCCTTGAGATAGACCACGCTGCGCATGGTGGTGGGACGTTTAGATCAAGCATAACTTTTGCAGGTAGCGATGTTGTGCAGAAGCTTTCATTTTTCTTTTGAGTTGAGATATGAAGATTGCTCTCTTTCCGGATGGAGTTTACAAAGGGTTGCAGATTAGCCTAAAGGACAAACAATCACAAGCATGATTCAGTCAAACGAATGAAAATCAATGTTGCCATACTGAGTGTATTTGTTTTATCCTTTTGTATAGTATTTTCGCAGAAAAAAAAATCGCTTGTCAACTTTGGGCATCTCGAACACTTAACGGAAGAAATACGGTTCGCCGAAGAACAAGTCGGCATTGTTCATGTCTATGCGAATTTTCCGACGTATGAGTGGGTCGAAGCAAAAGGCTCAGACACAGAGGGTATAGCCTGCGTTGATGATGCCGCTCGGGCTGTCGTTCTCTATCTCCGCCATTTTGAATTAAGGAAAGACACACTAAGCCTCGCCAAAGCAAAGTTGCTGCTTAGGTTTGTGATGAAGATGCAAACTGATGATGGGATGTTTTACAACTTCATCCAAGCGGATCATTCGATTAACCGGGATGGAAAGACAAGCTACAAGTCATTTGGATGGTGGGCAGCACGGGGCGTCTGGTGCTTTGGACTTGGCTATCGTGTGATGAAATTGGTTGACCCTCCGTTTGCTGATGAGCTTGAGCGGCGAATCCAGAGAACATTTCCGCATATTGATACATTGCTGTTCAAATATAGTCGAACGATAACGCACGGAACATTTAAAAGTCCGCAGTGGCTCCTGTACGAAGAAGCCGCCGATGCTACAACTGAGTTATTGCTCGGATTAACGGAGTACTACTCCGCCTCCGGTGATAAATATGTTAAAGGGCATATTAAGGGTTTGTGTGAAGGCTTGATCCTGATGCAGGATGGTGATTTCCGAACCTTTCCTTATGGACTCCACCGTTCATGGCGAACCCTTTGGCATATGTGGGGAAACAGCCAAACGCAGGCTCTTGCATTTGCAGGAGTAGTGTTAAACGATAGGCGGCTGCTCAAATCTGCGGAGAAAGAAGCGCGTTCATTTTATAGCCGGTTGCTCATTGAAGGATTTATGAAAGAGATGGATGTAGCCAAACCTGGAACGAGGAAGGACTATGAACAGATCGCGTACGGCATCCGTCCCATGGCAATTGGGCTGATTCGCCTCTATGAAGCAACGAAAAAAGAAGAGTACTTGAAAATGGCAGGGCTTGCCGCTTCATGGTTTGTTGGCAATAATGTGCTCGGTGAGCGAATGTACCATCCGGCAACAGGGCGATGTTTTGACGGGATTACGGATTCTGTGACGGTCAATAAGAACTCCGGCGCAGAATCCACAATCGAGGCTCTTATGACAATCCTCGAGGTTGAACGATATCCTCAGGCAGAAAAATATCTTCAATATCGGAAAGTGAAATCCGGCTCTCGCTTGCGTCACGTGTACGCGGTTTTTCAAAACGATGCAGGCGATGAGCTTACGCTTGTTGTTGATCTGAAACAGTCCTGGCTTCTTGTACTTGAAGGGGAAAAGAGCAAAGCGTTTCTTGAGAAGGTGAAGTAAGTTGATAAATCATCATGCAGAACAATTGTTACGCGGTGTTGTAATGGTGACATGGTTCGTTTGCGTAGTACCAACCGTCCTTGATGCCCAGCAGTTGTTGATTCCCAGAATTGAGCAAATGCCTAATTTTCCAACGCCGTATATGATGAGAAATTGGAAACGTGTCGCTCTGAACTATGATTCGCTTGCGTTCGATCTTACTAAAGCGGGAACATATTTTCCGCTTGCTTGGATGAATTCAAACACTGTCAACTATCCTAATCACCCAAGCGTTGGGATCCATTCGTACGTTGGAACGAACTCCTCGAATGCTTCCGAAGCAATCAACGTTCTGCCGGCAGTTACGAATGCAACGCTTGTGGGGATTGATAAGCGTAATCAAAACGGTCTCAACTGGGCCTTGATGTGTGAAGAATATTTTAATAAGCGCCCTTCTGAAAATGTATATCTCAATAGACCGGTTGCCAAGAGCGGAAATGACTGGTGGTATGAAACGATGCCGAACGTCTTTTTCTATCAACTCTATCATTTTTATCCTGACGTCGGTGATTTTAAGTATCAATTCTCAAGTATTGCCGATCGATGGTTGCAAGCCGTTAAAGCAATGGGTGGAAGCGCAACGCCGTGGCGTCAGGCGAATATGAACTACCGCGCATGGTCGCTTTCAACCATGACACCCAATTCGAGTGGTGTCCCTGAGCCTGAAGCTGCCGGAGCGATCGCCTGGATTCTCTATAATGCTTTTGTTACAACAAACGATGTGAGGTATCGGATGGGAGCCGAATGGGCGATGGAATTCCTCAACAATCAAACGACAAATCCCGCTTACGAGCTTCAACTGCCGTATGGAGTGTACACTGCAGCACGAATGAACGCCGAGCTTGGAACGACATACGATATCCACAAACTCGTCAACTGGTGCTTTGAGGTCGGTCCGCTTCGCCAATGG
>JACQBK010000096.1 GCA_016194505.1 Ignavibacteriales bacterium | reverse complement strand
TGCGTATTATTTAAACCCCGAAATTATGGAATCCGCTTACTATCTCTATTATTATACGAGAGACCCGCAATACCTTCACATGGGACGTGTGTTTTTGGATAGTTTAACGACCTACTGCAAACTTGACGCCGGCTATGCCGCGCTGAAAGACGTCCGGACCAAAGAAAAATCGGACGCAATGGAGAGCTACTTTTTAGCAGAAACGTTGAAATATCTCTATTTACTCTACGCTCCGATTGAGACCATTGATTTGCGCAAAGTTGTCTTTAACACCGAGGCGCATCCGATTAGGAAAACGTGGTGATTTTACACCTTTGCCATTTCCGTCTTCGTTCTCTATATTATAAGAGAATTAAAAAGCACTTTTAGTTGTTATGATGTTATAAGGCACTGAAAATAAAGGAATCACACAATGGAACATTTTAAGCAAAGCATCTACGATCTTATCGTTGAAACCTCAACCAACCTGCCGCCGGATGTTCGCCGCGCAATGAAAACCGCCATGAACAAGGAAAAGCCCGGCACGCAATCCGATCTGGCTCTCGATACGATAGCTATCAACGTTGATATGGCGGTTACGAATTGCGGTCCCATCTGCCAGGATACCGGCATGCCGACGTTCGAAATCAAAACGCCGGTTGGGGTCAATCAAGTTACCATGAAGAAGCAAATTTTCGAAGCTATCGTAGAGGCGACAAAAGTCGGAAAACTTCGTCCTAATTCCGTGGATTCGCTCACCGGCAAAAACAGCGGCAACAATCTCGGTGAAGGGACTCCCGTTCTGCACTTTGAACAATGGGAGGAAAACGAGATCGAAATAAAACTGCTCCTCAAAGGCGGCGGGTGCGAGAATAAGAATATTCAATATTCCGTTCCGTGTGAATTGCCGAATCTCGGCAGGGCGGACCGCAACTTGGATGGAATCCGCAAGTGCATTATGCACGCCGTGTGGCAGGCGCAAGGTCAAGGTTGCAGTGTTGGCGCGGTTGGTGTTGCCGTCGGCGGAGACCGTGCTTCAGGGTATCAGCTCGGCATCGGCACAATGGGCTTTGGCGGCGCAGCAACGTTGATCGGATGCAAAATTGGAGCATATAATCGTTTGCCGGCAAGTTACTTCGTAACGGTGGCGTACGATTGCTGGGCGTTCCGCAGACTCGGCGTTGTGCTCGATGCAAGCACTGGAAAAATCAAACGCTGGCTCTATAAAGATGACAGCCCGACGATGAAGCTCGCGAAAGAAGCGGAAATAAAATTAACGGGACGCGAAGTTCGCCTTACTACGCCGCTTTCCGAAGGACAGGTGCGCAGTTTGAAAGTCGGAGATGTTGTGTTGCTCAATGGTATGCTTCACATGGGGCGCGATGTTCTCCATCATCATTTGATGACGCACGATTCTCCCATTGATCTGAACGGCGCGGCGTTGTATCACTGCGGTCCCGTAGCGCTGAAGCAAGGCGATAAGTGGACGATGAACGCGGCGGGTCCCACAACGAGCATTCGCGAAGAACCTTACCAAGCGGATATTATTAAGAAATTCGGACTCCGCGCGGTCATCGGCAAGGGCGGCATGGGAGCCAAGACTCTTGCGGCGTTAAAAGATTTCGGCGCTGTGTATCTTAATGCTATTGGTGGCGCGGCGCAATATTATGCCAGATGCATAGAGGAAGTCCAGGGAGTGCATTTTCTTGAGTTTGGCGTTCCCGAAGCGATGTGGCATATCCGTGTCAAAGATTTTCCGGCGATCGTTACGATGGATGCGCACGGCAACAGTCTCCATGCGGATGTCGAGAAAGCCTCCGCGGCTGAGCTGGCAAAGTTTGCCCAACCGGCGGTGATGTAAAAAAAATAACCGCGGAACTTGCGGAAGAAAATATTTTTGTAGGGGCTTGATTTATCAAGCCCCGTTAATGAATATATTGTTGCAGTGGGTTTGATAAATCAAACCCCTACTTTTTTTCTTAGAATCTTTTTTTGGTGTCTTTCTTTAAAGTTTTTCTCGGCGTCCTCTGCGGTGAAAAAAATCTTCCATTATCATTCATTCAATCAAAGGAACACCGCTTGAAGAAACTCATTCCCGTCTTCTCTATTCTCATTATTTTTTCTTTTACAGCAGTTGCGCAAGAGCATCCAATCCCCAAGCGGCCCGTGCATACGTTTTCCATTGTTGCATGGGATTCCGCAGGGGGAGAAATCGGCGTTGCCGTGCAGACGCATTGGTTTTCTGTCGGCTCGAGGGTAATTTGGGCTGAGGCGGGCGTTGGTGCAATTGCAACGCAATCCTTTACCGATCCGGCGTATGGTTATTTTGGCTTGCAGTTAATGCGCGGCGGGAAGACCGCCAAGCAAGCGCTTCAAGCTCTTGTTGCATCCGACCCCGGTGAAGCAGTGCGGCAAGTCGCAATGGTTGATGTGAAGGGCAATGTCGCCGCTCATACGGGAAGCAAATGTATCTACGCCGCGGGACATTTTGTTGGGAAAAATTATTCCGTTGAGGCAAACTTGATGTTGAACGATAAAGTCTGGCCCGCGATGTCCAAAGCATTTGAGAGCACAAAAGGCAATCTTACCGAGCGAATGCTCGCCGCTCTGGATGCGGCTCAGGGTGTCGGGGGAGATATACGGGGCAGGCAATCGGCGGCAATTCTTATTGTAAAAGATAAATCCACCGGACGACCATGGGCAGATAAAGTAGTTGATTTGCGCGTGGAAGATAATCCGGAGCCGCTAAAAGAACTAAGACGGCTCGTGCAAATTCATCGTGCGTATGAGCACATGAACAAAGGGGACGATGCAATCGAGCACAACGACGTGGATGCGGCGCTGAGAGAATACGGCGCGGCGGAAGCGATGTTCCCCGATAATCTCGAGATGAAATTCTGGCACGCCGTTGCGCTCGTGAATATCGGAAAGGTGGACCAATCGTTACCGTTGTTCAAGGAAATTTTTGCGAAAGATACGAACTGGGCGACGCTTGTTCCTCGCCTGCCGGCATCAGGCACGCTTACCGCTGATGATGCGACAATCAAAAAAATCATTTCAGTAGCACCGAAGAAATAATTTCTAAAGAACTCTTGCAAACAACCCAACACAAAGGCAAGGAGCATCCGGCATTACGAGGGATGCGATCTACTCTCATTGGCATAGGCTTCAACGCTCTCCTTGCAGCCATAAAGGGCATAGCGGGTTTTCTCGGCAATTCTTATGCCCTTATTGCGGATGCCATCGAATCAACATCTGATATTTTCAGTTCGCTCATTGTCTGGGGCGGACTAAAAATTGCCTCCAAGCCTCCCGATGCGGACCATCCGTACGGTCACGGTAAAGCGGAACCTATTGCGGCGGCCACTGTGGCGTTGGCGTTGATCGGTGCGGCAATCATTATCGTATTTCAGAGCGTTCATGAAATTATAACACCTCATCATGCGCCTGCACCGTTTACGTTAATTGTGCTTGTCGTGGTCGTAGCCGTCAAGGAATCGCTCTTTCGGTTTGTTTTTAAAATTGGTACGGATGTTAACAGCACAGCTGTTAAAACTGATGCATGGCATCACCGAAGCGATGCTATAACTTCATCTGCCGCTTTTGTGGGGATCTCCGTTGCATTAATTGGTGGGGTTGGATATGAAAGTGCGGATGATTGGGCGGCGCTCCTTGCGTCTATCGTTATCGCGTATAATGCCTACAGACTTTTCATTCCCGCTGTTTTAGAATTGATGGATACCTCTCCTTCCGGAGGACTTGAGATGAAGGTGCGTAAGTCCGCAGTCGCCGTTGAGGGGGTACAATATGTTGAAAAGTGTTATATTCGAAAAAATGGTTTTGAGTATTATGTTGACCTCCATTTAACCGTTGATGGTGATATGACTGTGCGTGCCGCCCATGAAATTGCTCATGATGTAAAGGATGCGATTCGTGCGGCGAATCCAATGGTCGCTGACGTGCTTGTGCACGTGGAGCCACCACTATAACCACCCAGAAAGATAATTGATATCGAACAAAGTCAGTGATGAAACGCGCACCGAGCACTTACGAAATTATTTGGGAAACCATCCGTCACATTCCTAAAGGGAAGGTTACCACATACGGCGAGGTCGCCGAGCAAAGCGGTCTGCCGAGACAGGCGCGACTGGTTGGATATGCTCTCCATAATACTCCGCACGGGTTAGATATACCATGGCACCGAGTCATCAACTCGCAGGGGAAAATATCCCTCCCCAAACAAAACGGTTCTTATGCGAAGCAAAAAAAGTTATTGCTGAAAGAGGGGATTGTCTTCACCGGCGATAAAATTGACTTGAAGAAATATGGCTGGCTGCGGCGATTGAAAAACCGCAAATGACTATTCAACATGACCAAGCCTGATTATCCCGTCACCACCGCAATTCGCATGTTGCGCGAAAAGAACATTTCCTTCGAGCCGCATCTCTATACGTACGAAGAGCATGGCGGCACCCATGCTTCTGCGGTTGAACTCAACGTGCCTGAGCATGATGTCGTTAAAACGTTGGTTATGCAAACCGATGAGCGCAAGCCGCTCATCGTGCTGATGCATGGAGATTATGAAGTCTCGACAAAACAGCTCGCCCGCATTCTCGGTGTAAAACGGGTCGAGCCATGCGATGTTGCCACCGCTCAGCGGCATACAGGATATTTGTTCGGTGGGACAAGCCCGTTCGGTACCCGCGCACCGTTACCAATTTATGTAGAAAAGAGTATATTGGATTTACCGAAAATTTATATCAATGGCGGCAAGCGGGGTTTCCTCGTGGAAATCAATCCTTCTGATCTGAAGAAAGCTTTTCAGATTATCGAAGTCGAAGTGGCTATTCAGCCCTCATAAAAAGGAGCATGTACGCCAAAACTAATTTTATGGATAGCGGTTCTATTGTGTTTTGTAAAAACGCAAGCCCAAGTTGTTTCGACGGGAACGATCTCCGGCAAGGTTGTTGATGCTTCCAATGGCAAGCCGATTCCTTTAGCAAATGTGTTCATTACCGGAACAACACTTGGCGCAGGCGCAAACGAGCAGGGTATGTTTGAGATTAAGAATGTTCCCTTTGGCGATCATTATCTTGTGGCTTCAATACTTGGATACGAACCCCAGTCTGTGCACATTCGCTTAGCGGGTTCTTTGAAAAGCGATATCGTATTCCGATTGCAACAGAAGGAAATTCCCATGCCGGGCGTAGAAGTGGTTGGGGAGCAGCCGAAGGAGTGGAAGAAGAATTTGGAAAAATTCCAGGAGGTGTTTTTAGGGAGCACCGACAATGCGGCAAAATGCAAAATCCTCAATCCGGAAGTTTTGGATTTTAGAATAGATCCGGACACAAAATTATTGTACGCAACGGCGCGAAAACCGTTAGAGATTGAAAATACAGCGTTAGGCTATCGGTTCCAATATCACTTACGCGAATTCGAAGCAGGTAAAAACTCAATAAAGTTTGGAGGGTTCACGAAATTCGATGAACTTACGCCCCAAAACGAAGCTGAACGAAAAGAGTGGGAAGAACAGCGCAGGCGAGCTTACAACGGATCCTTACAGCATTTTTTGGCGATGCTTGTTCAGGGTAAAGTAAAGGAAGAAGGGTTTTTCTTACGTATGGTTTCTTGGCCTGATCGAAATTATGGCACACAGATAATATTAGACAGCCAGGTCAAGTTAGAAAAATTGATTTCAGCAGGTGAATTATCAAATGAGAGAAAGTTTGCGTTTTCAAATTTTTTAGAAGTCTCATATACTCGCGAAGAACCGGAGCATGGATACTGGCGTTTTATGAGGATGAGGCGTTTGGCAACAAAACTTGTGGGCGGTGAGACCAATGTGAGAGATCAAATTTCGTTGATAGAAATGAACGCTCCCGTTGTGGTCATCAACGTGGAGGGTTATATGTCCGACCCGTTTGCACTGACGACGTACGGCTACTGGTCGTATGAACGCGTGGCGGATATGCTTCCGCTCGATTATAAACCGAAAAAAAACTAACCCCCATCGCGTTTTTTCCTCCAACTTTTTACCGAGTTTTTCGTATCTTATGCCAGCATGTAATTCCCCTATTCAATGGCATAGCTGTTTGTACCCACTATGATTAAGAAAACCTCTCAATCCATCCAAAACTTTTACCAGCTTTTTACCAGTGGTTTAACGCTTAATGAAATAGAGCGCCTGGTGAGCGTTGATGCCCGCGATACGTACGCGTATTACGCAAAACATATCAAAGAGACCGACCTGCGCCACAATCGCTTCAAGCGGTTTCTCATTATTTGCTGGAATTTGTTTGTCGCATTTTTACTGCGGCTCACCCCCGCGCGGCGGTTGTTTTATGCTATCGCTGTGCTGTGTTTGTTTTATTCGTTTTATTATTACTCCTTTGCTATCATGACGTTCCTGTTGGCGCTTGAGGTTGCGGATAAGCTCATAACCAAGGACGAACTGCAGCTTGCACGTGATATACAAATGAGCCTTCTTCCCAGCACCCTCAACCCGCCCGCCGGATACGATATTGCCGCTTACAGCGACGTAGCAAGCAGTGTTGGAGGGGATTACTATGATCTCATTCCGCTCAGCGACGGTAGTCGCATCGTCGTTATCGGAGATGTATCGGGTAAAGGCATCTCTGCGGCGTTGTATATGGTGAAAGTGCAAACTGCATTGCAGCTGCTTGCAAAACAATCCTCCGATCCCCGCGAGCTTTTGATTCGGTTGAACCGCTATCTGTACGGCCAGCTCAAGAAGAATTATTTTCTCACTATTGCTCTTTTGCAAATTTATCCGGATGGTGGAATTCGTTATTGTCGGGCGGGACATACGCCCGCATTTTTTTGGGAGAATAAAAGCCGGACATGCATCAAGCTGCAGCCGAACGGGGCGGCATTGGGATTGGCTCCCTCTGATGCAGAGGAGGCGGGGAACGCCGAACAGAACAATGGCAGCAACGGGCGTTATTACGAGCAAATGATCGAAACGCATTCTTCCAAACTTGAAGCGGGCGATGTGCTGGTTTTGTTTACTGACGGCGTTCCTGAAACCGTCAATAACTATGAGCAAGAATTTGGGGAGAATAGAATTTTAGAGATCGTGTCCGAAAATTCCCATGTTTCCGCCGAAGGGGTCAAAACATCGCTTATCAATGAACTGGCAAATTTCCGCAACGGCACAGAGCTTCGCGATGATACAACGTTCGTTATTATTAAAAGGACAACATAAATTGCTCACAATGCTAAGGTAGCGTATGCACATTGGATTTATTTTGCTGATTGTAAGCTCTTTATTGTTAGAGCAAGGATCGAAACGGCACGAATTTGAGATTCCTCAAACGGCTGGTATGTCATGGTTCAAGGGGAATACTCATACACACACGACCATGAGCGATGGTGATTCTGCGCCCGAGGATGTTGCGCGTTGGTATAAGAGTCGGGGTTATAAGTTTTTAGTGTTATCCGATCATAATGTGTTTACCAACCCTGACACGTTAGCCAACTTGGTTGATTCGTCGTTTCTGTTAATTGCAGGCGAGGAGCTTACGTCGCGGTACGGCAAAAAACCGGTCCACGTGAATGGATTGAACATCCCTCACGTCATACCGCCGCAGAGTGATAGCACGCTGCTTGGCACAATCCAAAAAAATGTTGACGCCGTGCGCGAGGTCAATGGCGCGCCGCATATCAACCATCCCAATTTCGGATGGGCTATTGATCAGAACACATTGCTCAAAGTACATAACGATAAGCTGTTTGAAATCTTTAATGGGCACCCGTTGGTTCATAATTTCGGCGGCGGCGGCAAGCCGGGGATGGAGGAAGTGTGGGATTTTCTTTTGACCGCCGGCAAGAGAATGTACGGCATCGCGGTGGATGATGCGCATCATTTCAAAGAAGAATTTGCTCCCGATCGCTCCAATCCGGGGAAAGGATGGATCGTTGTCCGCGCTCATTCATTGGATGCGCACGAGATTATCCGGAATCTTGAAGCCGGTTATTTTTATGCGAGCACCGGTGTAGAACTGGAGGATATAAAAGTTGAGCCGACGCGATTAGAGATTCACATTCGTCAGAAATCGGATTTCAAATACCGAACGGAATTCATCGGGGCAAAAGGAAAAATACTGCAGCGCTCGGATGAAAATCCCGCTGTGTATAATTTAAAATCTGCCGAGAAATATGTGCGCGCAAAAGTGTACGACTCAGGCGGTTTCGTCGCGTGGGTGCAACCGGTGTTTGTGCGGAAACGATAGGTTGCTTTTGTTACGCAAAGATTGTAAGTTTGGAAGGATAATGTGAGGAGGATATATGAGATTATCATACATCGGTCTGTTTGGCTTGCTTGTTTGGGGAATCGGTTGTTCGGAAGGGGGAGGGGAAAATATCATGGTTGGGTTTTCGGGCGGAGAGCAATCATTAAACGTAAAAAATTATTCAAGTCGGACTATCTATTATTTTGCGGTTGATCAAAGCGAGTTAGCGCTAATAGACTGGATACCGACGACTAATCCTTCTGCTCCTGATCGAATCGAAAGCGGTGCCCTCAAGAAGATAAGCTTCGACGAAATCTATCTTTTCGATGCGGGGGGATACTATTGCTTTTTTCTATTGGACGCTTGATCCGAAACCCGATGGCGGTTTTGTTGCATCGAATCTCAAACGCGCAATTCTCACCCCGTCTTATTTAGTGCTAAATTCTTTCCGTTTTCGCATTGACTGAAATTGACTAATTCGAATACTGCTTCGAAATGCAAAAGCCTTTTGACTTGGTCAAAAGGCTTTTGTATATGAACATCGCACCATTGTCTAATGGAATGAGTGTCCGCCCCGAACGCGCCCTGCGGTTACACTTTGCACAATTCTGAAGCGCTTCCTATTCCGTTCTTTAGCAGCTAATGATTTATCGAAGGACTGTCCTCTCTTTAAAAATTGCCGAGCGGATTTGATTGAATTCTTCAAAGGCAATGTTGAAGCTTTCATAGTTCCCTCCATACTGTAAAGTTAGCAAACAAAGAACAGTGTTTATCTCCCTGAAGAATGGTACGCAGTTGCCTACTTATTGTCAAGTCTCTCGGGATGAAGGTAGTGGCTCAGGTTGGATTTAAATTTTTTTAAGGGCAGCGACTAAAGTCGCCGCCTCCATGCCCAACGAAACCCCTGTGGGGTTTTTGTGCTTATTAGGCGTTGACTTCAGTCAACGCCCCCTTTAAGACACTACCGGGTTGAAAATTTTATTGCCCCACTGCTCCTTTTTTGCTATATTATATAATCTCCCGAAGGTGCAACTTGCCCGCCTTAGGCGGGAACCTTCGGAAGGTTTAACATTAAAGGTGTTTAGTCTTTAAACAATATAGTACGCTGGTGCAGCTTCCCGATGGAAAACATCGGGACAAGTAGTGCATCTTTACTGTCCTTTTTGTTTAAGCAGGGTTTTTACGTTTTAAGCACTATAGTTTGCTGGTGTAGCTCAGTGGTAGAGCAGCGGTTTCGTAAACCGCAGGTCGTCGGTTCAAGTCCGACCACCAGCTCGATTCTTGTAAAAGACTGTCATTATTGAAAATCCGCTCCAAGCGGATTTTTCATTATTGCGTAACCATGGAAAAAAAATCCTACGATATTCTTGTGATTGGGGCTGGTCCTTCGGGACTCTCTTGTGCCATTGAAGCCAAGAAGAAAGGCTTTTCGTGTGTGGTGCTGGATAAAGGCTCTCTGACGGATGCCATCCGCAGGTTCCCGATCAATATGACATTTTTTTCCACACCGGAGCTATTGGAAATCGGCAATGTCCCTTTTGTCTCTTCAGGATTCCGCCCAACTCGATTTGAAGCGCTCCGCTACTATCAAAGCATTGCGAAGTTTTTCGAACTTTCTGTAAAATCGGGTGAACAAGTAATCTCGATTGAGAAGAAGAGTGCCTCATTCCACGTACAAACTAACCGTGATACATACATCGCCCAAAACGTTGTTATAGCAACGGGATATTTCGATAATCCGAATCCGTACGAGGTTCCCGGCGCAAATCTTCCTAAGGTGCTGAGATATTATTCCGAGCCATTTGAGTATGTGGGGAGAGAAGTGGCAATCGTTGGTGGAAAAAATTCCGCGGTCGAGATAGCTCTCGATTTATTCCGCAACGGCGCAAAGGTTACGCTCATTCACAGAGGCGCCAAGCTTACCGAAGGGGTCAAATATTGGGTATTGCCCGATATCGAAAACCGCATCAAAGCAGGGGAAATTAAAGCTCTTTTTGAAACGCAAGTGGAGGAGATACACGGGCATTCTCTTGTCTTGAGCGGAAAAGGCGCAGGGGAAATCCCCAACGATGTTGTTTTTGTGATGATTGGTTACAGACCCGATAATGGACTTTTGATGAATGCCGGAGTGCAAATAGATGCAAGTTCCCTCGCTCCTCTTCACAATCCGGAGACGATGGAAACTACTATCCAGGGACTTTTTGTTGCCGGCTCCATCGCTGCGGGAAAATTCAACAACAAGATATTCATCGAAAACGGACGAGCACATGGCAAGCTCATTATTGATGCCATTGAAAAAGCTCGTTGATTTTTGGGCAAGTTTTTTATACTTTTATACACCTTTAACCGTAAAATTTTCATCTGAATTGAAAGGTGTCGAATGAACGAAGGAATCATTGTTCAAATTATCGGTCCGGTTGTAGATATTGATTTCCCCGGCGGGAAACTCCCGGCAATCCTCAACGCGGTCAAGATTCCACGTGTAAACGTGGAGGGCGCTCAAGAAGACCTTATCGTTGAAGTCCAGCAACAGCTTGGCGAAGATCGAGTTCGCGCCGTTTCGATGGATTCAACGGATGGTCTCGTTAGGGGAATGAAAGCACACGATACCGGTGAACCGATAAAGGTTCCCGTTGGTCCAAAAGCATTGGGGCGTTTAATTAATGTAACGGGTCAGCCGATTGATGGACTGGGTCCTGTTGAAGCGAAAGCATATTATCCTATCCACCGACCGGCGCCAAGTTTTGATAGCCTTTCGACGCAAAAGGAAATGTTCGAAACCGGCATCAAAGTTATTGATCTTCTTGAGCCTTACACGAAAGGTGGAAAAACAGGTCTCTTCGGTGGTGCAGGTGTAGGCAAGACGGTCATCATCCAGGAATTGATTCACAACATTGCGACGCATCATGGCGGATACTCAGTATTCGGCGGTGTTGGCGAGAGGACTCGTGAAGGAAACGACCTCTGGCTTGAGATGAAAGAATCAGGTGTGTTGGATAAAACAGCGCTCATCTTCGGACAAATGAACGAGCCTCCCGGAGCTCGTCAACGCGTTGCGCTCACTGCGCTCACAACCGCAGAGTATTTCCGTGACGAAGAAGGAAAAGACGTTCTGCTCTTTATTGATAATATTTTCCGTTTTGTGCAAGCAGGCTCAGAAGTATCTGCCTTGCTTGGACGCATGCCATCTGCAGTAGGATATCAACCTACGCTCAGTACAGAAATGGGCGAGCTTCAAGAGCGCATTACTTCTACCAAGAAAGGCTCTATTACATCCGTTCAGGCAATTTACGTTCCTGCCGATGATTTAACGGATCCTGCGCCGGCGACGACATTTAGTCACTTGGATGCCACGACAGTGTTGAGCCGACAAATTGCCGAGCTTGGCATTTACCCCGCAGTTGACCCGCTCGATTCCACCTCGCGTATTCTTGAGCCGGGCATTGTCGGTGAAGAGCATTACTATGTAGCGAAGCGCGTGAAAGAAATTTTGCAAGGATATAAAGACCTGCAAGATATTATTAACATTCTTGGCATGGATGAGCTTTCCGACGACGATAAGCTGACTGTTGCGCGAGCGAGAAAGATTCAGCAGTTCCTTTCTCAGCCGTTCTTTGTTGCGGAGCAATTTACCGGAACCGCCGGTCGCTACGTCAAGCTCGAAGATACTATCCGCGGCTTCAAAGGTATCATTGAAGGCGAGTATGACCATTTGCCGGAGCAGGCATTCCGCATGGTCGGTACAATCGAAGAAGCTATCGAGCAAGCGAAAGTATTGCAGGCGGCATAAGGACTATGGCAGAGAAAGCTTTTAAATTAGAAATCGTTACACCGAAAAAGATTGTCTACAGCGCCGAGGTAACGAGCTTTAGCGCGCCGGGCGTTGTTGGCGGATTCCAAGTGCTGAAAAGCCACGCCCCGTTGCTTTCTTCCATTAGCGTTGGCGAAGTGAAAATTCAAGATGCTGTTGGAAAAGAGATCCGCTATGCAACCAGCGGAGGCTTTGTGGAAGTGCACGATAATAAAGTTGTCATGCTGGCTGAGACGGCCGAGCGATCCGATGAAATTGACGTTGCACGAGCAAGTTCGGCTCGCGATCGCGCCCAAAAACGCATCGAAGAAAAGAAAGCGGAAATAGATTTGGAACGTGTCCGTATCGCATTATTCCGAGCATTAAATCGGCTGAAAGTAGCGAATAAGTTGTAACACGTGTGCTTGGTACCTTTTCTTTACCCCGCCTGTTGACTACCATGTAGGCTTTTTTTACTTTAAAGGAGTTGGAAGTTTTGATTCCTAGCGATAAAAATTGCATTCATGGTGAAATGTCGCCCTTTATTTCTGCAGTATATTCTTATGTCTTTAACCTTGACTAATCAATTCTATTCTTAAACCCACTAATTCATGGAGAGATCGGTATGCGTGATTTACACACAAGCAAACGGTTTGGGTTCTTGCTCGTAATGTGTTTTTGTGCCGTATATGTTCTTGCCGCACAGGATACGAAAAGGACCTATACCATTACAGGGAGTGTTGTTGATGCAAAGACTTCCGAGGCGTTGATTGGTGCAAACGTTATTATCAGAGGTACGACGCTCGGCGCTTCCACAAATGTCAACGGCAAGTATTCGATCCTTGCTACGCTGGTGCCAGGAACATATAAATTAAATCATTCATTTGTTGGATATAAGAGCAAAGTCCGAGAAATAGTGCTCGGCTCGGATGCAGTTGTTGAAGTCGGAACAGTAAGCCTTGAGGAAGACCTTTTACAAATTCAAGAGGTTGTTGTAACAGGAACGGGTATTGCAGTTGAGAAGGAGCGATTGGGAAATACCGTTACGACCGTGGCAGGATCGGCAATTTCAGAATCCTACGCACCCACGGTTGATGCGGCGTTAGTAGGGAAGATCGCAGGCGCTCAAGTTACGCAAAACTCCGGAACGCCCGGCGGCGGCGTTTCCGTCCGATTGCGCGGAACCTCGACAATTTCCGCCAGTGCGGAGCCTTTATATATCATTGATGGTACGATTGTGGACAACAGCTCCAATGAATTAGTCAACTTGGGCGGATACGTCGGAAACCGTATTGCAGACCTTAACCCAAATGATATAGATAAAATCGAAGTCGTTAAAGGCGCAGCAGCCGCGGCTCTCTATGGTTCGCGCGCCAACAACGGAGTCATTCAAATTTTTACCAAGCGCGGTTTGCTGGGAACGCCGAAAGTGACGTTTCGTACCCAAGGTGGATTCAGCAATATTCGTAAGACGTACGAAGTAAACCTGTATCCCTTCGATAAACCCGTCTCAGACGCCTCGCGCAAGGCGGTTGTTCGAAAAGATTATCAGGATGAAATTTTTCGGACCGGCTACGAGAATGAAAATTATTTAGCAATTTCAGGCGGCACCGATGTTACTAAATACTATATTAGCACGACATACGGATATGAAACCGGCATCATGAAGGCTACGGACCATCAGAAGCTGAACTTCCGCGCAAACTTAGATCAATTCGTCAACAACTGGCTGAAGTTTTCAGTCGGGGCAAATTATATTCGTTCATATACCAACCGCGTTCCCAACGGCGGTATTGTCGGCGGTGAAGGTGTTATTACGAATTTCACATTCCAGCCGAACTGGTTCGACCTCAGCCCCAACGCAGAAGGGAAATATCCGACTCCGCCGATCGGGGGTTTCGCCAATGAGCTTGAGGTGCTGAATACATGGCAAAGCCCGCTGGCGTTGAATCGCTTTATCGGAAGCCTTCAATTTATCCTGACCCCGTTATCGCACTTGAGCATCGAATACAGGGTCGGTTACGATCAATATCGCGAGAATGCTAACCGTCAAATTCCTATCGGATCATCCGCCGGCTATGTGACAGGATTTTCACAGCAGTCTACTCAGGATGTTCAGTTAGTAAACAACGATATTACGATAAGCCATACAGCGTCTATGGAGCAATTTGGATTTACAACAACAGCAGGGTTGAGCCACCAATATTTTGAGGGGACGGGTATCAATGCCGCTGTGCGAGACCTGATCCCGGTTGCTACATTGCTAAGCGCAGGCGCTACAGCGACAGCTACCGAGTATCGCGAGAAGCGCGTTATTTATGGTTCGTTCCTGCAAGAAACGGTAGGGTATGAAGACAAGTTGTTCTTGACCGGCGCGCTGCGTGTGGATGGCGCCTCAACGTTTGGAAAAGATGACCGGTGGCAGCTCTTCCCGAAAGCCAGTTTTTCATACGTTCTTTCGAATGAACAATGGTGGCAAGAATCTTTGGGTGATATTATTAATCGCTTCAAGCTGAGAACCGCTTGGGGACAATCCGGCGGTCAACCTGCAGGCACGTATGATAGATTTTCAGTGTATGTTCAGCAAAGCCAAAGTGGTCACCCGGGTCTTGTGAACTCTACGTTGCGTGGCAACCAAAATCTTAAGCCCGAGCGTATGGTCGAAATTGAAGTCGGAGCAGATTTTGGCATGTTCAACGACCGCCTGAGCTTCGAGGTCAGCTACTATAATAAGACAGTCAAAGATTTGCTACTCCAAAGGACGTTACCCCCATCGACAGGCTTTTCCGGAATCCTCGATAACGTTGGAGAATTATCCAACAAGGGCTTTGAGATTCTCATAAAAGGAGTTGTATGGAATTCGGAAGACCTCCAATGGGTTAGCACGCTGACAGTTTCACAGAATAAAAATCTGGTCACAAAGCTTAACGGTCCGGCGTTTGCCGCGGCAAATAGTTTTGGCATTGCCCGTGTCGCTGAGGGAGAACCCCTTGGATTTTTCTATGGTCCGATTTACACGCGCAACGCAGATGGGACTAGGGCGTATGATAGCCAAGGCAGGCCTATACGGGATCTGGTCAACCAAAGAAAAATTGGCGACCCCAATCCAAAGTTCATTGCTTCGTTTGTCAATGATTTTGAACTTTGGGGCAAATTAAACGTTCATATTCAGTTTGATGGAATGTTCGGACAAGATGTCTTCAACTTCACCCGCCGCATTCTCGAAACACCGGCATTTGGCAATGGCAAAGAGTATGAGAAAGAACTTCGTGGGGAATTGCCTGTGGGATATATGAATGCTCGAAGGACTATTTTTGAGGAGTATATCGAAGACGGCTCGTTCGTGAAGTTGCGAGAACTTTCTATCAGTTACAAACTCGATCAGGATTTTATCAAAGGATTGGGTCTCAATTCGCTCGACGTAAGACTGACGGGAAGAAATTTACTATCGTTTGATACGTACAGCGGCTATGACCCCGAAGTGAACGCTTCATCGCAAAGCACGCTTGTTCGAGGGTTCGATTGGTCAACTATTCCGGTGCCTCGCACGTTTATTTTAAGCTTTACTGCCAATCTCTAAACGTGCATCCATGTCTGATCAATTTAACCATCAATTAAAAAAGGATTATGTTATGAAAGCAAACATTTTTGTTCTGACAATATGCTGCCTCTTGATAGGGCTTGTTGCAGGATGCTCGTTGGAC
>JACQBK010000106.1 GCA_016194505.1 Ignavibacteriales bacterium | reverse complement strand
TTCGAATCTCCCGTAAAAAACACGGGACAGGCTGGCACCCCAGCATGAGTTATTTTAAAATATTGGGGTGTAGTCCTGACAAGTCGGGATAAGGCATCCCGTCAGATTTATCTGACGGGGCATTCTTAGGTTCGAATCTCCCGCTCAAAAAGCGGGGCGAGATAATACAAGTGATGATTGGTAGCGGCTGTTTGTTTTTTCAAACAACAGATTCTTACTTCACTACATTACCATGAGTGATCTAAAAATTTTTTCCGGTCGAGCCAATCGCCCACTTGCCGAAAAAATCGCTGAAGCGGCAGGCGTTACGCTCGGCAAGCTTGATATTAAAGATTTTAGCGACGGCGAAATTTGGGTTAAATACAGCGACAATATTCGCGGCGATGATGTCTTCATCATCCAGCCGACGCAACCGCCGGCAAATAATCTTCTCGAGTTGCTGATTTTAATTGATGCCGCTCGAAGGGCTTCTGCAAAAAGGATAACAGCTGTTATTCCCTATTTCGGTTATGCCCGACAAGATCGCAAAGACCAGCCGCGCGTTTCGATTACGGCAAAGCTCGTTGCTAATCTCATCACGGAGGCAGGAGCAGATCGTGTTATTGCGATGGATTTGCATGCCCCGCAGATTCAGGGATTCTTTGATATTCCATTAGACCACCTGTATTCTTCGGCGGTCTTTATTGATTACTTCCGCAAGAAAAATATTCCGGACCTTGCGGTTGTATCGCCCGATGTTGGCGGCATTAAAATGGCGCGCTCATTTGCCAAACGGCTCGACGCTGATCTTATTCTCATTGATAAGCGCAGACCGAAACCCAACGAAGTCGAGGTCATGAACATCATCGGTAATGTTGAGGGAAAAAATGTGCTGATCGTTGACGACCTCATTGACACTGGAGGAACATTTGTCAATGCAGTTGCAACATTAAAAGAGAGCGGCGCAAAAGAAGTCTTCGGAGCATGTACACACCCGATTTTATCGGGAAAAGCAACGGAAAGGATTAATCACTCTGCGGTGAGAAGCCTTATCGTTACGGATTCAATTCCGTTGCGAGAATTTTCCCCAAAGATAGAATTACGCTCGGTGGCAAATATATTTGCCGAGGCAATAACACGAACTTATAATAACCAATCAATCAGCTCCCTGTTTGACGTTGACAAGGACAAGATTTAATTGAGGAGAAGTTACAATGTCTGAAATAATCATAAACGCTGAAGTACGAAAAGAAACCGGCAAAAGGACAAAAGCCATTCGCAAACTGGGAAAAGTGCCCGGCATTTATTATGGCCACGGTCAATCCAATATTCCTATCTCGTTGGGTGAGTTAGCTCTTCAACCGCTCTATCGCACCTCAGCCACTCACGTTATCAATTTGAAATTAAATGACGGCTCATCGCACACGTGCATTTTGCGCGATATCCAACTCGATCCGGTAACGGAGCAGCCCGTGCATTTCGATCTGTTCGGTCTCAATGAAAACGAGGAAGTCACCATCGAAGTACCCGTAACGGTGCAGGGAACTCCGAAGGGCGTGAAAGACGGCGGCATCCTTCAGCATATTTTGCATAGGCTGAGAGTTTCTTGTTTGCCCAAATATATTCCCGATCATATTGAGATCAATGTGGAAACGCTTGAAATCAATCGTTCAATTCACGTTCGCGATCTCAACGTCCCGAACGTAAAACTCGTTGAGAACGAAAACAGCGCTGTTGTTGCTGTTGTTCCTCCGACCATCTTGAAGGAACCAGAGCCGGTTGCTGGTGCAATCCCTGTTGAAGGTGTAGTCGCTGCTCCTGCGGAACCCGAAGTCATTGCGAAGGGTAAGAAGCCTGAGGAAGGCGCTGAAGCGGCTCCTGCTGAAGAAAAAGGAAAAGAAAAAGGAAAAGAAAAAAAGTAAAAAATTTCCTTCTCCCATCAAATTCGAGCTATGGTTGCCATCATTGGTCTTGGAAATCCGGGAAGTTTGTATGATGGCACACGGCACAACGTGGGATTTGATGTAGCGGAAAAACTTGCGCAAGAGTTAACAATCGCATTCAAGCCCGGTAGGGGCGAATATCTCTACGCAAAGTGTTCTTTTAAAAATCAAGAAATCGTTATCGCGAAGCCGCTGACATACATGAACGAGAGCGGCGTGGCAGTTGCGGATATTCAGGAACGATTCGATGTTCCCCTGGAGCAACTGCTTGTGGTGTGCGACGATTTCCAACTTCTGTTGGGTCAACTGCGATTGCGTGCCGGCGGAAGCGACGGCGGACATAACGGTCTGTATTCAATTATTTATCAGTTGCAATCCGATGAGTTTCCGAGGCTACGATGCGGCATTGGCTCCACTTCGCTTCCAAAGGATAAATTGTTAAAAGCAGATTTTGTTCTTGACCAATTTGCTCCGGACGAAACTAAGGCAGTTCGCGAAATGATCGAACGCTCAAAAGATGCCTGTCTCTCGTTTGTTATAAACGGACTGGCTCAAACAATAAATATCTTTAACAAAAAAGAAATGTCCAAAAAAATAAATCCGAAATCCGAAATTTAATATTCGATATTTAACTAACCCCCTGCTCCATAGCTTACAATCCTGACTAATGGCTTTGGGGCCAAATCATTAACAGTCCAAAGGGAAGATCAACATGCAAAACGCAAACCGAGTGTACGAAACAACGTTCATTGTGAACGCTTCGCTCGACGACACTCAAATCAATACGGTTATAGATAAAGTGAAAGAGTTTATCCTCAAGCACGCAGGTGAAATTCGCGAGTTGGTGCTGTGGGGGCGCAAGCGCTTTCAGTATACCATCCAGAAAAAGAACAACGGTTTTTATGTCATCATCGAGTTCCTTGCTCCCGGCGATCTGATCGCTAAACTTGAGAGGCATTACTTCCTCGATGAGAACATTATCCGCTATCTGACAATTGTTCTTGACAAAAAGGCTTTGAAAGCCCGCACGGCAGCTTCGTTGCTTATCGCCGAGCAAACCGCAGAATCAGCAGCACCCATGGCAGTAAAAACTGAAGCTCCGGTGGCAGCAGCGGGCGTTGTTGCACCCGCGGAGAATCGTCTTGATACTGTGGCGTGATATGAATTGACCAGAGCACCATTCATACACTCACAGTCTCATACTAAGAAAAAGGAATAACAATTATGGGAACACCAGTTAAAGTATCGCCACGCAATGGAAACAGATCACGAACAAGAGATCAACGAGGACCCGGCGGACCGCGCGGAGCCGCTGCCCAGCAAATCAGGAAAAAACGAACATGCCGCTTCTGCGACAACAAAGAAAATTACATTGATTACAAAAACGAGAAGAAAATCCAGCGGTTTATTTCTGAACAAGGAAGGATTATTCCGAAGCGTATTACCGGAACATGCGCCAGGCATCAACGCATGCTGGTGGTCGCCATTAAGCGGGCGCGGCATTTGGCGCTTCTCCCCTTCGTTTCGGATGCAGTGAAGTAATCACACAGCGTTGACACAATTTTGATTGAAGGAATTTTACTATGAAAGTCATTTTACGGCAAGATTTCGAGCAGATTGGAAAAATCGGTGAACTCGTTGATGTAAAAGAGGGCTACGCCCGTAATTATCTTATCCCCAGAAAGATCGCTTACCAAGCGACGCCAAGCAGCGTCCGTCAATTGGAAGAGGAAAAGAAGCAGCACACCAAACGGGTGGATAAAGAGAAAAAATCATCGGAGACACTGGCAGCAGAGCTGGAAAAAGTCTCCATCACTATCCAAATGAAAGTTGGCGAAGATGAGAAACTCTTCGGCTCCGTTACTTCTCAGATGATCGCCGATCAGTTAAAGGAAAAAGGCCTCACCATTGATAAGCGACTGATCGAACTTGAAGACTCCATCAAAGCTCTCGGCATCTACACGGTTGATGTAAAACTACCAGGTAGCGTCATCGGCAAAGTGAAAGTGTGGGTTGTGAGAGAGTAGTGCCGCTTCAAAGTTTTTATTTAGTTCTCAAGAGCACAGCCCGCGACAGATGCAAGCGGGCTTTTTTATTTTTGAGAACTTTGTAATGCAAAAAACCGCCAAATGATCATTTTTGTCTTGCGAATAGGGAGTTTCCTTGACTTTTGGGCGAAAAATAGAGAAATTAGTAGTCCGTAATTACATGATGATATAAATGAACAGGACAATGATAGCGTTATGACTGAAAAAACGACTCAAAATTTAGACGAAGTTACTATACGCTTCGCGGGCGATTCCGGTGACGGCATGCAGCTTACCGGAACACAATTTACCAACACAACAGCCATCTTAGGAAACGATCTGAGCACACTTCCTGATTACCCTGCGGAAATTCGCGCACCACAAGGAACGCTCTTTGGCGTCAGCGGATTTCAAATTCACTTCGGCAGCACGGAAATTCACACACCGGGGGATCAATGCGATGTTCTCGTGGCAATGAACGCGGCGGCTCTTAAGGTCAACGTTCAAAGCCTTATTCTTGGAGGATCCATCATCGTCAACACGGATGGATTTAACGACAAAAATCTTAAACTCGCCGGCTACCCTGAGAATCCCCTGAAAAATGGCTCTCTCGGTAAATATAAACTCTATGAAGTGGATATTAGCAAGTTGACTGCCCTCGCCTTACAGGATTTAAACATCTCCAGCAAATTTGTGGATCGCTCAAAAAACTTTTTTGCCCTTGGGATGATGTATTGGATGTACAACCGCCCGATGGATACGACGGTGGATTGGCTCAAAGAGAAATTCGGCAACAAGCCCGATATTATGGAAGCAAACCTGCGTGTGCTGAAGGCTGGCTGGAATTTTGCGGAGACAACGGAAATATTTAACGTTCGGTATGATGTTGCACCGGCAAAGCTTCCTCCGGGCAAATACCGAAACATCACAGGCAACCAAGCCGTGGCGTGGGGATTTATGGCGGCTGCAAAAAAGGCGAATCTCGACCTTTTCCTCGGCAGTTATCCGATTACTCCCGCAAGCGATATTCTTCACGAGCTTTCGATGTATAAGAATTTCGGGGTGAAGACGTTCCAAGCCGAAGATGAAATTGCAGGCATCACCTCTGCCATCGGAGCATCGTTTGGCGGCGCGTTGGGCATTACGACAACAAGCGGTCCGGGCGTTGCGCTTAAAACGGAAGCCATCGGTCTGGCAGTCATGGTAGAGCTACCGCTGGTCATTTGCAATGTTCAGCGAGGCGGACCAAGCACAGGATTGCCTACGAAGACAGAGCAGGCGGATTTACTCCAAGCATTGTACGGTCGGAATGGCGAAGCGCCCGTCCCCATCGTCGCCGCCGCTACCCCCGCCGATTGCTTCGATGCCGCGTTCGAGGCATCCCGCATCGCGTTAAAATATATGATCCCCGTGTTTTGTATGACGGATGGCTATCTCGGCAACGGCTCCGAGCCGTGGCTTATTCCCGATTTCGATTCACTGCCTGATATATCTACAAAATTCAGAATAGAAGCGGAAGGCTTTTTTCCTTACTTGCGGGATGAAACAACGCTTGCACGACCATGGGCAATTCCCGGCACCCCCGGACTTGAACATCGTATCGGCGGGTTGGAAAAACAGAATATTACCGGCAACGTAAACTACGAGCCGCTCAATCACGAGCTCATGGTGAAACTTCGCATAGAGAAGCTCGAACGGATCGCTAACGATATCCCCCTTGCAACAGTGGAAGGCAAACCCGAAGGCGATCTTCTGGTCGTCGGTTGGGGCGGAACGTACGGAGCCATCAAGAGTGCAGTACTGCGTGAACAACAAAAAGGAAAGTCGGTTTCTCAGCTTCACTTGCGGCATCTTAACCCCTTCCCAAAAAATCTCGGCGAGATTTTATACAAGTTTAAAACTATTCTTGTGCCCGAGCTTAACATGGGTCAGCTTATAAAAGTATTGCGTTCAAAATACTTAGTACCGGCTGTGGGTTTGAACAAAGTTCAAGGGCTTCCCTTTAAATCCATTGAAATCGAGACGAAAATTGATGAAATCTTGAAAGGCAAGAAATGAGCACACTCGTTGAAGAAATGTTAAAACAAACTCCTCCTCCATCTGGCGTAAAACCCAGCGCGAAAGATTTTCAAAGCGACCAAGATGTGCGCTGGTGTCCCGGTTGCGGCGATTATTCTATTCTTGCGCAAACACAGCGCATTATGCCCGATCTTGGTGTGCCGAAACATCAAACGGTATTTGTTTCCGGCATCGGCTGTTCAAGTCGCTTCCCATATTATATGAACACATACGGATTCCACAGCATCCATGGCAGAGCAACGGCTATTGCCTCAGGTTTGAAAATGGCTCGCCCGGATTTATCCGTGTGGATCGTTACAGGCGATGGTGACGGCTTAAGCATCGGCGGCAACCACATGATTCATCTCTTGCGCCGCAATCTCGATGTTAACGTTCTCCTGTTCAATAATCAGATTTATGGATTGACGAAGGGGCAATACTCCCCCACTTCAGAGGCAGGCAAAGTCACAAAATCAAGTCCGTATGGCTCGCTGGATTATCCGTTCAATCCGGCGGCGTTAGCGCTTGGTTCAAGTGCAACCTTCGTAGCACGCACGTTGGATAGAGACCCAAAGCATATGCAAGCCACCATTAAACGAGCCGCGGAACACAAGGGAACTTCTTTCGTTGAGATTTATCAGAACTGCAACGTGTTCAATGACGGCGCGTTTTTCCAATTCACGGAAAAAGACACGAAAGACGATAGCGTTGTGTTCATCGAGCACGGCAAACCGCTTGTCTTCGGGAAGGAAAAAGACAAAGGAATTCGCTTAAACGGGTTCAGCCCGGAAGTTGTATCATTGAAAGATGGAAAGTATTCGATCAATGACCTCCTCGTTCACAACGAGAAGGATACGACTCTTTCCTTTATTCTCGCGGACATGACGTACAAATCGCATTTACCGAGACCCGTTGGAATATTTTTGGCGATTGACCGCCCGGTGTACGAAAGCGAAATGACCCGGCAAATTGCATTTGCGAGAGAAAAACGCGGCGAAGGCGATATGAAAAAGCTCTTGAACTCCGGAGATACATGGGCAGTGCAGTAATGCTCTTATGACGTATTTTTAAGGTGTGGCTGGCGACTCGGTCACACCTTTTTTATTATCGAAACAGATCGTGTTAGCCACAAAGACACGAAGACACAAAAAAATAAAAGAATTTAACTGCAAAGAACATAAAGGAAAAACCACCTCTTTATTTTTTTGCCACAAAGGTACGAGGAAAAAATATATGAGCTTTAAATCACTATCAGTTCAAGAGGAAGAGATTGCTACAAAAGTGGTAGATGCGGCTTATTCCGTTCACAAGAATTTAGGTCCGGGATTATTAGAAAAAGTATATGAAACATGTTTTTGCCATGAATTGGCAAAGCGAAACCTGAATCACAAACGCCAAGTTGATATCCCTATTATTTATGACGGCATAACTTTCGATGAAGGATTACGATTAGATGTTTTGGTTGAAGACCGCATTATTTGTGAACTTAAAGCCGTTGATGAAATGAATCCGGTCTGGGAAGCGCAGGTTCTCAGTCATCTAAAATTGCTCGACAAACGTCTTGGTTTTCTCATCAATTTCAACGTCCCTCTTATTAAAGATGGTATAAAAAGAATCATTCTCTGAAAATATTTGGCCACTAATGCACCAAGACACAAAGTTTTTTTTAAAAAGCTCTTTTCCAATAGTTTTTTGTTTCCCTTTGGTGTCTTTGTGATTTCGTGGCAAAGAAAATTTTTAAAGTTTTTCTTCGCGCTTTTGTGTCTTTGTGGCAAAATGCTTTTATGACTGAATTTGAAGCCTGTAAAAATATCATCGCACGCTCGCAGCGGTTCGTCCTGACAACGCACGTAAATCCCGATGCGGATGGGCTTGGGAGCGAATTGGCGTTAGCGCGATACCTCCAGCGCAAGGGGAAAGACGTTCATATTCTTAATCACAGCAGTACGCCATGGAACTGCGAGTTCCTTGACTCG
>JACQBK010000105.1 GCA_016194505.1 Ignavibacteriales bacterium | reverse complement strand
TCTTTGCGCTGGAAAATAATCCATGCCGTCACAACAAAACTTAGAGAATACGCACCGAGAACTCCTGCCGAGGTTCCTATTGGCTCCCACGCAAATGGATCAGCGAAAGCCTTTTGCCACAAGTTCATGTGAAACGTAAACAGATACGGTCGGATTGACTCGAACAACTCAACCGGAATAACCATAATCACGGTAAACACAATTAACACTCCCATGGTGCCGATAATGGGACCGATAGCATTTTCAACGAACGAAGAAAACAAAAACGCCAACGAAGCAATGGTCAGCATTGTCCACGTGGCAAGGAGATATGCTACAAGAAATCGCCATGCGACGTCGGATGCAGGCAGGATGAGAATCCCTCTGTTTAAGACGATGAGATCACCACGCCCCAACAGGGCAAGCGCAAGACCGATACTTAACGCTCCAAGGAACATCACGAAAAGCAACGTATAAATAAGCGTTGCGCAGTATTTAGAGAAGAAAATACGCGTGCGAGAGACCGGCTTAATAAGAATGAGCCTGTACGTTCCCGCCGTCGCCTCTCCTGCAAGCTGGTCGCCTGCAACAAATGAAATCAAAAGCGGAATGTGTATCCAAAGGCTGTTCATCATGCTGTATGAAACGAACCAGCCGTTAAAAAGATTGCCGACGAAGAAAAAATCCTGCTGTAAGGAACGGGTTGTGGTTTGGAGAAATCGCCCTCCTTCAAGCTTCATGGCAACCTCAATCAGCGGCACAATGAGACTGACAATTGCGAACCCGATATAGGTCCGCTTCTTGAGGAACGTTTTAATAAGTTCGTAATAGACAAGACGTGCCATTATAACAAGTTCCTCAAATCTTCGATTCGTTTTCCGTAATAGAAAGGAAGAAATCCTCCAATGAGCGGCGTGGAGTTACCGAATGCACTGCTACCCCGCCCTTCACAAGCGCTTTGACGAGAGCCGGAATATCCTTAAAGGGCATGGATAATTCCATCGCCTCGCTTTTTTCGGTTACCTTCTTAACAAATTTTTGTTTCTTGACGACAGCAAGAAGTTTTGCTTTGGGTTGCCCTTCGACGACAACATACTTCTCCCCTTCATCTAAAAGCTTTTTCACCTCACCCTGCACAACCATTTCCCCGCGATTGAGAATCGCCATGCGGGTCGCTACCATCTCCACCTCGTTCAGCAAATGGGAGGAAAGCATAATCGTTTTCTTTTGGTCGCTTGATAAATGATGGATAAGCTCTCGGATTTCTTTCATCCCTTGCGGGTCGAGACCGTTTGTCGGCTCATCAAGAATAACTAACTCCGGATCAGACAGCAGCGATTGCGCGATCCCCAAGCGCTGTTTCATGCCGTGCGAATATGTTTTAACCTTATCATACGCCCTCTGCGAAAGACCAACCAAACCCAACACTTCCAAAATTCGTTTTCGGTCAGTTCCACCGTTGAGCGCGCCGACAATCTCGAGATTTTTATAGGCAGAGAGATACAGGTAAAAATCGGGCTTCTCGACGATGCCACCGACGGAGCGAAGGGCGGCATCGCGGTGCATTCGAAGTGAATGACCGAATAACTCAACATCTCCCGTGGTGGGCTTAATCAAGGAAAGCAACATGCGGATGGTTGTGCTCTTGCCGGCGCCGTTGGGACCGAGAAAGCCAAACACATCGCCGCGATAGACTTCGAGGTCAAGATTGCGGACAGCCCATCGCTGCTTGTACTGCTTGCTTAAATTTCTTGTTTGAAGTATAAGGTCGTCAGCCAAAGGATGTTTTTAAATTCGTTCGCTAAAATTAGTTTGAACGGCTCAATGTAGAACTAATTTGAGGAAAACTCAAGGAGGGTAGAAATAAAAAACCCCTGATAGAGTTGCCGCCTATCAGGGGGTAAGAAACTTATTTCGCTTGTTTCAAGCGCTGGAGCGATGCCTGCACGTTTTTTGCAAGAGGCGAAGGCAAATCCTCTTTAGTAAGCATTGCATACTCGGTAATCGCTTCGTTCACGAGCCTGAGCTTTTCAAAAGCCTGCGCTATCGTGAGGCGAGCATCATAATTCGATTTCAGCTCGGGGTATTTACGGAACGTTTCCTTCGATTTCAGAACGGAAGTCGCATAAAAAGCGTTGTCGAACAACACTTTTGTTCCCTGCAGCTGCATGCGACCCGTTTCAAGCGAGGATTCCACGGTTGCGTCTTCCTTGCCGTTGTTGGCTCCATGAAGCACCGTCGCAGTGGGGATCATAATGGAATCCCGATCGCGCTGGGGAACTGCAAGAACATTTTCCATAGCAAGCTTCAGCAAAAACTCTTTTTGCGATAGCTCGCGCACATCGGAAAGATCAATGATGGATAATTCCGGCACTGTTAATCGTTTTGAATCGGAAACAATGGTTACCGAAGAGTTCTTTCCCGTGCGCATGCTGTCTTCCGGCTTAAGAACATCCCCAAGCTTCACGCGCCTCCATTCTTCCTTAACGTCTCTGCGGACTTCTACTGTCCCCTTGACTGCTTTCACAATGAACGTGTTAGCAAACAATGGCACTGCCAAGAAGCTCACTACAACAATATGTAATATCCTCGAACGCATATATGCTCTCCTTTTAAAACTTTTCAACGGGGCAATACATCTACAAGCCGTACCCAACCCCGAACGACTCCCAGTTCAACTTCCACATGATTAAAATACTCTTTTGCGCCGACTTCCCATGCTTTTGGGAATCCGTCTGTAATCACGGTTGTCTCGAGCGGAACCCAAGCGGTTTCTTCGCCACGCTCATTTTTCCGAATGATGTAACGTTTGGGGTTATCACTCACCAAATTTGCTTGCGTTGCCGGCACGCCGGTATCAAATAACATGAAAATATGTGCGTCGTGGCTTCTATCCGGCGGCACTACATCTACAAACGCCGTGGCAATACCAATGCTCGATAATAGTGACGAGAAACAGACAGCCATGTCGTCACAATCTCCACCTCTCAAAGCCATCGTTTCGGAGGGGAATTGCACCCTGTCTTTGCTGTTACGCGGGTCATTAACATACGTAAGGCGCGATGAAAATTCATTGAACAGCAGCGCCGCCGAACGGAATTTTTCGAGCTGTCTTGAAGTCCGCACCAACGAGTCTTTATTCTGGCTCATCACCGTTCGCGTAAAGCGCAACAAATCCGGGTCATCCGGCGTAACGAAATATCGCAACGAAAGCGCATTGCCATCCCAATCATTGCGCCCGCGAATAATCAATTTCGCTTGACTCTTATCATCATACCCTTCTGTGGGCGATGCTTTGACAAAAACTTCCGCCGCCCTTAAGACCATGTTCGGAACAAATTTAATCGCATCATTGAAAATTGCCGTGAACGGCACATCAATAGATGAACCCGGCTCCACGTAATATGGCTTCGTTTCCGTCGGTGCATCCATGTACTGGTCAACAAAGAACGAGACACGCGCTTCAATCGGCTTCTGAGAGATATTTCTTACACGTACCTTTCCCAATGGGTTGTACGCATGAATTTGGTACGAAGAGGGAAAAACTTCCGTCGAAATATCAACGTTTTCGATCTTTGCCAGCACCTCTTTTGTCCGCCCCAAAGGAACGCTCAACGTCAGCATCACTTGGTTTTGTGTAAACTGGTTAAAGGCGATATCCTTTACCCCGTCGCTTACAAAATTTTCAACTGTGGTGCCGGTGCGCGCCGTACGATTGAAGAAGTGGAGGTAACTTAAATCCAAACGGGTTGATTCAAATTTCCAACCGAAACCGGTCGAGAATGCACCAACGAACGGCGTATATTGCCTCCCAAAAAATGTCCCCTGGCGGAATTGAAAACTGCGCGTAATGTTCCACTCCATACCGAAACCGCCCTGCCGTTGGCTATCAAGGTCCAACGAAAACGACACAACCGAAGAAGGTTTATAGCTCGCTCCAATGCGCACAGACTTGATTGTCCGCAAAGCATACGATTGAAGCTCGGCTGGGAATTCAGTTTCGCTCATTTTAAATAAATTTTTTGCAACTATTCCCATGTTCCACCCGGGGTCCGGGCTCCATTGGATGCCGAAATCTATATTCCACGAATTAGCATTATAGTCAAACGTCCGCACCCGTAAGACAGTATCCTGATCGAAAAGCGGCTGCGTGTCGTTAATCAACTCTTCCCTGAAACGCGCACTCGCGCCGATCGCTACCGTAGGGGTTATTTGATACGCATATCCGAGCGCATACAACTCGCGATACGTAACTCGCTTGTCAAACGCAATGCGCTGTCCCCCCACCGATTGAAAAGTGGTGGGCACGATAAATTCCAATGAGAACCCGGGTGAATACCGGACTCCTATCACATGGTAGTCCAAAAATTTCTTACTTCCTCCGAACGTCTGGAACGAATACCCTTTTGATGATTCGCTCTTTCGAGTGAAAAATGAATTCGACGCCGTCAATTCCCAATCGCGCACATTGACCAAGCCTGCAGGATTCCAATCAAGCCCGGATACATCATTCACCGATGCGGTAAACGCCCCAAGACTTGTTCCCCGCGATGAACTTAAATGTTGACTGACAACTACTCCGGGAAGAGATATAACTATAAGAAGTATGAGGACAAGTCTCAGTATGTTTATTTTTCGGCTTGTGGTCATCTCAGCGTGGTAAAGATGCCTCAGAACATTTTTAGGGAATTATCAGAAACCTTAGCTGATACGGTGACGCATCCTAACGTATTGAAACAGTCAGATTATAAATTGAAGCCGCTTGCACCAAAACTTTATCGGCGTAGCCCGGGATGCTCGTTTCATATCTATTGGTTGAAATGAAACTGAGCATGTAACGTCCGTTAGGAGCTTTCGGAACAAGCTTTAACACTTTGGAAGAAATCACGAGAGAGTTTGTCGTTGGACGAGCAGTTAAAAGCATCAATGGTTTTTGAACATGCCCCGTCTTTTCGTCGTATGTGCTTATCATCAACCGGGCGACTTCGCCAACGGCACCATGCCATTCTACCACAAGGTCTTCATCGCTAAAGACCAAACCGGCAGGTTTTGGATTTACTATGGTAATCTGATCGGGGCTTTGGATGCTTTTACTAAACTGCCTGATAGAATCTTTTCCTTCCGCCTCGATCACATATTGGTAATTAGGTTTATACTCAAACTGGCTGATGCCTCGGAACCCTGAAGTATTTTGTGCCGGATCATTTGCTAATTTGTATACCACTCCTGCGCGCACAGGTATAAGTGTGAGGCTTTTTATCTGAATAATCAAATCGGTCTTGGTAAATTCCGAATTATCAATCTTAGCCTTACCAACATCCAGATGAGGAATAATTTGCAACTTACCGATAGTACCGCTAAACGGTATGGGGGTTTTTCTATCCTTGATAATAAGACGAGAAAGCGAGAATGAATTTTGCGCTCCCGCAAAGTCTGTTTTGCCGCCGTTGATCAAAATTGTTGCAGGATATTTATCTTCATCCTCTTGAGTCAAGCCTGTTATATCCCTTGTCGGCTTTGCTTCGAGACCTTCGATAATGGTTGTATCCGGCTTGTCCTTCAAAAAGGAGATTTCAACGACATCGGGTGTCCGTTGGTCTTTTAATTCAATGGGGGAGTTTACGTTACAGGCCTGTAGCAACAACACAACTGCCGCCAACAGCACGATATGGAATGTTACGTTTTTCATCTGAACAACTGACCTATTCTAATATAACAAATTTTAGCCGTTTCCAAAAATCCCGAGGATGGGGTCGTGATTTGGGTCACCCCACGCGAATGACTTACACCACCACCCATCCTCGGATATATCCATCCCTACTTGTTCCCCGGCAACACAAAGCAAAAACGATGACTCCCGCCGTTCCCCACCCAAGCGGGAGTCAGTAAGGGGCACCCATCCACGCTGTAATTATTGGACGACATAAGGTACTCCCCAAAAACTCGTTGAAACAGGCGCTTCCAAATCGCACAATGTTTCTCGGGTGATTGCCTCAACCACGGCGTGAAAAACACCCGGTCGCGCCTGCGCCCGTATCGTATTTTCATACGTATGAATATACTGAGCGCCTTTCCTATTTTCGAAACGCAAAGGAAGTAACGTCCTTTGACCCCACCGACCCCGAAATCCCGAGCGCAAGACCACCATATTTGGCTCAAACTCATCCGTTTTCAGCTTGACAGCCACATCAACATCGGTCTCAGATTCAACGGTTGCGACAGTCGGGCTATTTTCTCCAAAGGGCCAAATGTTTTCTGATGGCAATACGAGAGAAACTCTCTCACCCGATTGAGGATTCAGTATAAATTCGCCAATCGAAACATTCCCGTTTTCAGTCCCGCCTTTCACAAGGGAAACCGCATGAAGCTTCCAGTTTTTAGAAGGGTCTTTCGACGTGCCGATTCTGAGAAATTGCGCCTTCCGAATGCTATTCTCCGTGAACGGCTTGGAAATAATCGAATGGCGCATCCTCGTGCTAAGCTGATACGGTGCAGATATTTTCAGCTCTCCATTGATAATGCGCTTTACTGTTGCGATGACACATTCATCATTGACTTCATCGAACAATACCGACTTCGAGACCTTTTTGATGACCCTCCCCCAACGCAAAGGAAAACCTGAGTCATTCACCTTCGATACGCCTCCGACGTAATCAGATGAATAAGCATCGCCGTCATCCAATGGCACGACGTCGCTGTTCAATAACCCGTTTGATTCTATAACGGATTCGAGATATTCTTTATCTTTTGGATTCATGTTGAACAGTTATTGATGAATGGTTTCTGCACCACTGACTCAATCGCCGTGCCAGAAGAGTGACAAGTGAATGGTGAGGTGTGAAAAGATGTAAGTGGTTGAGAGCAAAACGCTTACATCATTTTTGCCAATATGCGGGAAAAGGGAAGACGTAAGAGAAGTGCGGGAATTCGATGGGAGAACTGCGGGAATTTATGAAAACCTGCATTGTTTCGTGTAAATATTACAAGAGGAAACATCAAAAAAATT
This sequence comes from Ignavibacteriales bacterium, assembly GCA_016194505.1. Taxonomy (GTDB): domain Bacteria; phylum Bacteroidota; class Ignavibacteria; order UBA10030; family UBA10030; genus JACQBK01. The sequence continues at coordinate 18,488 of JACQBK010000105.1, read as the reverse complement.
GGTCCAATAAAAAGGTTAGATTTTTTTTTAAAACTACGTCTGTAGGGGCTTGATTAATCAAGCCCCTACTACAAAATCTTTTTGGTACTCACGGCCCTTTATTTCCACTGATCAAGAAGGTAGGCGCGGATTACTTCATCTAACATGGTATGATATCGCTGAGGAAGGTTCTTGTATTTTGGCTTCAAGATTTTTTTTGCATCTTCAAACGGCAGGCTTTTCTGTAGTCCATCCACGATATTACCAAGATATTCCTCAAGCTTCTTGCGGACTTTATCAAGAGCTTCGTTATCGGAAGAATTTGAAATTGCAAGGATAGCCTTTTCTTTATCCCATACATTCTCAAAGAAATACTTAAAACAAATGCCTCTGAAATACTCGGCAACCGTTCCACGATTCAAGCCGCCAAGCTCTTCGGCAGTTTCCGAAATGGAGCTTCGGGAAAATTTCTTCGCACGGAGCGATTCCACTATCTGGTCTTCAATGTCAATCTGTCCTTTTACTGCGGCGGCGACTTCTGAAGGAATATCTTTTAATTGGATCAATCCGCTCTTCTCAGATTTTGCAAGAATCACACCCCTTGTTACCGCGCTTTCGAGTTCACGCACATTGCCGGGCCAATGATATTGAACAAACGCGTCCATGACCGTCGAAGAAAGAGCAAGCGAACGATTCTCCCGGTTGACAAAAAACTCCGCAAGCGTTGGAATTTCCGCTTTACGCTCGCGCAAGGGAGGAAGTTGTAATGTGAATACGTTTAAGCGGTAATACAAATCTTCCCGGAATCTCTTTTCTTCGATTAACGCTTTGACATTCTTGTTTGTCGCGGCAATGATGCGCGTATTGACTTTTTTTGTCGTTGTAGAGCCGACGCGCTCGAACTCCCCTTCCTGCACAACCCGCAACAATTTTACTTGGAACGCTTCGCTCGTTTCTGCAATCTCATCAAGGAAGACTGTGCCGCCATCTGCATACTCAAAACGACCGACTTTATCTTTGATAGCTCCGGTAAATGAGCCTCTTTCATGACCGAACAATTCGCTTTCCAAGAGTGACTCCGTCAATGCGCCGCAGTTGATGGCAACAAACGGCTTTTGTGTTCGTGCGCTTTGGTTGTGAATCGCCCTTGCCACTAATTCTTTTCCGGTACCGCTTTCACCGAGAATCAACACATTGGCATCGCTTCCCGATATTTTTTTAATCAGGGAAATGACCTCCGTCATTTTTCCAGAGGTATGGTACACGATGCCCTCAAATGACGCTTGTTCAGCTTTTTGTTCCGGTTCAACGCTATCGAACTTTACAAGGTCGCTTACCTTCGATGAAAGGGATTTTATCTCCTCTTTGTATCGTTTGATTTCTTCCTGGATCTCCGTTCCTCGCCCCGAGCCGTCTTTTGCCTTTTCATGCAAAAGCTCTTTTTCAAGCATTTGGAGTTTTAGTGCACGCGCATGAAGCTCATGTTCAGCAAGCTCTTTTTCGGTTTCAAGCTTGGCGATTTTCCTGCTCACAATAAGATGGTTATACGAAAAGATACCAATCGTTACCATCACCATAAGAAGAAACGGTTGTGCGACCGGCATCACTACATTGAACTGAGAAAAGACTACTTGGCTGAAAACCCCATACATAAGTATGATAAGCGCAATGAACAAGCCGCCCTTCGACTCGCCAAATACCGAAAGCGCCAACAACGCAAGAAGAGCAAACATAAAAGCGATTGTTCCTGCTACCCACGGCGCTAACGGTTTTAAAAATCTTTGGTGGAGCGCATTATCAAGAAATGTGGCGTGAAGACCGATTGCGGGAAAGTGGGGATCCATCGGTGAGGCGACAAACTGGCTTCTTCCCTCGCCTATCACACTGATTAAAACAATTTTTCCTCGGAGGCTGGAAAGGTCAACGCTCGGAGTCACACCCAATTTTTGCAACTCGAATGACCGCAATACTTCAATGCAACGGTAACGTTTAAATGAATAAATGGATCCCGTAAAATTAAGATTAACCGTTCCATCGTTTCTCACTCGAAAGCTTAAAGACTCATCCGAAGAGAAACTAATAGAATTATCTTTTACAGCTATAGCATCACGCTGGATGCCCTTATACACTCTCAAAATTTCAAGACCGAAGGCGGGAAAGGCTTGTCCGTATTGAATGAATAACGGAATTTTACTGGAGGAGCCATCTAACAAGTTCGCGTGCCCAACTCCCGCCGAAGCTTTGAGGAGTTCGGCGAAAGGAAGCTGGAGAGAAACTCCCTTCAGCCCTTCATTCGCAACGCGAGGGTACGAATACTCATGAATTCCATTTCCTCCCGTGCTTTCGGATGCACCGATTTGCCGGAAATAGGATGAGAGCACCACGTTCTTTGATGCCGCCGTTGTTGCCACCAACAGATTATCATATTCCGGGTATTGAAGGCTCGGTTCTCCGAACAAGATATCTACCCCAATCGCGGCAACCTCGCGCTCCGTTAAGACATTGATGAGGAGGGCGTAGTAATTACGCGTAAGGGGCCAACCGCCAAGCGAGGCTATGTCATCGTTATCAAAATACAGAATGACAATATTGGAATCGGCGGGCAGTTGACCGCGGAGGCTGTAACGCGCATCAAGCGTTTGATCCTCTAATTTGCCCATGGGTCCCGAAAGCATGAGGACGACGGCAAACAAGCCGAGGACAATCCCAAGTTCTACAATGTTCTTTCGGGTCATAATGGAGAGACTGATCGAGAGGTTCGTTAGGTTTTTGTGACCCCGCCGCGAATCGAACGCGGAACCTACAGCTTAGAAGGCTGTTGCTCTATCCAATTGAGCTACGGGGTCAATGATACATCTTCGTCTATTACAGATTCATCGCCTTTTTAGAACAAGGCTGTTGCTCTCCTCCATAGGCGGACAAGCCCACCCGCATGACCGCTTGCGGTCGGGCGGGTATCCAATTGCCCGCCATAAAGCACGGCGGGTAAAAGCTACGGGGTCAATGATACATCTTACTTTTTTTGTCTCACTTTCGCTACCGCTCTTTCCTATCGGGCCAATTGCCCGCCATAAAGCACGGCGGGTAAAAGCTACGGGGTCAACTTTACGCCCCAAATATACAAAACAAGCACTTGGGTTGCAATATTATAGGATAGGGTTGTATACCTGCCTAAACTTTATTAGAAAAAGTAAGAATGAAAAACATATATTCCAATAAAGTAAAGTATTGAATCTACTTATAGACCCAAAAAAATTCACGCGGGCGAATTAGATTATTTAGGAATTGATGGGCGGAAAATAAAGGCAAAGAAACTTTTATAGGGCAAGACGGGTAAAAAGCACGAAAACGAGAACAAAGGTAAAGAGGGAGCAGGAGTAAAAATCAACTTGATACCTCATTCATTTAACTAATTCATCATGTTCTTCCTCATCCCCATATGAGGGCGGTGGGTCATATAGTGTGTCAGAATCTGTAGTTACAAAGATTTCTTTAAACTCCTCGCGGTTTAAAAATTCGATCGCTTCGTCCACACTTGCAAATTCATATGTTTTAACTTCGCCGATATTAGAATGCAACTCAAGTAATACTTTATCCACTTTTCGCTCTATTGTGTCGTCTAATATTGATACTATTATTTTCTCCAATTCATCTTTGACAAGATTTACCATGTCTTGGCCAATTCCAGCCCGTTTAGTTTTTGATAGCTTGGAATATTTTGACCAAGCCTCGATAGCTTTGTTCCTATCTTTCTCACCCCAGTTAAAATCAATGTCATACACTGACAAGAACTCACATACTTTATCAAAAGGTATCACGAAGAAATTAATATCATAACTTTTCATCATTGCCAGTGAAGATTTACTCCAGCTGCCAGCCAATACAGCTACTGAACTGCGTATGCTTGTATAACGCCTTCTTAATGCCGGATGCGCAGTGCACAGCCAGCTGCCTTTGTCGCGATTGTGCTTCTTATAACGGATATATTTTGATTCAACCAAAATTATTGGTTGCATTTTTTCATTTGCGATAACGGAGTCAATGTTGTAATTTGTACCGAATTTATCAGCTAGAAGAAGTTTCTTATGGGTTTTACCTGTTTTACTATTTTTTAAACCGCTACTAACAAAATGAAAGCCAAGGTTATTTGCTAGCGAGTCAAGAAATCTGTTAAGAGCAGATTCCATTTCCGCACCGATTGCTTCACCAAGTGCGCTTCCTGGATTTTGAATATTGATGAGTGATAACATAAGTCTCTTTTTTCGGTCTGTTGCAATTTTTCGTGCATCGAGCTTTGTTGATTTTTCTATTGTTTTCTTTTTTCTAATACCCTTCATAGGCTACCTTGTTAAAGTAACAATTGACTCTCGCAGAGTAACATCATGTCGTTGAGGATTGTTTTTCCATTTGCCACCCCTTGTCCTTAGAACATCACAACTATAACTCTTAAACCCAATCCCTTTCCCTATTTTGCCAATAAATTCGTCCGTTGGAATATGAACTCCATAGGGCGCTGAATCACCTAAAACAAAGATTGCCGTTGCCTTCGGTTTCATCACTCTATAAGTATCTTTAAGGATACAATACATATCATTAAAGTATCCTGAAACGAGACGGTCATAACTTTTCTTTCCTCCTTTGATCGTCCTGAGTTCAGAAAGCCGTGAAACGGCTATCTGTAAATAATTATAAATTTCCGGAACATCTTGTTTCAATCTTAAGCTTAAATCATATCTGGGGTTATCACGCTGTATTTGTGTTGTTGCCGAAGTTATCAACTTTTTTCGGACGAGCTCTGTTATATCTCCCCAAGTCTTTGCATATCCAAAAAAATAAAGTTCCAGTCTGGTCCTGTCTGCATAGTCATAGTTGTTCAGATATGGGGGGGAAGTAAATACATGATCTATGCATTTATCCGGAATCCATTTTTTTGTGTCTCCTGAATCACCATTGAATATTTTGTGCTCAGATCGCTCATAACCCGCAGATGCCTTTTTCAACATCGATTCAATATCGCCAAGCATCTTAACAACCAACCGATAATATTCTTTGAGAGCGTTTTTACCAACCGCTGAAGAATTAAATTTCTGAGGAGCAACATAAGGCCAACCGGTTGCAGCTGTAGAGACTTCTCTAAGCAAACGAGTAAGACCAACAAATAAAAAATCAGTAACGGGTTGGGAATATTCGCCAGAAGTAATCGCTTCTCGAATAAGAAACAGATCATATAGCGTGTTTGCTTCATAACATTTAATGACCAATTCCGGAAATTGATCCGATAAAAATTTCTTTATATTCTTCTCCTTTTTCTTTTGATGCGCTATAACCCTCTGTTCTATAATTCTAAGTGCTTCGAGTGCATCGGTTCTGTTAATATTCCAATTTAATTTCGCTTTTGCTATACGGAATACAAAGGGGTGTGCTTCTACACCATAGGAATTTATTGCATATTGTTTTGCAACGAGATTTGTCGTACCTGTCCCCATGAAAGGATCATAAATGGTCTGTCCTTTTCCTATACCGTACTTTTTTAAACTTGATTCAACAGCTTTATATGAAAAACCAGCCGGGTAAGTGAACCAACAATGGATAGGTGCTCTCAGGCTATCTTTAAAAGTACCCCATTCTGACTCACCATTCCTCTTCCTTTCTTGAACCTGAACTTTTTGAAAAAGAGTAAATTGTTCTTCCTCAGCTACTTCCATATTTCTATGCATCAAATCTCCTTTATTATCTTATTTTTAAATATACGCAACCACGCTATTAAATACCATAAACTGATTTAAATCATTTTAAACAAAAACACGGGTAAGCGTCCGGTTCAAATAAAAAAGACGCTTTTGAGTTTGTTTTATAACGATACTCACGTTCTTCAACAGGTTTATAGACTATTTTGGAAAGAAGCTATTGCCCTGCCAATTTATGACGGGATATTCAAATGCGCTACGGAGGGATTACAATTCAAATATATAAAACAAGTACTTCGGTTGCAATATGATAGGATCGGAGCGTCAAACAAGGAAAAATTCAATCTGGAAGTTGATTCATTATGGTTTTATATTGTCGTGTCTGTTTAATCACGATAAAAGCGCTCATCGCCCATGAAACAGCCCTTGCATCTCTCACTCATACTGCTTCTTGCAATCAATTGGGAGATACCGTATGCCTCAGTCATGCTTTCTCAAACACACGATACGCCTCGCTTGGAAATGCAGTTCGGCGGTATAGTTCGCGCCGACAGGCACAAGAAAGAAATCAGCTTGGCGTTTACGGGACACGAATTCGCCGATGGCGCGGAAATTATTCGTGCAACGCTCAAACGCCACAACATCAAAGCAAATTTCTTTTTCACTGGCGATTTCTACAGGACGAAAAATTTTGCCCCATTCATACGCGCATTAAAAAACGACGGGCATTATCTTGGCGCTCATTCCAACAAGCACTTGCTCTATGCCGCGTGGGAACAACGCGACTCACTTCTTGTCACTAAAGAACAGTTTCAATCGGACTTGCTCGCAAACTACGAAGAGATGCGGAAATTTGGCATCGCCAAAAACTCCGCGCAATATTTTATGCCGCCGTATGAGTGGTACAACGACTCGATTAGTACATGGAGTCGGGAGTTGGGATTAACGTTAGTGAATTTTACTTCCGGCACACATTCCAATGCCGATTGGACATATCCGGAATTAGGCAAGCAATATGTGAGCGGTGATACCATCTACAACAGAATACTTCGTTATGAAGAAACCCATTCGGATGGTCTCAATGGCTTTCTGCTCCTTATGCATATCGGTACGGACCCGCGCCGCACAGACAAATTGTATGACCATCTCGATAATTTGATACGTGAGCTACAACGCCGAGGCTATCACTTCAAAAAACTTGACCAACTACTCTCCCAAAAACCACAATGAACGCTTCAGCAACAAAAGTACGCTATGGCATCATCGGATTCGGCTCGTTCGCCGAACGCGCGATTGCGCCAGCCATTCAAGCCTCTCCAAACTCAGACTTGGTAGCGATCCAAAAACGTTCGCTTGCCGTTGCAAAAGAAAAAGCGGCTGCGTTTTCAATCCCTCATGCATTCAGCACCGCAGAAGAACTTGTCGCCCATCCTGATGTTGATGCGGTGTTTATTGTCTCCGCCAACGCCCTCCACCATAAAGAAACTCTCGCCGCCGCAAACGCCGGAAAACATGTGTTGGTAGAAAAACCGATAGCAACGAGCGTTCAAGAAGCCGACGAAATGATTGCCGCCTGCACTCGCCACAACGTTAAGTTTATGGTGGGACACATGATTCGTTTTTCCCCGCTGGCGCGGCGAATCAAACAACTGATTCACTCGGGAACGCTTGGAAACATTAGCTTCATAAAATCAGAATTCTTTTACGATGCACGGCTCAGCCACAGAGGCTGGTTGATAGACCCCAGGATCGCCGGCGGAGGACCGATATTTGATATCGGCGTGCATTGCCTTGATACGATGAGATTCGTTTTGGATGAAGATGTTATTTCCATCCGAAGCCTTGTTGAACCGCGGCTTTCCGCAACAACAACGGAAATCACCGCAAACCTTTCGCTCCGATTCTCCAAAGGAACATTGGGCTCGATTTTTTGTTCGTACGCTTCGTCGGCAAGACGGTCGTTTATCGAAATTATCGGCACCGAAGGAATCGTTTCCGCTCCCGATTTCACGTTAGGCGATAGAACCATTCCTCTCTCGATCAGCCTAAAAAATGACACTGCCACTGTTGATCCGCGGATTGAGGAAATTCAAGTCCCGAATCTTTACATCAAAGAAATAACCGCGTTTTCCAAAAGCATTCTTGAAAATACCGAATCGCCAATTCCGGGCACGATTGGGTTGGAAAACCAAAAGGTGCTGGATAAAGCCATTCGAGAAGAAATTTTATAGATTCGCACTTCCGAGAATATGAAACGAACCCATAAAGCCAAAAATTGGGTGTAACATTTTTCCCCTGTTCTCGTAACTGTGTATAAAAAGGTGAGCTATGACCAAAAGACTGTATCGCTCTCAAAAAGACAAAGTAATTGCCGGTGTAGCTGGCGGCGTTGCAGAGTATCTCAATATTGATCCGGTTCTGGTACGCATCGGTTTCATCGTCACGACATTCATGGGAGGATTCGGATTCTTAACGTACATTATCGCGTGGATCGTCATACCCGAAGGTCCCGTAGGAGAACCTATGCAAACACCAACTGATTCTACAACAGGAACGACTCCACCGCAGCAAGAGTTCAGGCGGGAGCGCGATCGTCGCGGCAGCGTTGTCGGCGGACTCGTGTTGATCGTGATGGGGAGTTTATTTCTTGCAGATAATTTTCTGCCTCACTTCAGAGTTTGGGACTACTGGCCCCTTATCTTTGTCGCTGTCGGTGCCGGCTTACTGTGGAAATCTGTCCGCCCCAATAACACTTAAACGGAGTTCACTATGCGAACAAGCGGCCTGTTCTGGGGAATTGTATTCCTCGTCCTTGGTGGATTGGTGCTTCTCCACAATCTTAATGTTCTTGATGTTGATTGGTACATCGTCTGGAAATGTTGGCCCATCCTTCTCATCTTTTGGGGAATTTCTCTCCTAATAAAAAAAGAAGGGTCACGATGGTACACCGTCGCTTTTATTATTTTTATTGTCCTCATGTTGGTTGCGGCAATAGCGGCATTCGAGTGGTTTGACGGAAATATAGACGATCATTGGGATTTCAAATGGGGCGACGCTACCAACCAAACATTCAGCGAGCCATACGAAAATACTATTGAACGCGCTTCGTTTACGCTGGAGTCCGGGGCGGGCAAATTCTTTATTGATGGAACAACCGACCAGCTCATTGACGCATCAACGCAATTGAATTTCGGGAGATACGCGTTTAATAACAGCCGTTCCGGTGATGCTGCAAATGTCTCGCTTAGCCTCAAAGGCAGATCGAGCGGATGGGGTTTCGGAAGGGTGAGAAATCGCGCGGATATTAAACTCAACGTTCAGCCGGTGTGGGACATTGATGTCGGGGTGGGCGCATCAGCAATTGATTTCGATCTCACGCCGTACAAAGTGAGCCGGTTGCGGATTGATGCAGGCGCTGCATCTCTTAAAGTAAAGCTCGGTGATCGGTCCGATGAAACCCGCGTGCGTGTGCACGCTGGAGCATCGTCTTTGAGGATTGAAGTGCCAAGTTCGGTAGGATGCGAAGTGCGGACGAATACCGCGCTTTCGGGGAAATCATTGCACGGATTCGATAAAATAAGCAGGGGCAATTACCAAACGGATAATTTTGATAACGCCACGAAGAGAATCTACATTGATGTTGACGCGGGAGTTTCCAGTATAAAAGTAGAACGATATTAAAGTCCCCGTTAAGACCTCATCTGCCGCAACAACTATTGGGAAGAACCCTCCCATCCGCATTATCTTTACATACCTGGGTCTTCGCATCCCACGAGGCGCTTCCGCTGCCGCAGTTGGTTGATGCGGGATTATCGTCTTTACTGCAAGAGAGATTGATATACACCGTCGCAGAAAAGAAGAGCAAAAAAAGGATCAGTTGAAATAACCGTACGACCTTCCCCTTCCAAGAACTCATCAGAGCTTCCTCCTCACTATGATTGAGTAAATAGAATAATAAGATTTTCACAAGAACATACGAATCTTCTTTCTTCAATTCAACTACGATGGGCGTAACATTTCCGTCGCCCTGGCAAAGACCTCATCAACGCCGATTTCGTTCATACAGCGAAAATGCCCTTCGGGACATTGCTTCCGACCAATGTGCGAGCAGGGGCGACAATATAAACCTTGCCGCTCCAACACAATGCCTTCTTTGTTCGTCGGGAAAAAGCCAAATTCCCTTACTGTTGACCCTGCAATGGCAATAAGTTTTTTCTTCATGGCTATCGCAATGTGCATAAGACCCGAATCATTCGTAACCACCAGATCGCAATGCTCCATTGCCGCGGCAGTTTCCAATAACGTCAATTGCCCAGAAAAATCGGTCGCTCGCTCCGCTCCTGCCGTTTGGTTGATGTGATTCACCACCTGAGCGCATAGTTCGGCATCTCCGGTTCCTCCAAACACTAAAACCTTTGCATCAGTCTTTTGAGCGATGCTCGCCCCCAATTCGGCATAGCGTTCCGCAAGCCATCGTTTGGTAAAATGTTTTGCCCCCGGACAAAGGGCAATGGTTCGTTCAAATCTATTGAGCTGAAGCCTTGCAATTTTTCCCGAAACGCCAAAAAGAATTTCGTCGGGGATATGAAGCTCCAACCCTTTGCCATCGCTCTCAATTCCCAGCGACTGTACCGTTTCCACATAGCGGTCGGCAACAGGAACGATGTCCGAGTAACGATTCTTCTTGAACTTTACCAGCATCGTGCGCTCAACAATACGCTTATCTACCACAACGGATTTAACGCCGCGGATACTGCGCAGATACTTGCTGCGTAAGCTGTCATGAATATCAACGATAAGGTCATACCGTTCTGCTTTGATCTTTGTTTTCAAAGCGCGGAGACCTTCAAACCCGGATCGTGCATCAAACTCGTATGTGTAATTCAAATTATGGTTGAATTTCACAAGTTCCGCGTACTCTGCGCGCGTTACATAATCAATTTGACCGTTGGGAAATTTTACGCGCAACGCTCGAAGCAACGGCGAGGAGAGAACAATATCTCCAATGGAACTAAACCGAATGATTAGTGTTTTAAATGATACTGCCATGGCACAAGAAGTTAGCATTTAATTGATGGAGATTCAATGCAGAATCAGTCGGCAGAGAGCAGCGGACAGAAAGCAGACAAAAGCTAAAAAAAGAAGTGGCATTGTCCGCCCCTAACAGCCAATGTTTTATAAAACTTTAGTCTGCCTCCTATCCCGAAGGGATCTGCCGAAGGCATCCCCTTGGGACCTTTGGGACAATCTGCGCACTGTTAACTGATTTCATTGCTTTTGGCTTAGCAAGATTTTATATTCTTAAAAAGGAGAATATCCGGAATGCAATTTTTCACAACCCTTGGAGAATTACGGCGCAGCGGATATAAAGTTCAACCCGTAAAAGAAGAAGTCCGCAACAATCTCATTCAGAAATTACAAAACAAAGAGCAGTTGTTCCCCGGCATTATCGGGTACGACCAGACCGTCATTCCAGCGTTAGTCAACGCCATTCTCGCGAAGCACGATATTTTGTTGTTAGGATTGCGAGGTCAGGCTAAGTCGCGCATTGTGCGGATGCTGCCATTGCTTCTCGATGAGTATGTTCCGTTCATCAAAGGCTGCGAGATTAACGATAACCCGTACAAGCCGGTGTGCAAACGCTGTACGGATTTGGTAAAGCAACTCGGCGATGACGTTGAAATTGACTGGGTGCACCGCAACGCAAGGTTCGGAGAAAAACTGGCAACCCCGGACGTAACCATTGCCGATCTTATCGGCGATATTGATCCAATCAAAGCGGCATCGCAACGTCTTCATTACTCGCATGAAGGCGCGATCCATTTCGGTATTATCCCACGCACCAACCGTGGGATTTTCGCAATCAACGAGCTTCCCGATTTACAGCCGCGGATTCAAGTCGGTCTCTTCAATATCATGGAAGAAAAAGACATTCAAATTCGCGGCTTTAATATTCGCATTCCTCTGGATGTGATGATTATTTTCACTGCCAATCCTGAAGACTATACTAACCGCGGAAATCTCATAACCCCGCTCAAAGATAGAATTGATTCACAGATCACGACACATTACCCCCATTCGATCGAAGAAGCAATCGAGATCACTGCACAGGAAGCTTGGATTCAGCGCGATGGCCGGGAGATAATGATTCCTCTGTACTTCCGCGAAATTATAGAGCAAGCGGCATTCGAAGCCCGCAAAAGCGAATTTGTTGACCAAAAATCGGGGGTGAGCGCTCGCTTGACCATCTCGGCAATGGAAAATTTAATTAGCAATGCGGAACGGCGCGCCATTCTTGTCAATGACAATTGTATCGTCCCCCGTATTTGCGATTTGGCACACGCGCTTCCAGGAATGACCGGCAAAGTCGAGTTGGTTTTTGAAGGAGAGCAAGAGGGTCCTGTGAAAGTCAGTAAGGCGCTTATTGGTAAGGCTGTTCGGGAAGTATTTAAAAACTATTTTCCCGACCCGCTTCAACGCCGAATAAAGCATCACGGTGAAACAAAACAGCAGGATGACTCCGAGTATGGAAAAATAATCGGATGGTTTGAAGCGGGCAGCAAAGTTGAAATTGCCGATGAAATGCCTCTTGATAAGTATTTTGAAGAACTTGACCGCGTCAAGGGTCTGCGGGAACTTACCAAAAAGCACATGAAAATTTCCGATTCCAATAAGTATGAACTTGCATCGGCAATGGAGTTCGTTCTTGATGGGCTTCATCAGTCATCCCGCATCGCTAAAGACGAGGTTGACCGTATGACCGCGTACAAAGATTTAGTCGGCAGTATTTTTACGGGACACGGAAAAGGAATAGAAGAAGAGTTTTGATTTCGGATCGCGGAATGCAGATTGTAGATTATCAAAGATAATTAAGGCGGAAAATTGAATGACTTCTGATGAAATGAAGAAAAGAACGCAATCCTTTGCATTAAATATTATTTACCTCGTTGAGTCATTGCCAAAAAACAAGGCGGCAGATGTCATTGGACGACAATTGTTACGCTGTGGAACCTCAGTTGGTGCAAACTATCGAGCAGCTTGTCGGGCTAAGTCTCGCGCTGATTTTATTTCAAAGATGGGGATCGTGGAGGAAGAGGCTGATGAATCAATTTATTGGTTAGACCTCTTAACGAATGCTAATATTATAAGCGTTGAAAAAATAGACACCTTAAAGAGAGAAGCCGATCAACTCGTTGCAATTACAGTAAGTTCTATCAATACAGCAAGAAAAAATCTAAAAAAATAATTTTAAATTCCGCATTCTGAAATCCGCACTCCACAATCATCATGCGCTTTCGCTACACACAATGGACCCCGCAATCAATGACGGATCAGCAGCGGCTGCAATCGCTGATGTCGTTGTTCAGCTATCTTCTTATCCAGAGCAGCGGTAATGTCGAAGAGGCGCTTGACTGGCTTCGCCAGATTGCGGAGCAGTATGGTTTGTTTGATCCTTCAATGTCCATCGAAGACCTCATCAACAAACTTAAAGAACAGGGCATCATCGAAGATGCAAAGGATGTCTTCGTGCTCACAACAAAAGGGGTGCAACGTATCAGGCAAGATGCGCTCAACCAGATTTTTACTTCTCTCAAAAAAGCTCCCGAAGGAAACCACGAGACACCTTTCACCGGCAAAGGAATAGACCGCCTGAGTGAAACAAAAAAATGGGTTTTTGGAGATCAACCTACCAACATTGACCTGACCGCGACGTTAACCAACGCGCTGAAGCGCAACGGCATTGACGAATTTTCCCTGCAGGAGGAAGACCTCGAAGTGTACGAGACCGAGCATACCACGCCGTGCGCTACCGTGCTCATGCTCGATATAAGCCACAGTATGATTCTGTACGGGGAAGATAGAATTACTCCGGCAAAGCAAGTCGCGCTGGCGCTTTCTGAGCTTATTCGCACGCGGTTCCCGAAAGATTACCTTTCGCTTGTGGTATTTGGTGATGACGCGAAACTTGTCAGCCTCAATGAGCTTCCTTTTCTCAACGTAGGTCCGTACCACACCAATACGCGCGCCGGGTTGCAGCTCGCCCGCAGCTTGTTACGCCGCAACGGCAATGTAAACAAACAAATTTTTATGATAACTGACGGCAAGCCCTCTGCTGTTTTTGATGATGCAGGAAGGTTGTACAAGAACTCCTTCGGTCTCGACCCGCGTATCGTCAACAAGACGTTGGATGAGGCAGTACAATGCCGCAGAGAGAAAATCACTGTCAGCACGTTTATGGTCGCACGCGACCCCGCGAATCAGGGGCGCGCATATTACTCTTCCCTTAACAAATTAGGCGAATTTATTTTTGTGGATTATCTCCGCAATCGTCGAAAGCGCTTTACTTCCCGCTAGATTCCAACGATCTCGCAACGAGCACAGTCGGTATTTTTTCTCAAAATTGATTCAAAACCAGCAAAAGCCTTTCTCCTTTTACTTCCTTTACATTTGAAGAAACTAAAATTATTACTATTATATAGTAAATAACGCCTGATGTCTTCTGGGAGTTACGGTAATTATTGTCATCATCTTATGATTGCGAGCGTTATGCAAAAGATATCTGAGAGGTTCGATGTGAGATACCTCTTCCCTATCAGAAAAAAAACTCTTCTCTTCCTAAGCATCGCTATGTGGTCGTTGCTCACCCCCCTCTACGGACAAACCCCGTTTGAAACGTTACACGAAACGTGGCGTTGGGCGCGATTCACTACCGTTTCCGGTTTGCCCTCCAATCAAGTGTACGATGTGGTGGAAACATCAGACGGCATTATCTGGGCGGCAACAAAAGGTGGTCTTGCGTGGTACGATAATTTCCGTTGGCACCTCATGGATAAATCAAGGGGTCTGCCTGAAAAAAAACCGGAGCGGCTTATGGCGGGTCTTGCAGGCAAACTCTTGCTCATTATGAGTGATACTCTCTATCAAGGTGATAAGCAAGGATTTGTTCCAATTTACCTTAAATTTGAAAATGATGATGATGATCAGGCACAATCGGCGGCTCCGATGGAAGATGATGAAATTTTAATCGGCGCGACAAAATCTCTCTACACATACAAAGATGGGGTCATCAAATCGTTCCCCACGCCCTCAAGAATCCTTACCGACAGAGGTTTGAATCTTTGGAAAACAAAAAGCAAAAAAATTTGGCTCAACACCATTGACGGTATGTATCAACTCAACGGGAAAAAATGGGTCCTCAGATTACCCCGCAAGAAATCCGCGTTCGGCGTGGAAACTATAGTTGAAGATGAGACAGGCACAGGAGTGCTCGCGTTTGTTCGACCGCCAGAGGATCAAGGGTTGTGGGAATGGAAAAAAAACGAACCACCAAAGCGAAGTCAGACGGAACGCTCGGCTCTTGTTCAATCTGTTGACATAGCACCCAATGGCAATGTCATAGCGGCATACGAATCGGGAGAGATCCGAATCCGACAAAACAGACGGTGGTCTTCTCTGCATCCATCCCCTTCGGAAATGACCCGCGTTCTTTTCTTAAAATTTCGCTCAAACGGCGATCTTTGGGTGGGAACGGAAAACGGCTTGTTTCTTCACAAAAGTTTCTCCACACGGTGGTCTCGCCAGAGTCATTCGTTTGCGAACTTAAAAAACTCCGTCCACGAAATTTTCCAAGCAAGCGATGGGACAATTTGGATCGGAACGTTGAACGGAATAGAGACCTACTCGCCTGACGGCAGGGTTCGATCCATCGAAAAAATTAACGGCGTAACACTCCATACCATCACAGGTATTAATGAGGATAACGAGCACAATATTTGGGTAGGCAGCGGAGCCACATTCGATGGCGCGTTTAAATGGAATGGTCGCTCATGGACGCATGTCGGTGCTTCCGAAGGGTTATTTGCGCCGCGCGTGCATAAAATCCGGAAAGATAGACAAGGAGGGCTTTGGTTTCTCGGATTAGGAGTTAATTACTCCGATCCTAAGAATCAGCCCGGCGCCTTTTTGTATGCCAATAAAAATTTTGCACGTTGGGGTATAAAAGAAGGACTTCCCAACGGTCGCGTGTACGCTTTTGCTGAAGATCGAGAAGGCGCATATTGGTTTGGCACTATGGGTGGGCTCAGTCGCTGGAAACATAACAAATGGACTCATTGGAATGTAAAAAATCAGCTCCTTGTAGACAGAATTTTCACGTTAACGGTTGATCAAGCTAACAGGGTGTGGTTTTCAGATCAAAGCAGTGGACTTGGATATATTGACGAAAACGACCAAGTACGATATTTAACAACCTCCGATGGTCTTATCAATAATGAAATCTGGGATATACGCGCTGATGATCGAGGGAAACTTTGGATTTCAACGCGAGGCGGCTTGTGCAGTTACGAAAACGGTATCTGGACTCGCTTTGATACGAACACCGGCTTAAGCACTCTTCGTTTATGGGAAGTTCTGCCGTTGAAAGACAAAGTATACATTGGAAGTTCCGGCAGTGGTCTTAATATTCTGAATCTTAAGGAAGCGGGACTTCCACCGTTAATAGAGTTTACCAAACCGGTGATTCAAAATAATGAAGCCCTCTTACGATGGCAGGCGTTTCCTTATTTCGGCGAAGTCGCTCCCCAAGAAGTGGAAACACGATTCCGGCTTGATAACGGTCCGTGGTTCCAATGGAACACACTAAGAGAAATTAATTTTACAAGCCTTGAAGAAGGCAAGCATATATTTCAGGTTCAAGCAAAAGGTCTCTTTGGAAATTTTAACCCGACCGGCTTTGAAACTTCTTTCACAATTGAGCCGTCATGGTACTGGCGACCTCTTTTTTTGCTGCCACTGAGCATCCTCTCGCTTGCGTTAGCCTTTACCGGCTTGGCATACCTCGACAGAAAAAGAAAACAGGATATTGCCTTGCGCGAAAGCGAAGAGCGGTTCAGGAAAATTTTCGAGGAAGGTCCCATTGGCATGGCAACGTTCGATTTGCAATATTGTTTCATCAACGCAAATGCCACGTTATGCAATATGCTGGGATACACAGAAGAAGAGCTTGCGAAGCTGACATTTATCGAAATAACCCATCCGGACGAACTGGAAAAGGATCTTCACTCCGCTCAAAGGCTTATGAAAGGCGAAATCCCGTTCTACAGGATTGAAAAGCGATATTTGAAGAAGAACCGGGAACAGGTGTGGGTCAACCTGACGGCAAGCGCGGTGCGGGATAATGCAGGCAAACCGATGTACGGCATTGCAATGGTCGAAAACATCACTGAGCGAAAAAAAGCGGAAGAAGCATTGCGAAGCCTCCCCCAACGCATTATCGAAGCGCAAGAATCCGAGCGCAGACGCGTCTCCCGTGATCTCCACGACAGCGCATCTCAAATACTTGGTTCGGTCAAATTTCGGATTCAATCGCTCGAAGAAAGAATGCCGGCACGCAATTCAACGATGCGAAAAAAGGTCGCAAGCACGAAACAACTCATAGATAAAGTGGTCTCGGAAATCCGAAGGATATCCCATAATCTTCGTCCAAGTGAGCTTGACGACCTGGGGCTTGCAGCTGCTCTTCGCACCCTTGCGGAAGAATTTACGGAACGAACATCCATCACAATCGCGTGCTCTTTGGAAACATTGCCCAAGACGCTTCCCTCAGAAATGGAACTGACCATCTACCGCATTATCCAAGAAGCATTGACAAATGTGGAGAAGCACGCGAAAGCAACGCACATCGTGCTTCAACTCAGCCAAGAAGATGGCTTCCTTAAAGTAAAAATACAGGACAATGGGAAGGGATTAAAACGTCTTGCCCCGCCAACGGAGCGGGGAAAAAAATCAGGGATGGGTCTCATAGATATTCAAGAGAGACTGATGTTCATCCAAGGGACTATTAACATTATCTCAGGCACACAAAAAGGAACCGAAATTCTTATCCGTATCCCTCTCAATACCTCAAACAACGAAAAAAAATAACGACGTATGGCAACCCACCGCCCGAAAAAAATACGAATTCTTCTTGTTGATGACCACCCTATTGTACGAGAAGGCCTAAAATCCTCGCTCAATTCACGAAAAACAATGGAAGTCGTTGGAGAAGCCTCTAACGGCGCCGAGGCAATCCGACTGGCGAAAGACCTGAAGCCTGATATTATTCTTTTAGATATCAACATGCCGCTGATGAACGGGCTTGACGCTTCAAAGCGCCTGCGCCGAGAAACCCCTCATTCGAAAATCATTGTCCTTACCATGCACGATAATAAAGAGTACATCTTAAGAATTTCTCAGCTTGGGGCGCGTGGCTATGTGCTCAAGGATTCTTCCCCGGCAGAGCTATTTCGAGCCATTGAAATAGTCCTTAATGGAGAGTTATTTTTCACCCCTAAAGCATCTCAGTTGATCCTAAGCGCTTTTGTTAAACGCAAAAGGAAAAAAAGCATGTCGAGCGAATTAACATACCGACAAGAAGAAATCCTTAAACTCATTGCCGAGGGTTTGACGACTTCCGACATTGCAGAGAAATTAGGTTTAAGCAGTCGTACTGTGCAAACTCACCGCGAACGCATAATTTCGAAGTTGGGTATAGATAATATCGCCGGCCTCATAAGGTTTGCTCTTAGAAAAGGAATCATTGATTTAGAGTAATTTTTTAGTTACACAATTACCTTCCACACTTTCCCGCCGCCGTTGTTACCAACAATTATATATCTGCCAACATGCTGTATCCTCTATGGGCACAGCGTTGGTTCCTTTTTTGCAGGGAATATCTCATTTTACGCCAAATTGAGTGTTTTTATATTCACTATATCCGTACATGTACGGATACCTTTTTTTTCCGTATTTGTACGGATTGTTTCTTAATTAAGCATTGTATTC
>JACQBK010000103.1 GCA_016194505.1 Ignavibacteriales bacterium | reverse complement strand
CCTGCTGTCAACAAAGCAAAAAGCAACACATTGATAATGATAAACCTTTTCCACTTCAATAGTATGAAAAGGTAATCAACTAAATTAATTTCTCCGGCCTCTTGAGATGAAGAATGAGTATTTTGAGTGCTTTCGTTCATGTCGGCTTACCTTAAGTTTTGAATTGAAGCAATTAACCACGCGATAGTCACAATTGCCGCCGCTATTTGAGCACCATCTCGCATCACTGCAAACCAATATGAAAAATCCTTCCTGGGCTTTTTCGGCACCCAGATTTGATCGCCGGATTCGATTGTTGTTGCCGCCGGGTCTTTCCATTCAAGCGATCCTTTTTTTATAATCTTTATGTCTCCCTCGACTGCCGATTCGGAAAATCCCCCTGCCTTTTTAACGTAATATTGATAATCCATGCCTGTCGCAAACGCAACATACCCGGCATTTGCCACTTGCCCCTGCACCAGCACGGAATGGAGATCAGACGCAATATAAATGATGTCGTCGTCTCTCAAGGCAATATTTTGCGTGCTGTCCTTGTCTTCGAATAACTTTTTGAAATCCACCACAACCGTCTGCCGACCTATTTTGAGATCGAGGAAAAATATTAAGCTATCTACCAGATTCAATTCGTGAGCGCGAAGATTGCGTAAAATGTCTATTCTCGGGTCCACAATATCTTTCAGCTTATCCTCTTTGCGCAGCACATACGAGGCAGAAAGCAACGCATGCTCCGTGAAGCCCCCCGCGTTTTGAATAACCTTGGAAAGCGTAGCGCCGGTTTCCGAAATCGGGTACGCACCGACTTGCCGAACCTCGCCAACAAGTGTAACGCGATAGTTGAATTTCGGAATTTTCTTTTCTTTCACGAAAATTTTGTCTCCAGGAAAAAGGAGGGGATTTTTTTGAATCCCTTTCCGAATTGCGATAAGGCTATATGAATTCTCTTCATGCTGGTTGGTCCCCTCAACTGTTCTTGTAAGCACTACATTGTCCGGGTCGGTTGAAGGCAGCAAGCCATCGGCAATTTGTATCATATCAACAAGGTTATCGCCATCGGCGTATTCATAGGTCGCCGGAGTGTTAACGGCACCATACACCATAATGCCGTTATTTCGTAAAGTCTTTTGGGGAACGTCAATGATATCTCCATCCAAGAGAAACGGATTATAGCGATCATCATGCGTGGCGTAGTATTTAGGAATATCTACTCTCAGTGTATCCTTGTTGCGCCGAATAAGTTTGATGTTTCTCGTCGAGGTATATTCATACAATTGCTCTTTTTGATTGATCTTCGGCGGCTTATAGGTATCAGCTTGTATGGGAAGGCCATCGGTCTGCGAAACCGCCGGAATTGAAAAAGAGGTTGTGGGATACTGCATGGCTGCGCCTTCAGCGATGATCTTCTCCACGCGCTCGACCGCAGTAGCAATATACTGTCCCGGCTTGGTCACTGTCCCCTTGAGAGAAACAACGAACGAGCGAGGTCGAAGCAACGTAACCGTTACTTCGCTTGTGGGATAGCGCTTTTTAACAAGATCGGTTGCTTGTTTTTTAACGTCGCTTAACCGCCGTTCACCCACGTGAATTTCACCGACGGTCGGAATGATAAGCGTCCCTTCCGGCGTTACGGGAAGAGAATAATTCAAGCTGACGGGTCCCCACAAAGCCACATGCATAAGATCGGATGGACCGAGAATGTAATTCTTCGGATCTATCGCTCCTTCCATAGGAAATGTTTTAATCTGATCCATGGCGTTTTCTTTGCTGATAAGGCTTTGGGTGGAGCGTTGATCCAACGCCCTATCAAGCACGGACGTTCGATCAGTTGTTTGACCAAAACCGCTTGCAAGACAGCACAAGCCAAGCAGTATAACTCCGGATATTCGCATTGAAAGTGTTCTCCTTAAATCGTACCGTTCAAAATTGTTGCAATTCGTTCTGCCGTTTTCCCGTCCCAAAATTCCGGCACAGAACCATGTTTTGTTTTTCCCTCAAACACATCAAAGCTCGCGTGAACAATACGTTCCACATCAAGCCCGCAAAGCTGATTTGTTCCAATCTCGACGGTGATGGGGCGCTCTGTATTTTCTCTCAGTGTTAAACAAGGGATTCCTAAATATGTTGTCTCTTCCTGAATCCCTCCGGAATCCGTCAGCACAAGCTGGGAGTGTTCCATCAAATTGAGAAAATCCAAATAACCAACCGGATCAACCAGCTTAAGATTGTTGAGCGAGCTTACTCGCCCATTGAATCCGAACTGTTCAATCATTTTGCGCGTGCGCGGATGGATGGGAAATACAATCGTTGTCCGTTCCGATAATTTCTCAAAAATTTTCAAAATCTTTTCGAGATTTGCGGCATCGTCCACATTGCTTGGACGATGCAACGTCACAAGCGTGAATGCTCGCGGCGTAAGCTGTAACTGCTCAAGAATGTTCGAGCTTTTTGCTTTTTGGCGATAATGAGCTAACGAATCAATCATCACATTGCCGACGAGAAATATTTTATCTTCGGCAACACCCTCCTGCTTTAAGTTGCGTACTCCGCTGGGCTCGGTAACAAATAAGTAATCTGCAATGGCATCCGTCAGCAAACGATTGATTTCCTCAGGCATAGAGCGGTCGAAACTGCGAAGGCCTGCCTCCACATGCGCAACCGGAATGCCAATTTTTACGCTCACAAGACTGCACGCTACCGTTGAATTCACATCGCCAACAACAAGCACAAGGTCAGGTTTTTGTTGTTGCAGTACCTTCTCAAACTCGATCATAATCTTCGCGGTTTGTTCAGCATGCGAGCCTGAGCCAACTCCCAAATAAAAATCGGGATGGGGCAACTCAAGGTCCTCAAAGAACACCTTCGACATCGCCGCGTCATAATGTTGACCCGTGTGGACGATACGATGCCGGATGGAACGGGCATGTTTCTGAAACGCTTTATGCAACGGAGCCACTTTCATAAAATTAGGTCTGGCTCCGACAACACTTAAAATAGTCTTCAATGGAACGTCAACCAGATAGTTAATTGGTAAGTGGTAATTGGTTAAGTATTGCGCTGGTTAATCTACAACTTTCGACATTCAACCTATGCCGCTTTTCGGCATCCCGTACAACGGGACAACTTATCTCCCTTCATACATTTTCTTATAATACTGCTGATATTCACCGCTCAGAATTCTTTTCCACCATGATTGATGTTTCTGATACCACCCGATTGTTTCTTTGAGACCTTGTTCAAAGCTATACTGCGGCTTCCAGCCAAGCTCTTTTTGAATTTTGGATGAATCTATGGCATACCGGCGGTCGTGTCCCGGACGGTCTTTCACAAACGTAATAAGCGATTCCGGTTTAGCAAGATGATGCAGAATGAGTTTTACGAGATCGAGATTTGCTCGTTCGCTGTTTCCTCCAATGTTATAGACCTGCCCGATTGCGCCATGATGAAGAACCGCATCAATAGCGGTACAATGATCTGCAACGTGTATCCAATCACGAACATTCATCCCATCTCCATAGACGGGAAGAGGCTTATCGCTCAACGCGTTGGCAATCATCAGCGGGATAAGTTTTTCGGGAAATTGATACGGACCATAATTATTCGAGCACCGCGTTATAACTACCGGCAATCCGAACGTATGATGATACGCCAGCACAAGCATATCCGCCGAGGCTTTGCTTGCCGCATAGGGACTGTTCGGATGAATCGGCGTTGTTTCCGTAAACTTTCCCTCCGCTCCAAGCGACCCGTACACTTCATCCGTCGAGACTTGAATAAACTTCTTCAGCTTGTGTTCTTTAGCAATTTCGAGAAGAACATTTGTCCCTACGATATTTGTCCTTACAAACTCCGAAGCCCCATGGATACTCCGATCAACATGCGACTCCGCCGCAAAATTCACAAGCGTCTCAATACGATATTTGTGCAAAAGCTCCACGATAAATGGGCGATCGCAAATATCACCTTCATGGAAACTGTACCGGGGGTCATCTTCGACTTCTTCAAGGTTTTCCAGATTCCCTGCGTACGTAAGCTTATCCACATTAACAATACGGTATTCAGGATGCTTACGAAGCATATACTGAATAAAATTGCTCCCGATAAATCCTGCGCCGCCTGTTATTAAAATTGTCATCAGCGTATGAGCCTATTCAATCGAGTATAAATATTGTATTGGGATCGCTTTCGTGGCGAATCTCATCCACGTGGCTTTTCCGTGCCTCACCCGCATAGAGCTTGTTGGGCAAGTTGATAACCCAACCAGCCGTTGATCCTATATTTTTATATGCATGCACCACGCCTGCAGGAATTATAATCGAACACGGACGTTTCTCTCCTGCCTCAATGATCATCTTATGAAGATATGTTGCGGATCCATTGCGCGTATCCCACAAATACACTTTGAACGTCGAAGGACCGAGAAAACAAAAAAAATCGGCTTGATCCCTGTGCTCATGCGGCCCACGAGCGATACCGACCTCCGTAGATGAGACATATCCCATTACGGGAACGAATTGCTTCTCAATTTCATCGCTGCGGAAAAGCTCCTGAAGCCAGCCGCGAGAATCCGAATATTTAGTAAGTTCTTTTACAACAACGTCTTGTATGACGCCGGCAATAAATTTCAATTCACACTCCTACGAGTTTTGAAAATTTACGAAACAATGCCCTTAAATCAAAGGTTTGTTCTTGTTCTCAATAATCGAATTTTAAAATAATATATTGCGAGGGAAAGCGTGAAAGAGAAACTAAAGCGGTAACAATGAGAAGGTTAAAGGGGTCCTTGATGTATTGTTCTTGATTCAGAGATAAACTAATGAAATTTTTACCGATTGTCAAGAAGACGTAAGTGTATAAAACACAACAAAAATCAACCTAAGCTTCTTTTAATGATGATTTTACTTCAATACCACCATTGTTTTTCGTGCCACATGTCTATTGCCCCTCTCATCAGAGATGGAAAGCTGATACACGTATACTCCACTGGCAAGAGTGCGTGCATCAAACTGTTCTTGATAATAACCCGCAAGCTTCTCTTCGTTGACAAGCGTTGCGACTTCCTGTCCAAGCAGGTTGAATACCTTGAGGCTCACTTTGCTGTTGGCTGAAAGCTGGTAGCTTATTGTTGTGGCGGGATTGAATGGATTGGGATAATTCTGGAACAACTCAAAATGCTCCGGCGGAGTTATGCTGACCTTAATTTCTTTCGTCCAGCTTTCCCCTGTCTTACTTGTGATAGAAAATGATAACGTTTGCTCATGTTTGACAGGGGCTAACTTATCCACCGAAAACGGAAATAAGGCACTCGATTCCTCATTGGCTTTAAGCAAAGCAACTTTCTGCTGGTTATCTCTAAATTTAATCCAAGATGGAGCGTTGGTAACACGCACCTCTACATTGAAAAGCGGTATGTTAGACGTATTTGCTACCTCAAGCTCAATTGAATTGCCCGTTGAAGCAAACGGGATTTGATATACTGTTTGCGCGACGGCTGCGTTGAAGAGCACTACAAGTGTAATAAGAATTTTCATCGTCGTTCTCCCTTAGGCCTTTTTTAAATTGTATTTTATACTCTTTACTTAATACTCCACTACTTTTTCTTTTGAGGTAGTGTGGCTAATAGTATCTGCGCGTCTTCTTTCAAAATCTTGTATGCATCCTCCGTAATAAACTTTTCTTTCTTCTTATCTTTGTCTTTTTCTCCTTCTTCAACCGTCTCTTTGCGCACTTCTTCTATCTCTTTCCAAAACTCCTCCAGCTTTTCGCGGGCTTCGGCGGAGTCTTTTTTTGTTAATTCCTTCTCAACTTTATCTAAATCTTTGTTAAGTTCTTTAAAAAGCTTTTGGCCGCCCAGTAGGTTTAATTTGTAACTTGCCGTAAGGTCTTGGCGGAGGGTAGAAACATAAACTTCTTTTTTTAAGATTGATTTTCCACGATCATTGAAGTCGTAGGTAAATCGAAACTTAAAAACCATCCCAGAGTCAACAATTCCACCATCACTTATATTTGTAATCGGTTTGATAATATGTCTAGCTCTAACATCAATGGAGAAAAACTGCAACTTAGCCCCGAAAACAATGATTTGATATTGACCATCTTTTGCATCGTTTATCATCGCTTCTATGGGATTAGATTGTGAAGAGTCCTCTTTGCCACCTTCGTTCGTTACAATGTCTACTCCGGCAGCGCCGATACTCGCGTCTTGAATTTCTTTATAATAACGATTTGAAGCTGAATCAAACCCCAATCTTTTACCTTGAGGGTCAATTATCAACAATCTTATATCACCATCGGCATAAACATCAAGGGCTCTAAATTGGGCAAGCGCCACCGCGAAATGAATCGCTTCAAAGAAAAGAAGCAGGGTTATGACCCTCGTTAATCCGGATTTTATAATGAGAAACTTTATGGGAGCTCTCTACTCTGTTTTTTTTGATTCGTTACTTATCGTCTTTATGATTTTTTCTTTGAGGCAGTTTGGTTAATAACAACGTTACATCTTCTTTCAAAATCTTGTATGCATCCTCCGTAATAAACTTTTCCTTCTTTTCGTCTTTGTCTTTTTCTCCTTCTTCAACCATCTCTTTGCGCACTTCTTCTATTTCTTTCCAAAATTCCACCAATTTCTCACGAGCTTCGACGGAGTCCTTTTTTGATAATTCCTTCTCGACTTTATCAAGGTTTTTGTTGAGTTCTTTAAAAAACTTTTGGCCGCCTAAGAGGTTTAATTTGTAGCTTGCCGCAATATCTTGGCGGAGAGTGATAGGGGACACTTCTTTTTTTAAAGTCGTTTTGCTTCGATCATTAAAATCATAATTAAGTCTAAACGCGATGATACTTGCTGAATCTATAATTCCACCACCACCCGTGTTTGTAATCGGTTTAGTAATATGCCTTGCTCGAACATTGATGTAGAAAAATTTTGTCTCCGTTCCTAAGACGAAAATATTATATTCACCGTTTTCGGGTCTATCAATCATAGCTTCAATTGGGTTTGCCTGAGAAGAATCTTCTTCACCACCATCGCCCGTAACAATGTCTATTCCTGCTGCCCCAATATCTGCATTAGGGATCTCAGTATAATAACTATTTGTGTGGGGATCATAACCCAGCCTTTTCCCTGTTGGGTCGACGATGAGTAGTCGAACATTACCATTTGCATAAACATCAAGGGACCTCATTTGAGCGTATCCTTGACTTTGTCCGAAGATCAGGACAAAGGGAATTAACAAAAAAATAATTTTGTCAAGATTTTTATGTTTCACTGTTGTTTCCTTTCGTAAATGATCGCTCTATAAATCTTGTTTGTATAGCTATCTAATGTAGTTCTACTATTATTGTCACAACGACCCGGGTCTATGATTTGATATTTCCCGCCCGTTTTGCCGGTTAGTAGGACCCAATGATTCCATAGCTTTGTCGGATCTCCCGAACTGGAATTACCGACTAAAACAATGACAAAGTCTTTTTTTGTTAAATAATTATCAATACCAGTTAGATCAAGAGGAGTCTTATTTTTCCAATTTAAATCACTGCCTACGCGTTTCGGCTCCGACGATAATTTTGATGAACCATAATCATTAATAGCCCTCCAATTATAGTTCAAACCAACAGCATTCAATACCATAGCCATACAACTAAGGGCACATCCCTTTTCCCCAATTGTAAATTGCCTTTCTGGCTGCTTTACGTTCCCCTTGTCATCTAATTGTTTGAAAGAGTCGTAATTCTGTCCACCCCACCTTCCATCTCCCTGGCAAAATTTTTCAATGGTTGGTTTCACGACAACGGCTGTTGAGCCTGCAATATTTAATGTACCCGCCATTGTAACCCCGATTGGCACCGATTGGGGATCAAGCCCAAGCGGGTTCTTACCCGTTGCGGCAAAAAGCACCTTTCCATCTCGTGCATCTTCATAAGGTACGTCTGTAAGGGTTTTACCTACAATGCCACTATACGACAAGTTACCATATTGCTCGTCCGTTCGCAAAACAACATTGACTTTTGCGCCCGCTGGTGGATCTACATTAAAATCGTTCGCATCTTTGCCTTGTATTGTTATAACGCTTGTCTCTCCAAAACTTACTGTGTCGGGAGTCACCTTGACAGTAAAATGGTTTAAGACACTGGCCGGTGTCACCGTCACCACCTTCAGACCATATTTAGTAAAATCATCCGTTGCGGCGACATTGATGACAACCGGCTCTGGGTTGTTGCCTGTAGGGACACCTCCATCGGCAAGATAGGATATAGCCCCTGAGTGCGCTGTCGCATACGTCACAGTGATTTCATCCGGCGATGGGGCTTGTCCTTCTATAACAAAACTGCCGAATGTTGACGCCGCTACTCGTTCGCCTTTCTTTATCGCCAAAGCTTCGAGGGTCGGTCGCTGAGGTCGAAGAGTTCTGGTAAATAGTGACATGCCGTTCTTTTCTATCTTGACGTCACCACCTCCCGGTGACACGTAGAGCACTAATTGCCTCGAACCATCTAATGGTATTTCTTGGTCGTTGATGTCCTTTGCGGTAACAGTCAAACCTATGCTTTTACTATGAGCAACGGTATCGCTTGTTGTAACGATCTCAAAATGATCTAAAACTGGTTGGGGTTTCTTGATCGTCAAATGCAATGTCCCAATCGAGGCGCCGCCTGCCGATGCTTCGATCGTTACCGGAACTTCATCCATGAAAGGCACCTCACCATCCGCTTTATATTCCACTGATGCTAAGTCTCCAAATGATGCTGTATAGGTACTCCCTTGGAGAACCCCTTGGTCATATAAGTTGCCAAACGATGCCCCCTCCGTGATGTTCAGTGTTACCATCTCATCTGCGGAAAACGCTGGCCCACTGCAAGGCGGGTTCGCGTCCCGTGATGCCGAGAACTCCTTGCTTTCGCCATAAAACATAGTTGCATTGCTTCCCACCACTTGCATCATGACGGCATTGAACAATGGAATACCTTTATCAAGCCGTACTGTTGTGTTTGCAGCAACATTACCCGTTTCCTGGACGAGTAGTTTTGTCCCTAAACGTATGGTGAACGTATAATTGACTGCGCTCAACGAAGAAAATCCCGCGAGAACATGATAGCCGCCCGCTACGGCGGGTATGGTTAATGTTGTAAGGTTAGTAGAGTTGGTGGTATTGCAACTGAGGTTATCAACACTGATAAACGTGGGCCTTACCGGATCGGTCGTTCCGTTGAGTTCAAAGGTAAAGATTAATTCTGAAGCGGAGGAGCTTGTCGTCTTTATCTTGGCAGGGGCCTTCGGCTTGACCTCGACCTTTTCCCTAATAATAACCTGTGCGGCAAGTGTGGATGTGAACAGAGAAAGCAATACAAACAGCTTAAACAATTTCATAGCACGGTTCTCCCTGAAACGGTATAGGGGGAATATTTTTACGATTGTAACATCATTTTTTACGAAAGTCAATGGGAAAAATGTGCTGTTATTACATACGCTCAGGTGCGCTAATTCCGAGGATTTTGCAGCCATTGGCAAGGACAATTTCCGATGCGAGGCACAACGCAAGTCGCGCGGAGGAAAGCTCCCGTTCCGGTATCACAACGCGGTGCTCGTGATAGAACCGGTGGAACACTGTTGCCACATCGTGCAGATAGGTCGTCAGCCGTTGCGGCTCATAGCCAAAGCACGTTGACTCGACCATTTCGGGAAATTCCAACAACAATTTTGCCAATGCAATCTCCGCCGGTTCTTTCAAGAGATCAAATTGAATGTTCGAGAGATTGACGGCATCCTTGGCTTGGAAAATCCCCTCGCTTTCTGCAAATCGGAGAATGCTTGCAATGCGTGCATGAGCATATTGCACGTAGTACACCGGATTTTTATCCGATTGCTCCGTTGCGAGATTCAAATCAAACTCCAAATGGCTTGAAACCGAGCGCATCAGGAAAAAGAATCGCACCGCATCGGGACCTACCTCATCAATCAGCTCGTCGAGGGTCACGAAATTCGCGGAGCGTTTGGACATTTTCACTTGCTGTCCGTCCCGCATCAGCGTTACAAACTGATGGATAACCACTTTAACTTTTTCAGGATCATAACCGAGCGCGCGTACACCAGCAAGAACATCGGGAAAAGTAGCAACATGGTCTGCGCCAAAAATATCAATGACTAATTCAAATCCCCGGCGGAATTTTTCCCGATGGTACGCAATATCCGGCAAACGATAGGTCGGCTCTCCCGTGCTTTTGATGATAAC
>JACQBK010000095.1 GCA_016194505.1 Ignavibacteriales bacterium | reverse complement strand
GTTTCATTTGCTGCATAAGTTTATTAGGGGCAACCATAGTTGTGGTTACATCAGCTTGCATGTCCCCTTGCCCCGTGGAGATGCTCACTTTACTTACTTCGGTCACATCTTTAATCCCTAACACCGCAGCTCCACCCATAGCGGCGAGGGCTTTTTTCAACATATCCTTTCCTTTGGCGATTGTTTCGGGCGTTTGGTCTGGAATTTTTTCCGGCGGCGAAGGAATAGTAATATCAATGGTGCGAACGTTCGTGCCAAGCGAGCTTAATGGCTCGTCAAAATCCGCATCCTTCCCAACGACCAGCAGCGCTATTGATTCGGGTTTCCATCGCTTGCGGATCGCTTCTCCGACGCTTTGTTTCGTTGCGCTCTGCGTCTCCTGCTGTTGCTTGGTGATGAAATCTTTCGGATAACCGTAATACTCCAGCGTTATCAGTTGCCGGATAATTTTGCCCTTCGTGTCGTATTGGAACACGAACGAATTGAGATAATTGTCCTTTGCAAATTTTAATTCTTCATCTGTGACGCCATGTTGCACCACATCGTTCAGCTCTTTTTCGATGGATTTGATCATCTTTATTGTGGTGTTGGATTTTGTTGACCCGGAAATGGAAAAGATGCCGGGGTAGTCGTAATTCTCGCCCCAGGTGCTGCCCACATGATATGCAAGACCTTGTTCGGAGCGAACTTTCTTAAATAATCGGGATGCAAACGCGCCGCCGAACGCTACGTCTGCAAGATTCAGCAATGCACTTTCCGGTTCGTTCAACTGTCCGCCCAAATGTCCGATATAAATATTTGCCTGGTTGACGTCGTCTTTCTTAATAAAGTTCACGCTTTTCTGTGCGGCAAGACGAAGTTGCGGAACCGGCGGAAAGCCGACATCGCGCTTTTCCCAGCTTCCGAATGTTTCTTCAATTTTTTTCTTCATAGCGTCACTTGAAAAATCACCCCACAGCGCAATCATTATGTTGTTCGGGACAAAATACCTCTTGTGGAAATCTATCATGTCCTGCTTTGCGATATTTTCGATCGTTGCATACTCAGTCAAGCGCCCGTAGGGATGATTCGCTCCATAAATGAGGCGGGAGAATTCGCGTCCTGCAATGCCTTGCACGTCATCGTTGCGCCGTGAAATTGCCGAGCGGGCGGTGATTTTGGCTAACTCAATCTTGTCGTCTCTGAATGCCGGATTTTTAAGAACATCGGCGAGAACGCTTAATCCAAGGTCAATATCTTCTTTCATCACGGCGAGATTTGCGCCGCCGGAAGATGTGCCGATAAACGTTTCAACCGACGCGGCGACTTTCTCCAACAGAGCGTCAAGTTCGTCGCCCGTTTTTGAGGCCGTGCCGCCCGTTCTCATCACCTGACCTGTCAGCGATGCAAGGCCAACCTTATCGGCTGGCTCGTACCGTCTCCCCGTTCGTACGAGCACGGAAGCATTGATCGTCGGCAGGGCGTGGTCTTCCAATAAGTACACGATCATGCCATTGCCAAGCTGAAAACGCATCGGCTCCGGGATTTCGATTTTCCGCAGGGGCGGGTAGTGGAGCTGTTTGTATTGTTTCGGCTTGATGGTTTTTTGAGCGGTTGCCGGAAGCGCACAAGCGACAACAAAGAGTACAAGTGCAAACAATCGAATCGGTTTCATTGTGTAGTTCTCCTTCAAATCTTCGCAGCGTTGGTATGCAAAAAATTAATTTGATTGAATCGGTTCAATCACTCCGATTGTTCGGTTGTTGTTGATAAAAATTTCGTTGGCTACGCGCTGGACGTCTTTTGCCGTGACGGCATTGATTTTGTCAAGCTCGTGGAAAAGGTTTTTCCAATTTCCCGTGAGCACCTGAGAGTTCGTCAGTTGCGCCGCCATGCCTCCGTTGGATGCAAGCGAGCGGATAAAATTAGCGCGAGCGCGAGTTTTTACCGCTTTCAAATCTTCATCGCTGATAGGTTCTTTCTTTAATTTCTCGATTTCCTCTTCGATTGCCGTTTGACACTCTTCGTTGGTTTTTCCTTGGGATGCAATGGCAAAGAACGCGAACAGATTAGGATATTTTACGCCGGGGAAACCGGAGAAGCCGCCTGCCTGAATGGCGATTTTCTTATCGCGCACAAGAGTTTTGTAAAGACGCGACGTGCGCCCGGAACTCATCAAGTCCGAGATGACGTCATACACTGCGTCATCAGGATGATTGACGGAACCTTTCTTAAATCCCATGAGGAAGATGCGCTGAGATTGTTCATGCAGCACGACACGACGCTCGCCGTTTTGCGGCGGCTCGACGGTGCGAACGTCCGGCGGCTTGGGACCCGAAGGGATGCGCCCGAAATATGCCTCCGCTAATTTGATTGTTTCTGCCGGGTCCACATCACCAACGATGGCGATTGTCAGGTTCGAAGGGACGTAGTACTTTTTATAAAATGCAGCCGCTTCATCGCGGGTAATGCCCTTCAGATCTGCCATGTGCCCAACGACGGGGTCCTTGTACGGATGAGACTTGAATGCAACGGCAATAAATTCTTCTATCATTTTTCCGATGGGGGAGCTTTCCGTACGCATGCGCCGCTCCTCCATCACGACATCTTTCTCTTTGTAAAAGTCTCGAATGACCGGATCAACGAAACGGGAGGATTCCAGCGAAAACCAAAGCTCTAATTTATTGGAAGGCAAACTGAAAAAATATTGCGTAGCATCGTAACTTGTCCCGGCATTCAAGCCGACTCCGCCGTTTTGCTCAATCGCCTGACCGAATTCATTGTTGACGACAAACTTTGACGCTTCTTCTTGTTTCTTTTCAAATTCGGTTTGTAGTTTCGCGAGTTTGGATGAGTCCGCGCGCGCACCTTTTATTTCTTCCTCTCGCCAGGCAGTCCAGGCTTTATCGAGCGCTTCAAGAGCGGACTTTTCTTTCTTATAATCATTTGTGCCTATATCGGTCGTGCCCTTGAACGCGAGGTGCTCGAAAATGTGCGCAAGCCCCGTAATGCCTCTGTTTTCATTGACTGCGCCAACGTTGGCGTATGTGTGGAATGAAACAACAGGAGCACTGTGACGCGGTAAAATCAAAAACTTTAATCCATTCTTTAATGTGTGTTCCACGACTTGGCTTTCAATCGCTTTGAAGCCATCTTGCCCTCTCGCTATACTGATGAAGAGTAGAAGAGGCAGCACGAAGAAATTGCGCAGATGCTTATTCATAAAACGTCTCCTTCTGATAAATTTTGGGGAGGTCGGGTGGTAGTCTTAAATTTTATGATTTTGTTCGTTTCTGTTCGATTGTATTGTACAGCTTATCGTAGAATTGTCGGAATTGTTGCGGCGATTCCAGCTGTAATACGATTTGATTGCGAAATTGTTCCGTTGTCATTCCACGCTTGGCAAGAATGTGCTGAAATTCAGTTGCATATTGAGTCGAATCCATTGTGGAAGAGGGCGATTTGAATTGCTCATTCAGCACCAATAAATCCGCATAGGTTTCAACAAGTTCATCATCATTGATGAAAGGTGCTGATTGGTTCTTTCCACATCCGCCAAAGAGGGCAAGAAAAAGGAAAGGAATTAGCAAAGATTTCGAGGATTTCATAGGGATGATAATGGAAGGCAAGGTAGTAAAGAGATGAATTGAAAGCAAGTGCAGTCTGGTTGCAATCTACGGCGGCAAAAAGTATATTGTAGTGCCGTGTATCATTTTGTTCATGATCTTTATTTTCGAATTTATACAACGATATATTCTTAATTATTGAACATGCGCTGAAAAACCGCACTATACATAATTACATTCAAAGGAGCATCCCATGAACGAAGCCTCCAAAAAAATTTTAACTGCAACAGTGCAAGAGTGGGCAAAATTTACAACCGAACGCGATAAAATGACAGGCATAGCAAACGAGGTAGCCGCGCTGGCACGAAAGGTCATTCAGGAAAGTTTGGCGTTCCTCAAAGCTCAAAATGTTGATGTAGAATGCGATACGCCTGAGGATCTCAAAATGTTGAAAGTGCCCATCCATGTAGATCCGGTGGTGGAAGCAAATTTCCCCACGGTGAAGACGAGCGTTGTGCTGAAATGCGGTAGCGCAACACGGGCAATTCTCATTAACCCGAACATGACTATTTCTGCCGGCGGACAAGTAGTGACGTACGATCAGCTCAAAAAAGCTATTCCTGATGCGTTTGCAACCAACGGCGCCGATTTTGTCCGCGATGCATTTTTGTATGTTGCACGAACAGGCGGGAAGGAGTAGCTGCCGGCTTTCAGCATTCAGCTTTTTAAATTCGCAATTCACAATCCTGTGCCGGACCCGTCCCGATATATCGGGAGGGGAAAGGCGCCTGCCTGCCGCAGGCATGGCATGAGCCTTCGGCTCAGAAATTCACAATTGAACGATGCCTTATAAACTTATATCCGATTTCAAGCCAAGCGGCGATCAACCCGAAGCTATCAAGCAGTTAGTGGAAGGAGTGCTGCGAGGCGACAAGCACCAAACTCTTTTGGGAGTAACGGGCAGCGGCAAGACGTTTACCATCTCGAACGTCATTCAGCAAATTAACAAGCCGGTGTTGGTGATGTCCCATAACAAAACGCTTGCGGCGCAGTTGTATGGGGAATTCAAAAGTTTTTTTCCGAAGAACAGGGTGGAGTTCTTCATCAGCTATTACGATTACTATCAGCCGGAGGCGTATGTTCCATCTTCGGATACCTATATTGCAAAAGATTCTTCGGTCAATGATGAAATAGATCGCTTGCGACTGAGGGCGACCAGCGCTCTGCTAAGCGGCGATCCGAACGTCATCGTCGTCGCATCGGTCAGTTGCATTTACGGTATAGGCGCTCCGGAAGAGTGGCTTGCGCAAACCTTGCCGGTGCGCAAAGGACAGACGATAACCCGCACCGAGCTTCTCAAGAAATTGCTTGATATGCTCTATGTGCGGAATGATTATGAATTCACCCGCGGCGCATTTCGCGTTCGAGGCGATGTTGTCGAAGTCATTCCCGGCTATGAAAGCGAAGAAGCGATCCGCATCGAGTTTTTCGGGGACGTGGTTGAACGGCTATCGTATATACAAAAAACCGACGGGAAAATTTTAGGGGAAGCGGAATTTGAAATCATTTATCCCGCAAAACAATTTGTCACGACCAAGCCAAGTATCGAACGGGCGCTCAAAGGAATTGAAGAGGAACTGAGGGAACGACTTTCCGAGCTTCGCTCGTTGGGTAAATTATTGGAAGCACAGCGGCTTGAGCAACGCACGCGGTTTGACATGGAGATGATGCGCGAGATAGGATACAGCTCCGGTATCGAAAACTACTCAAGGCACTTGGCGGGAAGGCCGCCGGGGTCGCGTCCGTATTGC
Organism: Ignavibacteriales bacterium; assembly: GCA_016194505.1. GTDB lineage: Bacteria > Bacteroidota > Ignavibacteria > UBA10030 > UBA10030 > JACQBK01. Next base: position 6,222 of record JACQBK010000095.1, on the reverse strand, counting down.
TTGCTGGATTATTTTCCGAAAGATTTTCTCACCGTCATTGATGAATCGCACGTTACCGTTCCGCAAATTGGAGGGATGTACGCCGGCGACCGTTCGCGCAAAACGACGCTTGTGGAGTACGGTTTTCGTCTTCCTTCTGCACTGGATAACCGTCCATTAACGTTTGAAGAATGGAAAGCCACGGTCAATCAAATTGTTTTTGTGAGCGCTACACCGGGAGACTACGAATTAGAACAGTGCAAAGGGGTGTTTGTCGAGCAAGTCATCCGGCCCACGGGGCTCGTTGACCCTGAGGTTGAAGTTAGACCAAGCAAGCATCAGATTGATGATTTGATTGCGGAAATTCGACAGCGCGGGGCGCGCAAAGAGCGCATTCTCGTTACCACGCTCACAAAGCGCATGGCGGAGGATTTAACGGAGTATTTGACGGAGATTGGCATCAAGGTGCGCTATATCCATTCGGAAGTTGATGCTTTGGAGCGTGTAGAAATTTTGCGCGATTTGCGGCTTGGCGATTTCGATGTGCTTGTCGGCATTAATTTGTTGCGCGAGGGATTGGATTTGCCGGAAGTCTCGCTCGTTGCGATCATTGATGCGGATAAGGAGGGATTTCTCCGATCCGAGCGTTCGCTTATCCAGACGGCAGGCAGAACGGCAAGGAATGTCAATGGCAAGGTCATCCTCTATGCTGATACGGTGACCGGTTCCATGAAGCGCATGATTGATGAAACCACGCGCCGACGTCTGAAACAAGTAGCATATAATCAAGAACATAACATTACGCCCGTAACGATTTATAAAACGGTGGATGAGGTTATGGCGGCGACGGCAATTGCCGATATGAGCATTCAGAGAGACGCAAGACGCGAGCGCGCGAAGGCTATGGTGGTTACCGATTCCGTTGTGAAATATCTCACCGCCGAGCAACGCCAGGATTTGCTTGCCGAGTTAAAAACGGAAATGACTAAAGCCGCGAAAGATTTGGAGTTCGAGCGGGCGGCAGAACTTCGCGATGAAATTGCGAGACTTGAAAAATTGTAAATTGAGACTCCCAAAAAATAAAATTTTTGCGTCATTGCGAAGCGTTTTTTGCTGAAGCCTGTCCGCCGACAGGCGGGCAAGCTCCTCGCAAAGACAACTCTTTCTATTTTTCAGAAGTCTCAAATTGTAAATTAAAAGAGTAGCCTGCCTTCAATCAGGAAATGACCGTTCAATGATTGCAGTTGCCAAAAGAATCTCCCGCCTTATTTTCCAACCTATCCTTGATTTTATTTATCCCCCTACGTGTGTCTCCTGCGGCAATCTTATCACTGATGATGTGCAACATGTTTGTACAAATTGTTGGGATTCTATCATACGTGTTACCCGCACTCATGAATTGTATTTCGAAACAAAGGGAAAGTTACTGCGTTCGGGCCATGTTGCGGAATTAGCATCAGCGTTTGTTTTTGAAAAGGAGGGGGCGTTTCAACACATTGCTCATTCTATGAAATATGAAGGAATGCCTTCGCTTGGGGTGAAGCTTGGCAAAAGAGTTGGCGAGGTTATGCGGCAGTGGAATGTATCCGCCGATTGCATTATTCGTATCTGAGACCTCCAGGATATTATTTCGTAACGACCTCATCAAGCGACGGAAAGATACGCAAAGCCAAACGACGCTGAATATCGAGGAGCGGCAGGAAAACGTTGCGCAGGCTTTTGAAATAATAGCAGGGAAGTCTCAGGATATAAAAAACAAGCGGATCATTGTGGTGGATGATGTGATTACGACCGGTGCGACGATTGTTTCGTGCGCTCAAGAACTGCGCGCCGCTGGCGCTGCAACTGTGATTGCCGTATCGGCGGCGTTGGCACAATAGTAATTAATTCTCTGGTTGTTCGTCTTCTATTTCCGAGAGCGCGACGATGCCGACAAACCTTTTATAGTAATCAACGAAGTATAGTTGATTGCCGTAAATTTTAATTCCATCACCGAGCGGCGCAGCCATCGGCTTGCTCGGAAGAAATGTCTTTGTCTGCACATTGAACCGCACAAGCCTTTTTTCTGCATAATCAAGACTGTAGAGAATCCCATTGTGCGCCGCTAAATAGTACGAAGACCGAGGAAATGGGATTGTTCCCAGAAGGTTGCCCTCGTAATCAAATTTGAGTATTGAATTGATTCCCCTTTTCTTTACTAATACATATAACATCCCATCGGCAGCTGCCATGCCGTTAAGATCATTTTGCAAATCTTTGAAATACGGTATAACGAGATCTGTTGTTTGAGTCGAGAGATTATATCTTTTTACAGTTCTATGGTCGTCATCATAAAAAACAAAACTTGCCGCGCATGCAATATGGTCTCCTGCGCCATACATCACAAGCCGTTTGGTTTGTTTTGTTATCAAATCATAACTGTATAAACCATCGGCGCCAAGCGGATGATAAAATAACGTATTCTCTATTCTGTCAACATCTTGAAAAAACGGGTTGTTGTTAATGAGAATGGAGTTATAAACATAGGGCACAGCAGATGTAAATGGATATTTAAAAGTCGGCAGGTCTTGTTCTATATCCGCATGCTCTCCATTGGTAAAGTAATATCGGAGAATGAAAGGGATCATAGTTTTTGTTGAGTCAAGCGGCATCGTGAAATTAAACTTTAGAGAATACCGACTGCTCAATTTCGTGTACGTCGGATCAGTGGAGGTAAGCTCTTTATAATCTCCGCCGACATCAATGCCTGCGCCGATGTGTTTCACGGATTGGGAAGAAAGGATCAATTCATCGGTGCTTTGTATTTGCACAACGTTGTAGTCAATCTGTTTGAGTTGGATGTTCCGCAGAACATCTTTCGGGGGAATTAAAGGCTCCGGCTCAGTGGGATATTTCTCGCACGAGGCGGATAGTACAACGAGGGATAGTATGCCGAGAAACAAAGTAAGATGTTTCATAACTCCTCCTCCAAGGATTGTTATTAAACGGTACCGTTTGTGGGCATCTTTAAGGTATAAAACCGCTTTTGAATTTGCAACATGCATGTATAGTTTTTCCTGGAAGGCGAGAAGTTCTTAAAAATGGAAATACCTATATAATATGGGCTTGACAATTGTTTCAAATAGGTTATATTTACGCCTAATCGTATTGTATTCGTTCCCTACGAATAAGTAAAGACACAACCGTGCAGGACGAGGTTATTACACCACCACGACACTCCATCTTTTGAAAATGAATTATAGTCGTCGCTCAATGCTGTTGCTCACGAGAAATTTGTCATTTGATGGTTCGCAAAAGCACTGCGTTGTTTGCCGAGACGTTAGCTGCCACCGTCTTCGAGAAGGAATAACGTGAAGTCACATCCCAGCCCTCTGAACATACGCTTTGACTTGAGTCAGAGAGAGAGAATGATCTCTCTTGTCATCATCCTCCTGATTCTTTCCTGCTCAGATCAACGCAAGGAACAACAACCGGGGAACAGGAACACAACATTAGATGCAAATTACATCAACGACTCGACCCGTGTGCTCGATCAACAGTATCAGAAATCCGTATTCGGATTCATTCGTACCAAGACCCTTGAGCTTCTTTCATCCGATACGGCATTGAGAAACACCGACAATCAGTGGAATCTTGCGCGCACAAAAGTTGTGTTAGAATATTGCACCGATCCAACCGTCAGGAACTTTTGGCTTTATGTTATTGTGAAGGATCAACTTGAGAACTATGGCATCAAGAATACCGATGCGATGATGAAAACGTTCTATGAGAACTCACCAGATTCCGCATCGGCAAGGGAGATAAGAGAACTCTACAGCAGTGATTTTGAGGGACGAAAAGGGCACACGATTATCTCATATAAAACAGTCGGCGGTTTTTCCTTGGACGCACACATCTTTTTTCCCGACAAACATGATAAAAAACATCGTCCGGCAATCCTTCTCTTTCACGGTGGAAGCTGGTACCAGGGAAAGCCTGAGTGGGTGTTTGGTTCCGCTAAACGGTATGCCTCAAGGGGACTCGTCGCAATTGCCATCGAATACAGGCTGTACGACCGTCATGGGACTACTCCACTCGAATGCATATCCGATACTAAATCTGCTATCCGATGGGTTAGAAAAAATGCCGACGACCTCGGCATTGATCCAAACAAGATAGTTGCGAGTGGGTTTTCCGCAGGAGGACATCTCGTTGCGTGTGCGGCAATGTTGAGCATTCTTGATGAGCCCGGGGAAGATACCACGATCAGCCCAGTACCGAACGCCTTGATATTCTCTTCATCCTGTTTTGATCCTACGCTGGATTCGTGGTTCGTCAAACAAGTGGAACCTCGCTACTCGGCGAAGAGTGTCTCGCCGATTCATACTGTGCGATCAAGTCTTCCCCCTTCGATCGTGGTTCATGGCACAAAAGACAGGATGTGCCCGTTTTGGACAGCAGAGAAGTTTGCACAAAGTATGAGTAAGGCAGGGAACATATGCGAGCTTCATCAGTTGCAGGGTGCGGAACATTTTTACTTTTTCGAAAAGAAGCACAGAGAAGAAGCAATACTGTCGGAAGAGAAATTTCTGGTTTCGCTGGGATTTCTATAAAAAAATTAACAACAGCGGCGGCAGCTAACAAGCGTGTTTACGACGCTCACGTTTGTTGAAAGGGATTACAGTGGTCGCTCAATGGTTTTTGGTGCGGTTTAGCAAACTCAGTTTGTGCAAAGGATATTTTTCTTAGTACCAAAAACCACTGCGTGTAGCCGCAGACGTTATACGCCGATGTTCTCAAAGCAATACAACCAATGATAGACTCAATCTTTCGACTGAATGATGATGTGATAAGCTTGAAGCAGGCGTGGGGTATCTATTTCATAGTTCTCATAGCCATCTGCCTTCTCTAATGGTGACGGTCATCTTATTATTATGTGCGACGCACTTTTACTTGAGAGAGATGTCATGCTCCGCTAAAAAGCGCCAGCTTACAATCAAGAAGTGCGTCGCACATATACTGTAGGGCGAATTTTAATTCGCCTGTTTGGGTACGACAGGCTTGGCGAACTGTCCGAAGGTCCCAAGGGGATGCCCTTGGCAGATTCCTTTGGAAAAGTTCGCCCTACATGGCATTTTCCCTTTCCTTGACTTTCACTCTATTTCTGGGTAACTTTTTCTCGCTTTAGAAGGATTTCTCAAAATCAGAACGAAAAAATCTTAGTATTTGGAGGTTACCATGGCAGTTCGAGTAGCTATTAACGGTTTCGGCAGAATCGGAAGGAACGTGCTTCGAGCCGGCATTCATGAAAAAAACATTGAGTTTGTTGCCGTCAATGATATTACGGATACGCATACGCTCGGGCACCTGCTGAAACATGATTCAGTCATCGGAAATTTTAACGGTACCATTGAAATCAAGGAAAGCTCTCTTGTCGTCAACGGCAGGGAAGTAAAAGTTCTATCGGAAAAAGATCACACGAAGCTTAACTGGAAGGACCTCGGCGTTGATATCGTCGTAGAATCCACAGGCTTAAAGCATTTTACGGATGGCGAAGCATCTCGTGATCACCTCAAACAGGGCGCTCGGAAAGTTATCATCAGCGCTCCGGCAAAAACGCCGGATGTTACGATCGCTCTCGGCGTGAACGATGCGATGTACGATCCCGCCAAGCATCATGTTATCTCTAACGCTTCTTGCACGACAAACTGTCTTGCCCCGATGGTGAAGGTTCTGCATGATAATTTTAAAGTGAAGAAGGGGGTTATGACAACGATCCACTCCTACACGAACGACCAACGCATTCTTGATTTGCCGCATAAGGATTTGCGTCGTGCGCGTGCCGCCGCTATCAATATTATCCCGACGACCACAGGAGCCGCAAAGACAGTCGGCAAGGTTATTCCTGAGTTGAAGGGAAAGCTTGACGGGTATTCACTGCGCGTTCCAACGCCCAACGGCTCGATTACGGATTTCGTTGCAGAGTTAGAGCGTGAGGTAACAGCAGAAGAAATTAACGCAGCATTTAAGAAGGCGGCGCAGACAACGCTCAAGGGTATTCTCGAATACAGCGAGGATGATCTTGTGTTGCGGGATATCGTCGGCAATCCGCATTCATGTATTATTGATTCCAAGTTGACAATGGCGATGGGAAGTTTGGTGAAGGTCTTCGGGTGGTACGACAACGAATGGGGCTATTCAAATCGAGTCATAGACTTGATTAAAAAAATCGCTTAAGCAATTTGGCGAGCGATAGAAGGCTTC
>JACQBK010000099.1 GCA_016194505.1 Ignavibacteriales bacterium | reverse complement strand
GATATTGTCACGCTTGTCGAGAAAGCCCAACAGCAGTTCGATGAGGAAAAAGCGGTTGCGTTAGAAGAAAAACTTCGCACGTCGCAGTTTACGCTGGAGGATTTTCTGGACCAGCTTCGTGAAGTGAAAAAAATGGGATCCATCAGCCAAGTGATGGGGATGATTCCGGGAATGAACAAAATTCCGAATAACGCCCAGATTGACGATACGGCGTTGGTCCGCATCGAAGCGATGATTCAATCTATGACGAGGGAAGAGCGACTGAAGCCTTCGATCATCAACGGCAACAGGCGGCGGCGCATCGCGATGGGAAGCGGAACGACGGTGCAGGAAATTAACCGGCTTCTCAAGCAGTTTGATGAAATGCAGAAAATGATGAAGCGATTGACCAAAGGAAATATGAAGCGCGCGTTGCGGGGTATGCGGCTGCCGATGAATTAGTAAGTTTTTGGAAAAAGAAAAAAATGCCACGGAGACACTAAGACACCAAGGAAACATTTATTTTTAGAAATTAATCGTATAAACCTTCGTGCCTTTGTGGCAAATGATCGACATTTTTTAAAATTTCAACAATACACACATCAATCTCAATTAAGAGGAGTACAACGAAGTGGTAAAGCTACGATTGCGGAGAGCGGGAAAAAAGAAATACCCGATCTATAAAATTGTTGCCGCGGATATGCGTTCGCCGCGCGATGGTAAGTATATCGAGGCAGTGGGGCAATATAACCCCAATATCAACCCCATCAGCCTGAGCATTAAAGAGGAGCGGGTATTCCACTGGCTGCGCAAAGGCGCACAGCCTACGGATACCGTTCGCACGCTCTTGCGACGCAACGGTTTGTGGCTTAAGTGGACGCTCCAACGGCGCGGAACCGATGAAGCGAAGGCTCAGAGCATTATCGAGCGTTGGCAGATGCAGCAAGCTGAAAAATCCAAGCGCGAAGCAGACAAAAAAGTTCGCCGTGCAGTAAAGAAAAAAGCTGTGAAGGCGAAGCCTGTTGAGACCGCTCCGGCTGCGGCTCCTGCCGAAGCGCCTGCAGCATCAGCGTAATATTTCAACTCAGGGTTATTGGGGTAACTTCCCTAATAATGCAGTAGAGCGGTACATTCTGTGGGATGGGTTCTGAAGCAACGCGTGGAGACTACGTCCTAAACGCAGGAGGTGGACCGATGAAGGAATTCGTTGAGTTCATTGCGAAGCATCTCGTTGATAAGCCTGATGCAGTAGCGTTAGATATGCAAGAGTTAGAAGGTAAAACCGTTTTCAAACTTAAGGTCGCTGAAAACGATGTCGGCAAGCTCATCGGACGCAAAGGAAGAACAGCTTCGGCGTTCCGGGTGCTTCTGAGAGCAGTAGCCGCAAAAGAAGGTAAACGGGCGATTCTGGATATTGTCGGTTGATGAGACTGCTCCAAATACGTTCAACTCGCTCTTCGGTGAATGCCATGGTGGATGAATGAGCGGAAAAATTGCGGTAGGCAGGATTTCCAAAGGAGTCGGTCTCCGGGGAGAAGTCAAGGTCCAGTTGTTGACCGATGACCCTCAGCGTTTCTCCAAGCTCAAATCAGTTTGGATCGGGGAAACGGAAGAGAACGCCGAGAAGCTCACGATTGAATCTTCTCGCATCCAGGGGTCGGGCGTTGTTTTGAAATTTAAAGAGATTGATTCACGCACCGCTGCGGATACAAAACACGGGCAGTATATTTTCATCTCCGCAAAAGATGTCGTCGCTCCCGCAAAAGGCTCGTTCTTTGTTGACGACATTATCGGAATGGAAGTTGTCTCGGAAGAGGGGGAGAAGATTGGCATGATAAAAGATGTTATACAAGT
>JACQBK010000094.1 GCA_016194505.1 Ignavibacteriales bacterium | reverse complement strand
TTTTCTTCGGGTTACCGCTCCGCATAGACGTTGCGTGGAGCTTTAACGGCGAAGGATTCTCGATACCGAATTATTATTTCTCGCTGGGTCCGGAATTCTAAAGCTTGTGAATATTCTTTACAACGAAAGCGTCCCGTTGAAAATCTCAACGGGACGCTTTGTGTTTAGAAGGGCAAATTTTATGACCCCCTCTTAGTCTCCCCCTGAAGGGGGAGAAAAAAGTCCCTTCCCCTTTAGGGGAAGGTTAGGATGGGGTCAGCTTTTGTTTTCGATTCTGTTCATAAACCAAACTTGTTTATCTAAGACAGTTCCTATTCGCTCGGTCTGAGTCGAATCGGCTGGGTACCCGGCACTAATTTCCGTCTCAGAAAAATCTGTTGCCCATCTTTGTTTGCAACATAGGATGAGAAACCGGACGAGATGCTTCCCAGTTTCGATCGCACGTACAGATAGATTGCCCGCTTGAACGGGTAGTAGCTCCGATAAACATGTGCCGGGTGGGGGGAATAGAATTTTCCAACCGACTCCGGCGGAACCTTAAACGTCGTATCCGCATGCTGATCCGTTTCTGCTATCTCCAATACCTTCGCAGGCACTTTCGCGGAATCAATCCAATCAACTCCCACAAAGCCGATAGACAAAGGCTCGTTCACGATCGATTGCAGCGTTTGGAGGCTTGAGTGCGTTCGGTGGGTTGCTTTCGGCAGGGCAGCCCCATGCAACATCCGCTTGTGCAAATACATTGTCGCATCGGAGGAGTCTTGGATGAAAAGCTCGATTCGTCCTTTCATCTTGGCGGAGCGTGAAAGCTGTTCCCACCGGGTGATCGCTCCCTTCAAAATCCCTTCCACTTCCTTTGTGGTTATTTGTTCGATTGGATTTTTGTGGTGCACTACAGCGACTAAACCATCGTAGGCGACTATGATCTCGACAAGCTCTTTGGGGTTTGCGTCGAACGTTTTTCGCTCATCCGCGGTCAGCGGTCTCGTCGTGAAAATGCAACGTATAGTGTCGTTGATGAATCTCTTTATTGCTTCATCCGAGGTCGTGACCGCGTAGGTAACATTGGCTCCGTTTTTGGCATAAATTTCCATAAATGAGTTGACCTGCTCCACCAACGCAGGCGCAACGGATTCACTGATCAACACATGGAGATTTCCCTTGGTTGCCGTTTCGGTCTTTTCAGGCTGACAGCCGAAAGCAATACATAGTGCTAACGCAAGAAACCAAATAAAATTCGTACGCATAGAAAGTCTCTCCGGTAAATTAAAAAGGGCATCTGAATGTAACCAGATGCCCTGAATAAAACAATACCTGTCGGAATGAAGCCGATCAAGTCCTCAACATTACTTCAACAATAGCATCTTCTGCGCCTTGACATAACCGCCGGCAACGATGCGGTAAATATACACACCCGTCGCGACAGTCTGGCCGGCGTTGTTTTTGCCGTTCCATCGGGCGCTGTACTTGCCCGGATTCATAATATCGCCGTTAAGCAGGGAGATAACTTCCCTGCCGAGGATGTCGTAAATCTTTAACTCAACCGGCAGTCTCTCAGGCAGCGAAAAGTTGATCGTTGTGGACGGGTTGAACGGATTCGGGAAGTTCTGGCTCAAGGAGAACTCCAGGGGAACCGTATTGTCTTCCACGCTTGTGACAGAAGGTTGTAACTTGTCAAGCTCGCGCAGGATAAGAGCATCTGCCACGAGAGCGAATGTATCACGTTTTGCAATATTAGTCGTTCCGGCGTAGAACGCGCTGACCTTCGCGGTGTCGTTTTCAACGCGAACATGACCATTGAACGCTTGCCCGCCTGCAACATCTCTGCCGCCACGCAAGAACCAGTGATTACCGAGATTCAGTTCGATGACGCGGGAGAATGTCGAGCCCGGATCAATACTATTCTGGCTGATCGTGGTATCCTTTGTCATGTTGCCGCCGGTGCTGAATACCTTATACCGCGCCGCCGGGCTTCCTGTTCTGTAGCCACGTGGTATGGAAACGGCTACGTTCACAAGGACGGAGTCGCCCAATTTCGGGTCGCTTGGTATGAGCGGGAACCACTCATACGATGCTCCGCCGTTAAAGTAAATCGGCAGTAAGCGCCGCGTTTTGCCTCGCCCAATAACATCTGCGGTGTTGGAAGCTTCAAGCTGCCAGTTGTTCATGATGCGTAGAGACCTCCCCACGCAGGGTTAGATGAGACTTCCTGGACACTGCCGTCATCATCCACGATAAATGTTCCGCCTATGCCGTTGCCCCCGACAGCCACTAACAGAACTGAATCGCGCGTGGAATTGGATTTTACTTCCAATGTATCGCGGAAGGTTAATGCAATCTTGTCGGGTGTAAATTCCATCGTCAATTTTTGCTCGCCCGTCAATGCGCGGAGGTACGTCGGCAATGCCGGCATGTTAGCTACGCGGAAATACTTGCCGCTGCGGAATTTGATGCTGGAGACGACAATTTGAGATTCGCCGCGGCTGGCAATCAATACGTCCTTCTTGTTAGCTTTGCCGTCTAAGCCGGCAGGGCTGCGGAAATTCACATCGCCAAATTGCACAGCCGTTCCCTGCACTACATCAACGCCGATCAACGCGCCGGTCGGGACTTTTCTAATTCTTAAAAGATCTGTTCTTAAGAAGACATTTGCCCCTACACCGACTTCTGTTTGCGCGTTACGAGCAAACTCAATGGTGATGGGACCACCCGGCGTTAAGAAAAATGTTTTCGCCGTTCCACCGATCTGGAGCCATAAGTGTGAACCAGGTGTTGTAGCGCTATAGTAACCGCTATCGGGCGGCACCCCAAACGTGTGAGTTACCTTAACCAAGGTGTTAGGATACCCATTAGGAGAGCCGGCGGGTCCGCCATACTCAAGTATATAACGTCCGTCCGTCTTGATTTTTCCTAAAACTATTTCCGGGAGCTCAAATTTATAAAATGCCTGATGCGGAAGTGTTGTCGCTCCGCCGGTATTAACTCTGCTGAATGAATTGCCTCCGTTAATCGGGAATGGTGCCGCAGCTCGCGCTGAAGATAACCAGCTACCATTTGGGGTTTCCGAATACGTGGGGAACGTGGGGACCGCCGGGGGCGCAGGCGCTCTGAAGTGAGGCTCCGTGCCGCCAACGCTGGCGTTCATAATAAAGTTATAGTTAACGCCATCGCCGAGGATAATAATATAAGCATTCGGCTCATTCCCATCGTTGCTCGTGATGACCATGGAGTCTCGTGCAGAGCCTTCCTGGAACGGCGAGAAGGCAAGCTGGAGATCGAACGAGCCGCCGGTCTCTTGACCGTTTGTGCCCACTGTAAGAGGCGGAATCTTAATAGATGTTCCGAGCGTAAAGTTTTTCACGGATGCCCAAGGAATAGGAGTGAGCTTTGGATAAAATTTAACATCGGTAATGACTAACGTATCTTTACCAAGATTGTAGAGCCGGAATGGTTTTACAAATTCATCACCGAGCGTAATTTGCCCGAATTCTTCCGGCACACGCGTTGGGTCGAACTCTCTCGTGCGTCTTCCGAACTCGAGGTCGGCTTTTTGTGTTGAGCGTAGGAATCTCACCGCATCAACGCGCATGAATGTGCTGGAAAGAGCATCCGAGCCGATTGTAATGGAAGCGGCGCCGGGTCCGACTCCATCAATTCTGTGGAACATCAACGGCAGCCATGTTCCGCCAAAGCCGGTAGCGTTATTAAGCTGTTCGTTGTACCGGAGACTATCAACGATCCCTCCGACGCCGAACTTACGTAAATGAACATAATATCCATCACCAACGTTGGGACTGTTCTGAACATAATGGTAGATCAAATAAGGTGCCGTGCTATCTACTTTAAATGTGTATCGGGCAGACGCGCCGTTTGGTGAACCATCGAGGTTCGGTGACCGACGATGTCCTGCTCCGTAACTAGTAGCGCCACCAGCATTATCATAAAATGTGCCGTATGGAGCAACGCTCGTTTCGATGTAACTGGAATCCGGCGCAGAAACGGTAGCACCGTTGGGTCCTTGAATATTATCAACGGTAATATAATTACTGGGATTGATGAATTGCTGCGTGCTGCCGTTACCGGTTAAAATAATTTTTCTAGGGTTTGTGATGCCCAGCGGGGTAAAGTTATGCCATATATACAACGTATCAATCAAGACGCCGGCACTCAGAGGCTTAAATCGTATCTGAATAGCGGTGCTATCCTGCGATGCCAGCGGGGTAGCGAGGCTATTCGACATAATGATATAATGCTGTCCCTTATTGAGCGACAGCGAATCAATCTTGTAGGCAGTGTTTGTTCTGTTAAATACTTTGAATGTCGAGTCCTTCGTTTGGCTTACCGCAAGATCGCCAAAGTTGAGAGTGGTGATGCTCGGTGAAAACACTATTGAGGGAGCCACCTTTGCTTTAACAGGGAACTTCACTGGTGATGATGAAAATGCGCTCGAGTACACTAACACCGTATCAGGGTGTGTTGACCCAAGGTCGGGTAGCGTGTCGTTCGGTGTAAAACGAATGTTGACGAGCGCAGTATCAGCTCTATTCAGCGTTAAATTTGTAGCGGTGGTCGTGATTTGATACTTCGCATCGCCGACAAAGAACCGCATACTATCAACCGTCATTGTTGCGCCGGTGTAGTTGAAAATACGCATAGTGCCGTTTGACGGTGCGCCAAGGGGAACCGTTCCAAAATCGAATGATGTGCCCGTTGTTGCGTTGCGAACATACGCGCGCGGTGCGGCTGCAGCTTCAAAAGGAAGGCGGATTCTATTGCCGCCCGGAACTGTGTCATTCGTGAAGACGGTAACAGTATCTTTAAATGTCGGGCTGGAGGCAGAAAGCGCCTTGAAATTGAAGTTCAAAATACGATCATAGGATGCACCGTTTCGTTGTTCATAGGGTGTTGGGTAAATGTTGGTAAAATGAGGTCCGTTAAACTTGATACTGTCAACGCGGATATTGCCAGTTCCTAAATTTCGGAGTGTTACTTGAACCAGCTTTGTGCTATCAATAGCCATGACCGGATCCGTTTTGCCTGGAGAAGCTGTCGCAGTTGCGCTTACCCTGACGACGTTTGTATCGAGGATAACGCCGCCAAGTGAAAATGCCATGTTCCCCAACGAGCGACCGGAAACGGGCAACAAAACGGGAGAACTTGCTTTTGCGACATCATTATGCGTTACAACTAAGTTACCGGCGTCTCTTCCGACAGCCGTGCCTTTATAGAACACATACACTTTTTGTGTGGCTCCGCTTGCAAGCTTGAAGGGAGTCGTTATTGTCGTTCGGAATTTCGCGTTATCGAAGCTTACGCCGCTAATGGTGACAGAGTCCTTCGCATTATTTTTGATGGTAAGACTATCCGGAACTTCAACAGTTGCGAGACCCTGCACGAAATTCAAAGCAGTCAAGGGCGCGGCGCTCACAGCGGAAATTATTATGATATTATTGACGCCCGTGCCGCTGAGTGCAACTTTGAACGCCGCCTGGCTTGATGATGTGTGCGTAATAACAAGTGTATCTAAGAGCGCGCCCACGGAATCGGGGTTGAATATTACGCGAACCTTCACACTATCGAATCCCGTCAAAAGGGCATTGGGGTTGCCGTCAATCGTGTATCGGCTGGATTTTTTTGAAAAGCCGGTAAGCCCAAAACCGAACTGCGTTGTATTTTTTATGTAGAAACTATCCGTCTTTGGTGTAAAGACGGTGATATTGCCGAAGGCAATACTCGTTTTTGAGATGGTAAGCGATGTTTGTTGAGCCAATGAATCGTTAGAAATAACAAACAACAAGCCCGCACTTGCAAGCAGCAAAGAAAGTAGTCGTGTCAATTGTTTCATTATGGACCTCCTACGTCTAACATGAATGGAGTATTATGGATGGAGTCGTTTTAAAATTTCCGAACAATGATGTGCAATACGTCTGATGGTTGACCGACAAAGTTATCCATGCCGTTAGGGGTAACTTTGTAAAAAATATCAAGGCTGTCGGTGCTGATATTTTGACTTTGCAAAACTCCGCTGGTATCGGAATAAAAGGAGTACCCTGACGCCGATTTTCTCACTATCTCCAACGGTACAAAAGCTCCTGAGGCAGTATCGTTAATACTCCTGGCTACATCCCACGTACGTATATTGGCACTGAGGGTGTCATACTCCCATGTGAGGAGAATTTGCCGCTTACCCGACGGAACAGACCCTATCGTACCTTGCAAATGAAGCACAGGGGGGACTCTTGTAAAGTGGGTTGGAGCTATTAAATCTAGTGGTTCAGTACAGCCTTGGTTAAAAAGAACGGAGAAAATGAAAAGAAGGCAAGCAAAAAGTTGATTTTTTTTCATAGTTGATTCGGAAATAAAAATTCGCAAAAGTCTATTATTAAAATCTTACTGTTAACAAAGCATTAACGCCGTTTTTATAATTGGGAACAAGAGCTATTGTCGTTGATTCCGTTTTTAATAATCCGAATGCTTTTTCCCCAGAGTCATCCGTGAAGAAAATGACGTCAACGAGGTTGGCGATCCATAGCACGGCGGTAATTTTTAAAAAAAGATCGCGGCGACGAATGTCTTTATCAAGAATAGACTTCGTACTGACCATTTTTGACCAAGTTGTATCAGCCGCGATATACGAGGAGGATAGACCGTATTGGATTTTCAATTCGTCCAACCGCTCATTGCGCCCGATGACATTGTTTTCGGAAAGCCCGGCAATGAGCGCGCTGGCTATTGTGCTGATCGTAAATGCCGCACCTTTTTCCGTATGACCGAGGTACGTTTGACCCGAACCGGGTATAACGGTTGACAAAATAACGCTGATGATTTTTCGCTCCGTCCACGGATTTTGGTTTAATGTCCCCTGTGCTACGGAGTCAATGCGTTGTTGCCGCACGGTATCTTCCGCCGCCGATATGTTGCCTCCTGCTTTTGTGGAAGAGACACTTGCAACGGACATTACAAAGCAGAACAGTAGTAAATTTTTCAGACGCATAACAATATGTGCCTTTACATGAGAGTTCAGTTGATTACAAGCAATCTCAAAAAAAATAAGCTTGCGTCACCCTGAGCGCCCGCCTGCCGTCGGGCAGGCAGTCCAGACGGTTTATGTCGGGACGAAGTCTGGCGAAGCCATCCCTTTGGGAGAAGGGTCTATATAAGGAGTCTTCGACTTCACTCATCCCGACAAGTCGGGATTCGTTGCGCTCAGACTGACAGATTTTTCTATATTTTTGAAATGCCTTCTATACAATTTATTGTGGCCGCAGTGTGCTTAACGCATACACGACGACGTTCGCTCCGAGCATCAATTGCTTAATTTGGGAGCGGTCTTGCTTATCCCATATCATCGAATAGCCTTTCGAGGATACCAGCCCCACCAACTGATCCCGCCAGAATAATCCTTGCAGGAAGTTGCGCTTGTCGGGCATGTTCTCGATATCATCCATCCCTTGGGGTGGACCAGTCAATTTTTGCCATATCTTATAAATTTGATGGTCAATCGGAATAGGGATGACCCTCACTTGTCTATCTAACTTCGAGCCGATGTTCTGGAGCAGAGCAACCATGTCGTCATAGTACTTATAGTTAGAAGAGAATGCGGCGTTATCAATAAAAAGAAATCCTCCTCGTCTGATCATATTTGCGAGCGAGAGAACTTCAACATCCGAAAAAATCGGCTTGATGGGACCGACGAAAATAAACCCGATTCTCGCATTCAGTAAATCCGGAGAATCCACAGAGGAAATCTTCACAGTCGTTTTTGCGTTCAGGCTATCTTTGAGGAAGCCGGCAAGCGCGTTAAGCGCATTCGGTTTAACATTCCAATCCTGATTGGTTGAGGCTTGTTCTTCCTCCACGCGGTACCGGATTTGATGAAGCTCGAAGCTTTCTTGGCGGATTAAATTTGATGAGCCTTGCTTTGGGTTAGCGGCAAAGGCGCTATCGGGCACAAGGGCTTTCAACCGTTCCTTGACAAGCGGCGTGCGCTTGAAGTAGAACTGTAAATCCACATATTCGCTCGGCTCGCCGTTTTCATCGTAACCGATAATGAAATTCTTCATTACTAATTTTATTTTCTCTACGCTTTCATCGAGCGGGTCGTACACGACGATCCCCTCGCGGCTGTCTCCTTGAAAAATCGGTCTGCCAAGATACAAGACCGTTTGCCGGACAATACCCATCCGCCGCTCGAAGATTTCATCATCAACGCCGCTGCTGCCTTTCCGTTTTCTATAATATCCTTCGATGCTCTGGTTGCGGCTCGATTTTTCCTCGCGCCCGTACCCCGGAAGCACGTCTCCACGATCCGATACAAGAAACGATAGCTCAGGATCTAAATTGAGCTTGGACGAAGCGTAGTTATAGATGCTAATCTTAAATACCGTGAACCGATTCGGTGTATATCCCACTTGGGGGTCAACCCATTCTGCGTACGTGAAGGGATTGGCGGAAAATTCTCCACTCTTTGAATCATCGGGAAACTCGAAATTGTTGAGCTGATAATCGGAAAGATATTTCACCTCTACTTTGTACGATTTGCGATCATAAACGACCCCCAAACTATCGCGGCTGATAGAATAGCTTGTATCATTGGAAAGATGCACCAAATCCAGGTCCGGTACAAGCGTATATTCGACCCGCTCCGGCGGGAAAAACGCATAACGATACGCTTTATCACAGCCGCTTGTAAACAGCAGAAAGAGCATGATACTCCAGCAGAATGTATTCTTCAAAAAAACCATGATCTCACTTGCGTTGATATTCCGATGCAACCCGTGCTTTATTTTGGTCAATGATGCTTCCTTTTGCTGTGCTTGCATAGACGATAATGTTAATGCCGAAATGCAGTTGCCGGGCATTATCCAGTGGGCCGCCTTGTGATGGGGAAACAAAGGGCCATTGCCCCCACGCGAACGTATAGCCCTTGCTGGAAAACAGGACGGCAAGCCTTCCGTTCAGAAAAATTCCTTCAAGATAGGGATACCGCTCAGGAATTCGCTTTGGTGTTCGTCCGTCTTGTTCCAGTGGAAGATTTGCGTCATCGAGACCGGATGGCGGACCTCCGAAATCCTCCCAGCAATGATACAGCCAATGAGTATTTTGGATGCGCTCAAACTCCGCATCGTATCCCAAAGCGTCTTTCAACAATGCCCGGGCGCTCTTGTTAAATGCCGCATACATTGCGGCGTAACCGTCATCAACAAACAAAAATCCCCCCTGCCGCAGCCACTTGCCCAAATTTTTGGATTCTTGCTGTGTATATTGCACTGGTGCCGTATAACCCATCATAAATAATACCGGAATATCCCACAGCCGGCGGTCGTCCAGCCGAATGTTGCCTGCCAGCGTCACGCGGACTTCCGTGCTATCCTGAGCGTACCGTTGCAGCGCATAGAGAGCTTTTGGAAAAGCGTTCCATCCCTCCTCACCATTAGGCTCCGGTTTCGTTGCTCGCCATTGTAATTGATAAAAATTGATGAAGCCGCGCACCTTTTTTTTGTTGATAGTATTGACTTCAACAAATCCCTCGAAGCGATCAGCGAAATTTTCTGCGCTGATCAGCTCGTTGCGCATAGATTGAATGCCCGTCCCGCCTGTTCTTACGTTCACCACTTCTTCGTTAAGGTCCGGTGAAAAATCAACGCCCGCGGTCTGACCTTCGCCCCAGCCTAACCTTCCACCCGTTCCTAAGCTTCTGCCGAATGCGACCGCTCCGCCCGGAATACCCCAGCTTGCCTCAGCGCCGGAGCCGCTCGTCATCGCTCCGTAAAAAATACTGCCTTCGACTTTGTTCGCCCTTTCTGAGCTTCGCGCACCTGATGCCGTAACAGGAGTTTGTGTTACGCGCGTAACCTGCGTCTGTTCGAACTTTATCTCACGCGGTGTAAACGATTGAGAGTATGACGGAACCTTCGTTACCGAGAACGATTTAGCCAGCCGCGGCGCGCGCAGCTCAAATTTTACCGGTGGCTGAACGAGGTCGTATTCTTTTCGTTCAACCGAAGTCGTTACCTCGGTCGGTTTCCGCTCGGTAACGACATGGTAAACAGACGTAATGATCAGGTGAAAAAACGCCGCAATCAGAAATGCAATGCCGAAGTATCTCTGATACTGCTTTCTCCACTGTCCGCGTTTCCGAAACCCTTGTTCCGATTTATTGGGCATGGAATTCTTTAAAAACCCGTTAGTAAAGCATTATTTTCCCGCTTCAATCCACCGTTTGTGCATTTCAGCAAAGAACACTGCCGTCTTCGCGGCTTCAACATCTTTCCAATCATTGACGATCTCGTTAAATATCGCAAGAGCTTTCTTTCGCTCGCCAAGCTGTTCGTACGATGATGCGATATTAGTCTTGCAGCCGTACACGATGTCCGTGTTGGGATATTTCTCCATTACTTTCGTAAGTTCTGTGACTGCGAGGCTCCAGTTCTTCGCATCGAAGAACGCCATTGCGGCTTCGTATGCTTTGTAGGCTTCTACTTGGCTCAGGTCTTTAATCAGCAGCCTTGCTTCTTCCACGCGAGATTCGTTCGGGAATGATGTTACGAAAGTTTGATATGCGCTCAATGCCGCGTCGTACGATTTTTGGTTATAGTAATAATCGCCGATGGCAAATTGCGCGTCCGCAGCGACTTTCGTGGAAGGATATTTTTGCACCAACGCATGAAATATCTCCAGCATTTTATTGGGTTGCTGCAACTGGTAGTAGCACCATCCCTCGTTGAACATTGCGTGAGCCGCGTTATCGTTCTGAGGGTATTTGTGATAGACAGTTTGATATTCTTTAACAGCTTCTTCGAACTTCGACGTGTTGAAATACGCTTCGCCAAGTTGCATTTGTGATTCCGGCGCGCGCTTGGAGTTTGGGTGCGTGGCTATGAATTCTCGAAAATTCTTAATTGCCTCGTCTGCCTGACCTGTTTGATATAACGAGAAGGCATAAAAGTACGAAGCGTCTTCATGATATTTGCTGTTGGGAAATTTCTGCGTGTGGAACAAAAACGCCGCTTCCGCGCTTTTATAATCGCCGCCATTATAATAAACCTGACCAATCTGGAACAATACTTCTTCGATGTATAAGTTCGTTGGGAATTTTTCCCCCGCTTCTTTCAATGTGGCAATCGCTTTTTCGTGCTGCTGAAGATTGCCATAACTGTTGCTCAACGTTGCATACGTGCGGATAACGGATTGTTCGTCCGTCTCTTTCATTGCGAGAAGCTGATTGCCAGCTTCGATAGCTTTTGCGTACTCGCCTGAACGGTAATGGAATTCAGCTAGCGCCGCCATATAACGGCTCTTATCAGTGTTCGTCGCGGCGGTTGTGATTAAATCGGAAAGAAGTTGTGCTCCTTCTTTTTTCTTCTCAAGGTTAACATAGCTGAACGCCAATTTTTCTTTTGCCTGCGGAACAAGGGCGGGGAATACCCGTTGAAAGACCCCCGAGTTGATGCAGGCTTGCAAATCCGCAGCAGCCTCTTTGAATTTGCCCATCTCAAACAGCACGAGACCACGACCGTACTGCGCCTGAACTCTCGTATTTTCCGTTTGTGACCGGTCTTGAATGACGGTATCGAATTCTGCCGTGGCGAGCTCAAATTTTTGCTGCGCTGTGTACAGTTCCGAGCGGGCAAGCCGCACGAAGGACGAATAATCGGCGGAGTCGCGTTTGGCTGAGGCTGCTGCACGATCGAGATATTCCGTCGCCTCGTCGAATTTTTTCTGGGCGGTGTAAGCCCTCGTCACGCGAGCGAACGTGAACGGAAAATACGACGAGCCCGGCTGAACAAGCTTAAGCTGTTCAACGGCTTTATCGTACGAGCCAAGACCGTAGTAGCTCAATCCCAATAAATAGCGGATTTCATCCGGTTCGAGCTTCGACTGATCGCCTTTGAGGAGATCTTCAAATGTGGCGACGGCTTTTTCGTAGCTTCGTTCATCAAAAAAGCTTTTTCCCGTTTGCGTGCGGGCAAGGATGGCTTCGTTCGATTCGGGAGAAAGTTTGATCACCGTCGCGAACATTTCCCGCGCATCGGCGTACCGGGAAAGCCCAAGCGAGGCAAGACCCTTGTAGGTGAATAACTTCGGTTTGAACTCACTTTGAGGAAAGGCGGCAAGCGCTGTATCAACGTATACAAGGGTATTTTGATAATTGTGGGCGTTATAAAAATTGCTGATGGCGAGGAAGTACGCCTGTTCAACCGGAAATTTTATTGCCTCAGCTTGCGGAGCATACGCTCGAACATAGAAAAGATATTCTTCGGCGGCATTCTGGTGCAGTTTGGTGTCTTGATAGGTTCGCGCAATCTTATATTGAAGCTTTGCCTGAAGCGGCTTGTTGGTGAAATTTTCGTCTATGGCTTGCCGATAGATGCGGATTCCTTCATCCAATCCCTTCAAGCTTGCCGTATACTCCGCCATCTTTATGTACGTCGCCTCGATAAGCGTCGGCATCAACGTGAAAGCGGCAATAACCTTTCGGTAGCTTTGCATAGCGCTATCGTACGCGCTTTTTTTCTGGTACACATCCCCGATTTTCACCTGGGATTTTGCCACAAGCTCCAGCGTGCTCGCATCAACGTCCCTTCCTGCTTGCGCCTCAAAAATTCTTCGATCTTTAACGGCTTTCAACTCAACGTTTTCCCACTCGGAGGAAGCGAAGTTTTCCGGGCGGTATTTTTCAATGACGTCATTGAAAGCGGCAATCGCTTTATCCAGATTTCCCTGGTCGAAATAATTTTGCGCAAGCTGGTACCGGGCGCGGGCATCAAGCTCGTTTTTTGGGTACTCGCGGGTAAGAGTCTCAAAAGCGATATTAGCGCTATCAACCATGGTTAGCTCGCGAAACGCCCATCCGATGTCGTACCATGCGCGGGGCACTCGATCATCGAGCGGGTGCCTGCTCATGAGCACGCGGGCTTCCTCGATCGCTTTTTGATAGTTCTTATCGAGATAATATGACTCGTAGATTTGGTACTGCGCCAACGCGGAAAGTTTTGGCGAATCTCCTCGTTGCTCGACAATCCTATAATTTTCTATGCTCTCTTCTTTTTTCCCGAGGTTGCGGAGCGCATTTCCTTTTTGGTAGTACGAGGCTGTTCGCGCGGTAACGTTTAATTCGTTAGCCAGAAGGGCAACTCGAATGCTATCGGCTTGGAGGAAGTCGCTTTCCGTTGAGATAATCCAATCATACTGCTCAATGGCTCTCTTGTAGTCCTTGGAAGCGTAAAAATCTTGTCCGCTTTTGAAGTGCGATTGCACTTCACCCGGTGTGGGAATAAAGTACGCCGCCAGCGATGCAGAGAGCAGAATAATTATGATTGTTTTAAAATCCATATTCTATAGAAATACTAAAGCTGTTCCACATCAAAATATTGCGTCTTGCTAAAGGGGGACATACAGTTTTCCCCTCCTTCAGGAGGGGATTATAAACCTTCCGAAGGTTCTTAAACATTTTTGAGATAGTCCCTAGAACCCTGCATAAATGGTGACGAAAATCAACGACTCTTTCTTTTCGCGCAAGAGCGGGTCGGGTTGCCGCGGAAATTCGCGGCTTGTTAGTTTATAGCCCAAATCAATCACAACGTTATATCCGCCGTACGCAGATTTATTGCTGAGCGTGATGGCAAACGTTGTGCGAAGCTCGTCGCGTTCGGGGAACCGCAAATCGTTAATTTGATACGCGAACGCGTTATTCGTTCCCGGAATGTTAAGCCCCTGGAATCCTAAGCGGAGATCGGTTCGTTCCGTCAAACGATAATCAACGCGGAAAATGGGCATGATTTCTTGGATGTGCGTTTTCACCGTGTTGACTTTTTGACCCGCAAGGTTCTGTTCCAGTTGAACAACCTTTTGCGTCCGGACTTTCAGCTGCGGAATAAGCTGTATCTTTCCGTTAAAGAGCTTATAGGTGTAATCAATTTTGTTGACAAGCCCGAGTTTGGTAATGCGTCCATCTGCCTGTTCGTCGGGATTGAGGAGTTGTCCGCGATTGTCGCGTGATGCAAGACCGATTTCATCCTGGCTATTGTGCTCGTACTTGACGTTGTTTTCGATACGAAGATTGGGAATTTGCGTGTAGCTGGTTCCAAGATAAAGCTGATTGACAACGCTGTGTTTATATTCAAGTGGGTCAAACACGAAATCAGGCACCGCCGTAAAAATAGTCAACGCATTAACGAACTGGTATCCGTTGTTTGGGATGTTATCCTGTACGCGCTTGTGCACATAAAAGAGATTGATGCCGCCGAAGCGCGGCGTGCTTGCTTCGTACGTCCATCGTAAATAATCGTTATAGTTTTTTCCTCCTCTTGCCGTTGCTTGCTCACGGATGGTCCCGATACGCAAATTCATATTCCGAATGATTTCAAAATTGCCGAAGAGATGATAGCCATTGAGGTCGGGATTGTACGCGTAATCGGGAAGAATATCGTTCTCCTGCTCATCAATAACGCCGTTGTTATTCCAATCGTCGCCATAGTTAAAGAACGGGGGATCGGTATAGTACGTCAGAAAGTCCTGCACATAATCCGGTATACCGTCGGAGTTGCGGTCATCATCCGGAATGCCATCTCTGTCTTTATCCTTGCCGGGGAAGATACCGGCGTCCGGCCTGCGGATAATATCTCCGAGACCCACCAACTCGTTCGTGTTTTGTCGGTATCCTAATAAATACGGGTCGCCAAACCCCGGATATCCTAAACGATAATTATAATTGATAACGTCTCCGTTTCTCAAATCAGGGCTTGGGCGAACATTATAATGATAAAAGCCATCTTCCCAACGGTCGTTGTCATCATTGTCATCCACAAGGGAATACACCGCTCCGCCTGCGTTACCCGGCACGTATTGTCCTGGAAAGCTTACAATATTAGAAGTCGAAGGGTCAAATCCCAAAAAATCCGGCGGAACGGGAACGTTTTGTGTTCCGTAAAAACTATTATCCATCGTATAGAGGTTAAACATGGTCGTGAAGCGCGGCTCTATATTATAACGTTCAGCCCCCAAGGTGAGTCGTCCTATTTTTTTCGTGCCGCGAATAAAAAATCCATGACCTACATCCTCGAATAACGCTCCTTTGCCGATGGGGTACTTAAGAAACTCCAAGCTTCGGACAAATTCTCCTTCTATCTTAAAGCCTTCCCAATTGAATTTAAAATTCAGCCCATAGACAGCCATGCCGCTGACAAGTCCGTACGAAAATGTTACGACGCGCTTGTTGGATCCGTCCTTGACGTTGCCGTCTGCGCGTACCATAGTGCGGAACGTTGTAGGAACAGCAAGCAGTCCGACAACGATGCTATCTGCGTGCGAGCGGAAGGCGGAGTTTTCGTACTCGTCCATGTTATTGATCCAGTCGTGGCCCGCATCAATCCGATAGTCATTCCCAAGGACAACGCTGAAATCAATCGAATTGGCTCCAGCCGGAATGACATACGCGTACGTCATATTATAGTCAACGTCAAGACGGTCGCTTTGAAGCTGGACGGGATAGCGGGGCACCACGGTGCCTGCGGAGCGCGCGCTATAATTAACATAATTTGTCTGGCTTACGGTATCGCGTTGTGGATACGTCGCAACATAGATAGGCTGGAAATCCCTGATGACCCAATATTGAATAGGATACCGCAAGTCCACTTTTTGAGCGTCCGGGACTCTGTTGTTGATGTTCGTCATTGGCATTGCTTTGCCGTTGATGGCGATTTGCGGCGTGCTGTAAATAATAGGTCCTGAGTGATCTCCCGGCGAATCATCGTGAATGCGGACGAAGATAACGCGCGGAATCGCATTAGCCGGAACGCCGCGGATAGAAATATCTTTGCTATCGAGCGAGCTGCGGCGCTGGTGCTGGTTCACGTACGTTGCGCCGATTGTCATAATATCGCCGATGTCGGTTTCAAAATGTCCGCCAAGAAGATACGTTGTCCACTCTCGCACGCGCCGTACTTGCTGGGCTGTCGTAAGAACGACTTCCGGGTTCATGCGGATGGGGTCGGAAATACGGGAGGCGATGACGGTGGCGCGATATTTCGATGTCGAAGCATCCCATCGAATGCCGTTAAACCGCGCTCTATCGAGCGTAAGCGACGTAAACTTTGTGCGGATAGCATCGCCGATCATCAGTCTGCTTGAAAGTCCGGCGTAGCTATCATTCAACACAACCAGATTAGAAAAATAGGAACTATAAAACCGCGACTTGCTGATGCTGCTAATCGGAATATCGAGAGCTAACAGGTCCACGGGCCGTTGTTCTTCGCTCATGCCGAAAATCGTAACGCCATCGACGAGGAAATTGCCGAAATTATCATAAAATTTTCGACGGAGAAGGACAGAGCTGTAATTCTCGTAATTCCTGCCCGAGTAGTTTTGATACGTCCCTTTATCCTGATCGGAAGAAATGAACTGAGAAAAAGCTTCGTCAGAAAAAAGAATGAAACCACAAGTTAGAGCAGCAAGATACCGTAATCGAAGATTCATACGCGCTAATTCGATTGATTCGATTGAGAAAATTTAGAATGAATATCGCAATGATAAATAATGCGAGCCGGAGATGTACAGCAACTCCGTCTGATACGCAAAAGCATAATCAAATGTAAAGCCTGCTACGTTCACACCGAAGCCGCCGTTAAGATCGCCCTGTTTGGCGGGCGAGGGGGCGCCGCCTCCGCCAACACGCAAGAGCAATTGGATCGGTTCTCCCAGCAGAGATTTCTTCATCGCAACGATTTCCGTCCCAATACCGAGCCGTTTCACTTCTCCTTCAACTTTATAATGAAAGGTTACTGCGTAGTCATATACTTTTGAGATGTACGTTGCACCCGCAACCATTGTTAGATCGAGCTTTCCATCTGGCGAAGCATTTTTTGCGATGGAGGGACGGTTCAGATTGCCGAAGAATATGCCGACCCGCAAGTCGTTATCGGGAAAAATATCTCGGATTTGCGATTGCGCCCCAACGTCAAATGCGAGCGAAACGTTGGAAAGCCCCTCTTCGGGAACTGCCAAACGCCCTGAAGGGGCGGGGGTTGACCATTGAAGCAACTTTACGCTTCCACCGACAGAAAGAAAATCAAATAACTCTTGTGCGTAGCTTCCCACCAATTCGTTTTCCTTCCAATAATTGGAAGAAAACGACTTGAGGCCGACACCTAAATTTCCGACGAACCCAAGATTTGCAACAGCGCTTGCCGTGACGTAGCCTAAGTTGTCGCCACTAATGCCTGTAAATAATTGTGTGTAGGAGCTTCCAATCGAAAGCGTTTTTAACGACGCGATGCCCGCGGGGTTGTAAAACACAAGATTCGGATCATCAGCGAAGCTGACAAGCGAGCCGCCAAGCGCAACTGCCCGCGCACTTGAGGGAAGTTTTGAAAATCCTCCTGCAAAGACCGCACCATACAGGAGGAGCGTGAAAAGCGATACAGATATGATTCGTTGTTTCATACAGTTGTCTTAATAGGCGATAGATACGGTTTTTGTCACCACGGCGGGCGAGAGGCCGTCCACGTCAACAATAATTTGGTAGATGTATAAGCCCGGCGGCAATAATGTTCCATTGTCGTTTCGTCCATCCCATCGCAGTGCATTTTGCTCAACGTACGCCTGCGCCGTTGACTTTGTCTCCAATAACGTGCGAACGATTCTTCCCGAAACATCATAAATCTTTACCGTTATCGGTCGCTCCGCAACAAGATTGGAGACGAAAAAGCTGATGTACGTTACATCGTTTTTTCCATCGCCATTGGGAGTGAACGGGTTCGGGTCCGCCGTTGCGTCAACGATGATTTGTTCGGGCACTCCTATCGCAAGGAGCGTCCAGCTTTCGTTACCGTTGGTAATAGTCGCATCAACGCGCTGCGGGTTGGATGGATTTTGTTTTGAAATGACGGCCGAGGGGAACGCCGTCTCATCAAGAAAGGGAGTAAACTTTAACCCGATGCTGATCGTAACGTTAGAGTTGATCGTGCTACCGAACCCGATCGCTACTCTGCCGGCGGTGATGTTGGCGTTGAACGGGACATTCGAATCATTCACTTTCGCCGAAGATACCGCAAGAGGGATTTTTGTGAAGATAACGAGCGTATCAATACCTTGGCTGCGCGCGTCCGACTCCACGCTCACTTGATATTGAAATTGCCCCTCTTTTAAGATGGGAGTACTTTGCGGAAGGATCTTCGCCGTCGTAGTTTTGGCGACGAGATCAGTATCGTACGAGATCGTTACCTCATCAAGCCGGGGGGTTTCAATAGTAGCTGTATAGAGATGAACCCGATACTGCATATATTGCCGAGGCTCATAGATATCAAAAAGCGAGTTGGGCACGGTAATCTCATCGCTCCATGGACTCCACTTCGCATCAACGGCGGGTGTGTTGCCCGTCCTTACCTGCATCGTAATTCGTGTTCCGGTTGGAATATTTCCCTTCCAG
>JACQBK010000022.1 GCA_016194505.1 Ignavibacteriales bacterium | reverse complement strand
CGATTGATGCTTGAGGAACGAGCAGAGGAACGTACTTCAAATCGTACCCGGGAGGTGTTGTAAAGACCGTTTGACCGCGAAGAGGAATAAAGGCGGAAGTTTGTCTTACTTTTACAATCTTTCCCGCTTTATCGCCTATTGCAGTTGGAGAGCCGCTTACGATTTTATCGTAGTCAACACCGGCAGTCAATGTCACGCCCGTATAGGTGATTTTATCCGGCAAGGTGAAATCAAATGTTTTATCCTCATCTTTCACGAACACTGCGCTTGCCTTGAGACCAATATCAAAACCCAAAACGCCATGGAGATCCGCTGAATAGTAAAATCCACTGTTCAAATCGGCACCCCAGCTTGAAAGAAGCGGCGTTAAATAGTTCACTGCATTCTGACCTGCGACTTTTGAAAGCTGTTTTCCCAGGTCATCTTGCGCAACACCGCGAACACCGAAACACATCAACACGACCAAAGCTAAAACGGCACTTCGTAAAGCCTTCATTGTCAAAACTCCTTCAATATTGAATAAAAAAAATATTTCTGCACCCAATATGCTAAAATCAAATTTTATAACCAAACGGGTAAATCACATTACAGTTTTTTTACGTCCTTGACGATTTGATCCGCATTGTCTGAAAGGATTCCGTCAACGCCTAAGTTCATCATTTTATTGACGTTAGAGGTCGTATTGAGTGTATAGACATAGACCGCAAGGTCGTGTTGATGTGCATCACGCACCATCGTAGCGGTAAGTTCATGTTTCGCACACACAAACACTGATGCGCCGGCGCGCCGCGCCAGTTTGGAAGGCAGGCGACCAAAATCGCGGTACAAGTTATAAAGAACGCCCGTCCTCGCTTCCCTGTCAATTCTTTTGATGGTGGCAATCATCCCATGATCGAACGACGAATACATCGCATAGTCATTGTAGCCAGCTTCGTGCACTGTCTCGATGACTTTGCGTTCCAAGAATTCCGGTTTCTCGCGAAAAAGAAAATCCGATTTCAGCTCGATGTTTATCCACCGCCGTTTGTTGACGAACTGAAAGACTTCCTTCAGCGTGGGAATTCGTTCCGCAGCAAAGGCCGGATCGAACCATGAACCTGCATCAAATTCTTTAATTTCGGAGACTGAATAATGCCGTGCGGCGCCGTTACCTGTTGAAGTCCGTTGCAGCGTGCGGTCGTGAAGAACGATCACCTGCTCATCGCGGGAAAGACGCACATCCAATTCGATCATATCTATGCCGGGCGCGTTGCAAGCGAGTGAAAATGCCGCGAGCGTGTTTTCCGGCGCCTTTCCCGAAATCCCCCGATGGGCTATGACATACGGCTGGCTTCCCTGAGCCGGTTTCGGCACGAATGGCGTCATCGTCACCATGCTGGTTGGTTCCGGTTATGCGGGCTGTCTGCGTTTGTGTAAAATGGAAACAATCGTATCGTGTACCTTCCCGATTTCCTGCATTCCGTCAATTTGGATGAAGCGATTCGACTGGCGATAGAAATTTTTCAACGTTTTGGTTTCTTTGAGATACACTTCCAAACGGTGGCGGACGGTCTCCGGCGTATCATCTTTCCGTTGGAACAACTCTCCACCGCAATACGGGCACGCATTGGGATGATCCTCGCTAATCTGGCTGGCATTATAAATGCGACCGCAGGAACTGCACGATTTCCGCTCTGTAAGTCGACGGGTGATTTCGTCGTGCTCTACGCGGAGGCTTATCACACAATCCAATTGTATCTTCAGTGACGCAAACATCTCATCAAGCGCCTTTGCCTGATTGACCGTGCGCGGGAATCCATCCAGAATAAATCCATTCTTCGCACGTTCAGATTCCAACACCTCATGAATGAGTCCAATCATTATCTCATCGGGCACAAGGTTACCGGTATTCATGTACTGTTTGGCTTTTATGCCCAACGGAGTCTTGTTACCAACCGCCGCCCGCAAGAGATCACCGGTCGAAATGTGCGGAATGTTGAATTCATCGCAGAGAAGTTTTGCTTGCGTCCCCTTGCCGGAGCCGGGAGGACCGAAGAGAATAATGCGCATTGAGAAATTCTTCCTTAAGGTTGTTGTAGTAAGAATGAAACGGTACTATACAATATTCATTTTCCACGAAGGACACGAAGAAAAACAAATACTCACCACGGATGTTCACGGAATTGCACGGATATTACTAAAAGCCATCTCAAAAATACCAAAAAAGACCGTCAAGCTGAGTCCCGCCGTCATGGTGAACGCCTGCCTGCCGCAGGCATGGCGGGACAGGCGGGCGCTCGGTGTGACTTTGTTTTTGAGAACCCATTTTTGAGATGGCTTGTACTATTTTTTCTCCGTGGTACTCTGTGTAAATCCGTGGCAAATAGTTTTTGTAAAATCTCATCTTTACTTAGTGATCTTCGTGGACGAAAAATTTCGATAGAGCTTTAAAAAATTAAGAAACTGCAGAATGCAATTGCGGGTTAGTTATATTTTTCGTTTCGGATTTCCGAGACTGCTTTCGCACCAACGATTTCTCTTGAACGGCAAGTTGGCCGCAGGCGGCTTCAATATCCTCACCGGAGCTATTGCGAATCATCACGGTAATATCAGCTTTGCGGAGCGCATCGGCAAACGTTTCCATGCGCGCTCGCGGCGTCGGATGCAGACCGGCGGCAAAGCCTAATGGATGCGTAAATTCAATGGAGTGAAACGGGATAATATTCACCTTGCAGGGAATCCGTTTTGAAAGCTTGATGAATTTCCGAATGTCGTCTTCCGTATCGTTGAAGCCATCGAACAAGATATATTCGAACGTTGGCCGCCGTTTTGTCTTGCGGTAATAATACTCAAGAGCATCAATCAATTCATCAACGCTGAATTTTTTCGTGATGGGCATTAACTGGGTCCGTTTTTCGTTATCTAACGAATGAAGCGAGAGCGCCAGCTTTGCCTTGCGGTCCTCGTCCGCCATGCGGCGAATATGATCCGCGTAGCCAGCGGTGGAAACAGTAATATGCTTTGCGCCGATAAGAATAGAGCTTTCATCGGTGATGAGGTCTATGGATTTCATCACTTCATCGTAATTGAGCATCGGCTCGCCCATGCCCATATAGACAAGATTGGTAATACGCTTCTCGTTTTGTCGTTGGGCTTGGATAACCTGGTCTATAATTTCTCCCGCCGTCAAGTTGCGCAGGAAACCCATCGTGCCCGTAGCGCAAAATTTGCAATCGAGCGGACAGCCGACTTGCGTTGAGAGACAAAGCGTAAGGCGCTTTTCCGCGTTAGGCGAAGTCTTCTCCGGCGGTATCAGCACGCTCTCTATCATGAGGCCGTCGGCAAGCTGGAAGAGAAATTTCGTCGTTCCATCCTGTGCAGATGTTTTTTTCGTGACAAGCTCAAGGTTATCCAGTGCGGCGGAGTGCTTCAGGATTTCCCGAAATTCTTTTGAGATATCCGTCATCTCATCAAACGATTGCGCGCTTTTGGCGTACAGCCATGAAAAAAGCTGTGCCGCCCGGTAGCGCTTTTCGCCTAACGACTCGACAAACGTTTGAAGCTCCGAAAGACTTAACCCTTTGAGGTTTACTTTACTCACAATACCTCGTTATCGCACTTTCGCTTTATACTTTACATCCTTAATCATT
>JACQBK010000091.1 GCA_016194505.1 Ignavibacteriales bacterium | reverse complement strand
CTATTTCTACGGAAAAGGTGTGTAAATGTTTCTATTTGATTATTATTTCTGGGAGGGCGATTTTTTGGACTTTTCAAAAAATCATCAAAAAATCAATTCGTGCTTTATTCTCAGTGGTTTTCTCATTTTTTTGTAATTTTTACATGTCCGTACATGTACGGATGCGCGATACTTGGGAAAATGTTATACTTATACGGCACCAGTTACTTTTTACGAACTTCAAAATAATTCCCGTTTTGCATGAAGATTGTTTATGTCGGTATAAGAATTTTATTGGGCGCGGTATTTATCCTGAGCGGATTTTTTAAAATCCTCTCGCCGCAATCGGCGTCGCAAGTTGTGATTGCGCTACTCTCGACGAGCGTAACAACAAGCTCAGTACTGGTTATTATTTTATCAATTATAGAAATGGTTTTGGGCTTCGCCTTGCTCGTTGGCAAGAAATTACAATTGGTCTCGGCGGTGTCGTCATTGTTCCTGTTGGGATTTATTTTCATCGGACTTTTTTTAATTGCCAACCCCGTTCCGTGCGGATGCTTTGGCAATTTGATAGAATCAAAAACGGATGAGTGGTTTCTGGCGAGGAACACGATTTTTCTTCTCATGTCTCTGTCTGTGATGTGTCATTCAACTAATTCACCAACACAAATACAAAGGGAGGACACAACACCATGAAAACGTTGAAGAGTTATTTTGAAGGAAAAAACTTATATGTTCTCTTTCTTCATATTGCGGTGATAGCATTAGCGGTGGAGGTTGTTGTTCTTGCAAGACAAAATAACGAGTTGAAAAACCCAAAACAACGCGAAGGAAAAGAACAACTGGCAGTAGGTGATTCGCTTTCCATCAGCGATCTTAAACCGTTGCAGGCAAATTATACGCTGCCTATTAATTCCCCAAATCAGCTTCTCTTTGTTTTTACGACCACATGCCCGTTTTGCAAGAAAAATTTAGATAACTGGAAAAAACTATCAGAGATAGCGAAAGAAAAAAATATCGCCGTTGTTGGCATAGCGCTGGATTTGCCGGATAGCACGGTCAAATATATGAGCGCAAATAAAATTGATTTCAACGTGCTGTTTCCTGCCGATGTAAATGCGTACCGTCAAAAATATAAACTTTTGGGCGTTCCTAAGACAATTCTTCGCGATTCAACAGGAGTTGTACGCGGAGTGTGGACAGGGCTTCTCAACGGTCAACAAGTTGAGGAAGTGGCGAGCGCCATTTCCGATTTCAAAAATTCACAACATATTATAGGAGGCAGTTTATGAAAAAAACTCTCAGTATCTTGTTCATGCTATCACTAGTGTTAGTGATATGCTTTGGGACAGTGCAGGCAAACGCCCAAGTTATGATTGGGTATTGTTGGGAGGTTTGTGTAGATATTTATGCATGTATGCCTACAGCCCAATGTTATTGTGGTGGAGGGCATGTTGATCCTTATGATCCTTATGATCTCAGGCTGTCTACTTGTGGCGGATGGTGTAATGGTGATTGCGAATGGCAGTAAGTAACGGACACAGGGAGGCTTTCGGGGCCTCCCTCTTTCTTTTATTTCTACAAAAATTTAGATTGTCTCAATGAAAATCAAAACCAACCATACCTTACTCCTTATCAGTCTTGTCCTACTCAGTCTTTCCTTTGGTCCCTGTGATGAGTCGTTGCCGGTGTATGAAGAGCCTGCAAAGGTATTCAGCGGAAAAATTGAAGGGTCATATGGATTGACGATTGCTGAAAACGCCATGGCCATCTTTTTTACGATTACAAATAATTTCGATGATACATTCGATGGTCCAGCCAATTTGAAGGGAAGCATTGAAATCGTCTCCCTGCGCGACCCCTCAGTCAGGAAAACATTTACCGTTGGTCCTGCGGATATTATTCGGTCGAATGGGTACGATAGGAGAACAGGCAAATTAACAATTGACCCGAAAGATACAATAAAGTATATGGTGCGATGGGATTTGATTGATGATAACGGAGTGGATCTTAAAACATCTTTTTTTAAGTATGTGGTTGATCCCTCCTGCGAGGAGCTTCGCTGTCTCGCCTTTACGGAGGATTTCTCGTTGAGAGGCAATATAACATTGTTCGATAAAACGGGGCCCGTCTTTGCCGGACCTGTGGTTTATTCTTTTTGTTTTGCCAGTAATTGGGTGAACCCCAGATGTTGTCCACCCATCATAACGTCTGCGCCTTGTAACTTTCGACCGCCCCAATCCCTCAAAGCATGCTTTCCAACGTATTTCGGTCCGAAATGTCTATAAGTATGTGAGCTAATTTGAAGGTTAGCTTTTCCTCGAACAAACGCTAGAATCATCAGTACTACCCATACAACCCGCCCCATCCGGCAAATTGATAATTCTTAAGCCCGAGCATTTACTAAAACTTAATCGTCATGCCAAGGGTTGGCACGATGGGCCATAGCGCGACCTCTTCAACATAGGGAGATCCATTGTTATTGAACCGATAGCGATACGATTGAATGTTTTTGGCGTTGAAAAGATTATTGACGTCGAGGAATGCAAGAACAGCAAGGCTGCCGATTTCGAATTCCTTGCTTAACCGGACATCTACCCGGTTATACGCAGGTAAATATGCCGAGTTCTTACTTCCCAGGATCCACTCCCACCGTTTTGCCGAAGAGTTATAGCGCGAAGTATAAGGAGTAAACGCATAACCGCTCCCGTAGTAGATACGCATATTCAAACTCCATCGGGCTCCAAGAGAGACATCGCCCACGAAGGCAAACGTATGGCGCTGGTCTGTGTAACGAGCATATTCCCCGATGGTATCGTTGTTGAGGTCTTCTTTGGCGTGTAACAATCCGTAGCTTATCCAACCGTAGAATTGTGATGCGTTCAAAACGATGTAGAGATCAATTCCATTCGCCCAGCCGGTCGCATCGTTTTTGCGTGAATAACTGATACGCCCGCTGCTTGCTTGCGTGGAAGAAATAAGGTTATCGTAGCGCTTATAGTAGCCTTCGATCTTTATCTTCAGCGAATTGTTGTTGAGCGGATCGAAGAGAAATGTATGTTCCGCGCTCAGGATATAATGGATCGCTTTTTGGGCGTGAGTGTTCGTATCCGAAGCGACCGAATATGCGAGTTGACGATAAATTGGGGATTGATAGTAAAAACCCCACGCGGCGCGCAACGTTGTCCCGAATGCAGTTTGATAGGAAGCGCTTATGCGCGGACTTATGTTCCAATCTTTATTGAAATCAAAATAATCAATCCGTCCGCCGATATTAAAAATTAAATTGTCGCTCGCCTGTATGATGTTTTCGATATAACCGGCAAGTTTGAATGACCGTGTCTCGATTGCTTCATCCGTATTATCGGCATTGAGGGATTGCGTAAGCGTGGTATCGGGATAGCGTTCGTAATTATACGCTTCGGTAAACATTCGTCTATCGAACAAGGTCTGGGTGTAAGCAATGTTTTGGTAACTAAATCCCGTTCTGATTTCGTATGTCGGTGATAGCTGGATATCCAACGAGGTTTTTCCCTCCAGTGTTTTTATCCGGAGATCGTTTTTTCTCAAATGTTCGTTGCGCGATTTATAAAAATATGTTTGATCTGACCTGATATCCTGAACATAATCGAAAAAGGTGAAAGTATACTCTTCTTCAAGTTGGTCATAATAGGAAAGCTCGGCTTTCAGAAGCGCATTGCCGGAGAGAAAATTCGTGCTTTGCACATCAAATAAATTGCTGAAGTAACGGGAGTTTTGTTCCTCGTAATTAGTTGTATTGTAGAACACCGTTGAGAGTTGATTTTTGAATTGAGTATTGAACCTGTAGGGTCCGCGCAAATCCGAAAAGGGATCTAAAAGGAAACGATCACCCGCATGGATAAATTCAGCTTGCAGCTTATTTTTTGGAGTCAGAGTATAGGTGAACACGCCCTGTATGTCGTAAAACGAAGGGTGGGCGTTTTTTTCTACATCCAGAAAGGAAAGAACATATTCAAGATAACTTTTTCTTCCGCCAATGATAAACGAGCCATCTTGCCCCAAGGGTCCTTCCACAAAGGCGTTAAGATCGGTAAGACTCAGCGTTGCTGCTCCGCTATAATGCTCTTTGTTACCTTCGCGGTATTCGATGTTGAGCACGGAGCTCATCCTGTCTCCATAGCGCGCGCTAAAACCCCCTGTAGATAAATCCATCTTTCGAATCAAATCCGTATTGAAAATTCCGATGCTCGCATTTGGCGCCTCTTTAACGTGAAACGGCTCGTACACCTGTGCTCCATTGACGAGCACGAGGTTTTCGTCATAGTTGCCACCGCGCACGTTGAACTTGGCGCTGAATTCATTGTTTGCCGAAATGCCCGGCAGCGCTTGCACCGAGCGAAGCACGTCGGACATGACGCTTGTGATTTCGCTGATGCGCTTGCTTTGCAACGAAAGACTGCTGACCTCCGTTTCGTTCGCCTTATCTGTCGGTGTCGAATACACTGTTACCTCCTGAAGCAGGATATCGGTGGGGAACAATTTCACATTGAGAACGATATCGTTATTTTTTATCGAAAGAGGCATGGTTTCCGTTTTGTATCCGATAAAACTAACCAATAATTCGTACTCACCGGGCGAAAGAGAAAGCAAAAATTTACCGGTTTCATTCGAGGTTGTTCCGGTCGTTGTTCCCCTAACGAGAACATTCGCTAAAGGAAGTGGCTCGTTTGTCGCTCCATCACGCACAATGCCTGATACTTTAACTTGTTGAGCGCACAGAGACGAAACAAAACATATGCAAAGAAAAAAGGCTTTCATAGAAATTCCATTTCATTATAGTTGCAGGGTTCTACGCAACGGAACTAATAAAGCTACAAAAAAATGGGAAAAATAACACATCTTTAGAGCCTGAAAAAAGGACGATTTTGAATACAGAATCCAGTACGGACTTTTCAGGTCAATCGGACGCAAAAATTGAGTTGAGGGCAAATTTGGATGAACGGAGAAAAATAATGATTGAAGTGGCCGATAACGGTCCGGGAATTCTGAAAGAAGTGCAGGAAAAAATGTTTATTCCGTTCTTTACGACCCCCAAAGCGGCTCCGGCATCGGTCTAAGTCTTTCACGACAAATAATGCGCTTGCATCGCGGAACAATTGCCGTCCACTCCCAACCGAACGTCGAAACAGGTTTTCTCCTGCGGTTTTGATGTAGGAATAAAACAAAATCTTACCACGGAAAGGCACGGACATTTTAAAAATTTTTCCGTGATAATCTGTGCCTGTCCCGCTTTTCAGGATTCCGCATTAAGAGCGGGATTCAAAGTGCGGAACCGCAGGCATGGCGTGTCCATCTCCCAAAAGGATCCCCTTGGAACGTGGTGAAAGATTCAAAGCTTTAAAACAGTGGCTCGTACTGCATTTTCCAATCTTTGGAGTAACCGAGTGTCAGGCTGAACACAATGGCGGTCGCTATCCGCGGCGAGCGCGTGGGATCGGAACTTATCTGCCCTTGAAACAAAAATACGTTCAACGAGGGCGCAAGCGTTAATCCACCGAGAGGAATTCCTATATCATTTCTCCATCGTATAAGGAGTTTTCTCATACCGGGTGTTGATTCTTTGAGCTTAATATAAAACGTGCCGTCAAATTCGCTGTGGAGCACCGCTGTTCCCAATGCAAGCTGGTACATGGTTTGAAAGTTTATGCCGTTCTCATCGGGACGCGGATTGCTTGAGCGGTCGAATGTCTGCGTAAGGCTTACGCGCGTTCTGCTGAATCCGTAAAAATCTGAAAACCCGATGCCCGCGCCGAACGTAAGATCCTGTTGCCGCGGATTTTTTACTGTTTCACCGTTGGGTGCAATGCTCTCTGTGGCGGTGATCTCGGTATCATAGCGCAAGCTTGCGGAAGGATAGAGAGTAATATCCTTCGTTGCGCGCGAAGAGCGGAAATTCAATATCGTCTCGAAAAACAAATCGTCGGCAATCTCTTGCGACGGCTGGCCCGTTACCTGGTATTGCCCGAATGCGGCGAAAAGCCTGTTATCCCAAATCAGCAATTTCGATTCTTGTTTCAAGCGCACATCGGTTTCGTACGTGATGCGTTGAAAATCAGTGCCGCGCAATTCCGTCAGCCCGACATTTTGATAATCTTCACTCGACCTGTATTGTCCGGCCGAATAACTTAATTGCAAGCGCGCGAGCGTAAAACGCCATAGATTTCGCGTGCGATATGAGCTATCAATTACAGCAATGGGTTCGGCTTGTTTGAGCCGCTTACCATCGCGTTGCCGCTTAAGGTAGTTAATGATGAAATCTCTAATGATGACAGGCTTTCCTTCTTCTGCAGGGCTGGGAGTGACCGTTCCGGTGAAACGGGAAGACGGATGTTGGACTTCTCGAAACGGCGTGAACCCTTCCGCTCCGCCCGCAAGAAAATTGGATGTAACGACAGAATACAGCTCAGGAGGATATTTCTGCTGAAGCGCGGCGTTATGCACGTACCATTCTTCATTCCCATCCGTCGTTACCTGAAGATGATGGAGAAAATTTTCTTTTCCTGCGTTCGCAGCGTTGATGCGTTGCAATGCCGAAAGCTGCTGTCCTGTCAACCGCATCGTTGTTAGTTCGTTATCCGCCCAAAGGATTTCTTCCAACAAGCGGACGGAAATTTTCCGGTAGCGAAGGTCCGCATCGTACCGCGGAAATTCTATGCCGTCAAATCTAAAAAAACTGTTGTTAAGAAGAGCGATCTCGCTTCCCGTCTGTTGCAGCGCGATATGGAGCACAAGCTGAATGAAATCCGCGTTTGAAAACGTGTCGTCAACAAGCAGCAGCGGCTCATCGGGGTCAACGCCGTACGCTGAGCGGCTATACTCGTAATACTGCTGTTCGCTTGCCGTGGCAAGTTGTGTGGCAAATCCAACATCTCCCGCAACCGAAGCGTTGACCGGTATAATTTCCCGTGTCGCGGCAGTTGTTGTTTTAGTGATATCATTGAAGCGAAGCTGAACCCTCGTCACTCCGGAACCTAACCGCACCGGACTAACGATAAGGGTTTGCAATTTTGATTCAAGGGATTCTTTTCGCAGTGTCGTTGTGGGGCTTACGCTGTCCGCCCGCGCGATAATCACATCAATGCCGGGGACATTCATTGCAAGCCGATAGCAGTCGTCCGTTTTGAGATGGCTGAGAACGATGATGATATCCGCCTCTGCGCGAAGACGGGGGATGGCGGCTTGAGCAACCGTTATTGGGTCGAGAACGTCCAAACCCTCAACATGCTGTTTCAGTGTGGATTCCTTAATTTCGGGGTCAGTAAGCCCAAGCACTGCAACGCGGATACCGTTAGCCTTTTGTATTATAATAGAGGAGCGGAGATATGGCTCGCCAGTGGATTTACTAACAAGATTAGCGCAAACGAAGTTTAGCCCCATCGCAGCAGCATTATAAGAGCCAAGCACCTCTTTGCCGTAGTCCAATTCATGACTGCCGATAGTCATAGCGTCATAACCTAATGTTCGCATGCCGGAAACCATCGCAGCGCCCTTATCGCCGCGCAGCAGGTAATAATAGCCCAACGCATTGCCGGCATCGAGCAGAAGAAGATGATCGTTACCGATTTCCTTTTGTACTTGATCGACGATTGTTTTGCGGCGAACGATGCCGCCGGCAACATCTTTACCGACAGGTGTTACATCGAAGTAGCCGTACGTGTTGCCTGTTAATAAAAGAGAAAGCTCTGTGGTAGAAGGCTGTTGTGCGACACACAGCGTACTCAGTGAAACAAGTATTGTCACACAACCGTAAAGTTTTTTGATTGTTCTGTATGCTGTTTTCATTTGTAAAACGCTGGTAATTTTTGAAGAATATTCTCCGCTGTGTCTCATATTTGACATCTAAATTAAAAGATTTTTCTTTTGAAATGCTTCTGAAAATCAATTGGAATGTGAAAAACGGGTTGTTGCCGACTTTTTTCTTGACATTACCTCGAAAAAGTTATATACTCAACCAGGTAAAACCCGGTTTTACTAATAAAACAAGAGACTTTTCCTACACAACGGTCTCCCTTGATGATATTCGCTCTCCAACCCATTGTTATCAAGGGTGCCATTCGATAATCCAAGACCCTTCACGGTCATGCAATGCTCACGCGCCTGTTCATACCGCAACGCAGGCATTTACTCGAAGACAATAATTGTTTCTTACATGGTTCGTCAATCGTTCATTGCCAAACAAATTCTCTTGAATGAAGGGAGGTGTTAGGAACTCGCATTGCTACGACACGCTCATACGCTACCCCGTAACGATTACACGAGTAACACAGTTTTTTACAGTGTTGTGTTCTACCTGCAAATTTAATAATCCACCTTTACTATACTTACATACAAGGAGCAACATCATGAGATACATGTGGTGCAAAGTTCTCCTCGCAGTTACCTTGGTGATTCTTTCCACGGCCGCGCTGATTGCCGGCAACGGGAAGGTCGCTGGGGTAATCAAAGATGCTTCGACCAATGAAGTGGTGGTCGGCGCCAATGTGATCCTTGAAGGGACGACGCTGGGCGGTGCTGCTGATGCCAAAGGCGCTTACTATATCCTTAACGTTCCCCCCGGTACCTATAACGTTATTGCGTCTGCAGTTGGCTATGCGCGAAAAATTGTGCGCGGTGTGAGAGTGGGATCGGATCAGATCGTTAATCTCGATTTTACGTTACAGGCTGAGGCAATAGGATTACAAGAAGTTGTTGTTGAAGCACAACAACGGGTCGTTGACCCGAGCCAAACTTCCGCGAAATCCCGCATTTCGTCGGAAGAATTCAAATCACTCCCCTTGCGGGAGGTTTATGATATTATTGCCACGTCGGCAAGTGTTTATAAAGGATTCATTCGCGGCGGCAAACAGTTCGAAACGAAAACACTGGTTGATGGAATTGATGTTACCGACCAGTACTACGCTTCGGCTGCCGACAACGGTCCGGGTGCCAGCACGCCGTATCTGACTTACAACGGCGTTATTCGGCAAGAGGATGCAAAAAAATCCTCCATGCTAAAACTTAACGTCGGTTCCGTTGAAGAAGCAACAGTTCTCACGGGCGGCGTTGGCGCGGATTATTCCAGCGCAACGGCGGGCGTTGTATCCTATGCACTCCGCGAAGGACGCGGTCCCTTATCCGGCGGTGTGAAGTTTAAAATGAGCAACGGCGGCTTGAAGCACATAGGTCCCGAAGTATACAATGACGGCGACAAGTATTTAGCCGAAAAAGCAAACCTTTTAAGTTCACCCACCCAAGCGAACAAAGATAAAGGCGCTCGTTATACATGGTCCCCTGATAAATATTCTTATGGTGAAAAGCCGACAACCGATGCTGAAATCACACTTGGCGGCGGCTTGACCAATAATGCAGGTATCTATTTTACGGGAGGGTTTTACAACTCCTACGGCAGACTTCCCAATGAATTTAACCGCCGTATCAGCTCTACGTTGAAACTCAACTACAATCCCACGTCCGACATAAAAATTAACGTCACTAATCTTTTGGAAGACCGTGGAAGGTTGTTCGGATGGAAGAACAGAAATTTTTCGGAAGACTTCCGCTTCTTCCTTGAAGGCATCCCGCAGTGGGATGGTGTGAACTACGTAGGAAGCGTCAAAGTAACGCATGTTCTTTCTCCCAGCACGTTTTACGAGCTTCAAGCGAGCTACGTGTACGATAATAAACGGATGGGATACTCGGATGACAATAACAACGGCATCATCGAGCAAGGCGAGAACGGCGATTTCCTTACGTGGGCTGATACTGCACAGGTGAAACGGTATATGGCGGCCAGCGGCGGTGCGGACTTCACTAAATTCTTTTCACCGACCCCGCGCAACGAAGTCGGCAGCGAGACAACCATCAGTAATGCCAACGGCAATACCTGGAAACTTGCGCGACCGGGAATTTATTATGAGAATTTCACAAACAGCAACATTACGCTCAAAGGCGATATCACCAGCCAGGTAACGAATAACCACCAGTTGCGCGCCGGATTCCAAGCCCGCATGCATAATCTTGACCGCACACTGCGGGCTGGGTATATCGGTGGCGTGTTCCCGGCATACAAGAACTATGTGGAAGAAGTTTGGAATGTGAAGCCGAAAGAGTTCAGCTTATATGCTCTAGACAAAATGGAATATGCCGGATTGATTATCAATCTTGGCGCACGGTTGGATGGGTTTGATCTCGCAGCCGCCGATTACGCCAACTGGTTCGGTCCGTTCCAGGATGCAACGGATGCAGGTGGTGGTCCGGCGCGTATTCCCATTCGCGGTGATAATCTGAAAATGAAGATATTCTTCTCGCCGCGCATCGGTGTGTCTCATCCGATCAGCGATCGCGCTGCGATGTACTTCTCATTCTCTCGGCAGCAACAACCGCAGCCGCTCTCACGTATTTTCGCAAACTACAATGATTTCGGTAACCCGTCGCTTCCGGTTGTTGTTCAGGTCGGTCAAGAGCCGATTCGAACGACCAACTACGACCTCGGTCTTCAATGGTCGTTTGCCGAAGGATATGGCGTTGACATGAATGCGTATTTCCGCGACATCGAAAACTACAGCGCTATCGGCTTCGGTGTTTCCCCGCGTGCTCCGTGGAGACAATTTAACCTCACGACGGCGTTCGGCTACGCGGATTCACGCGGCGTTGAGTTAACGCTCCGCAAGAACCTCGCGCCGGTGATCGAAAACTGGCTCGCGGTCGGCGGACGTATTACATATGCGTATAGTTACATCAAACAATCGGTCTTCGCCGGCGGCAACCAA
Organism: Ignavibacteriales bacterium; assembly: GCA_016194505.1. GTDB lineage: Bacteria > Bacteroidota > Ignavibacteria > UBA10030 > UBA10030 > JACQBK01. The sequence continues at coordinate 3,149 of JACQBK010000091.1, read as the reverse complement.
ACAACATTCTCTACGGTTGGCGGCGATAGCGCAAAGTATGCAGGACAGCTTCCGTTTGGCGATCTGAAAAACTTCAACACGATCGAACAGAACGTCAGGGGCGGTAACAGCTCTCTCACAGGCGGATACGATAGGCCGCATAGAATTACGTACACGTTATTTATGCGGTTCCCGTACGATCTTACAGTTTCCAGCGTCGGCAGATTCGAGAGCGGTTTCTACTATCCCTTGACTCTTGGCGATCCGCGCGCGCGGGAGTTAGGCGTTGGTCCATGGAATAAGCAGGTTGACCTGCGGGTAGAAAAACTCTTCACGTTAGGACCCAGCCGCATCTCTGTTTACCTCGACGTGCTGAACGTCTTCAACACGCAAAACGTGTTGGCGTATGACAACAGCAACGTAGGACAGATTTCATGGGAACGTGATGGCGACCCGACCGGCGGCACAAAAGCTCCGCGTCCTATTACTCAAGATGGCTCGTTAATCTATGATATTCCACGAGAGTTTTACTTCGGCTTTACCGTGGAGTTTTAATTCTCTGCCAACGAACAGAATTTTACTTAGGAGACTCTATCTATGAGAACATCACGTTCGAGATTAACAATGAGAGGAGCGCTTTGGTTGATGCTCTTTGCGTTGTTCGGGATCGTCGTCCCGGCTTTCGGGCAATCTACTCAAAATGAGATTTACGACTTTAATAAACCCGCGACCGCTATGGACCCCGCCAATGGCAACGGGGTGATGGTTGGAGGCGAGCTGTGGGATTCGTTCGCTCCCCCCAACAAGGGACCATACTATCGCGAATCAACCTTTCCGTTAAAGAGCCAACTTTTCCGCATGGGGAATTTTGACCGTCTTTGGACAACACCAACGCACATGTGGCCCGGCGGCTGGACGAACGGAAATTTCTGGGCGAAAAACATGTGGTTCATCGAGTACAACCCCGATGCGACATGGAACCCTGCCACTATCGGAGGCGTAACCAATCCCGCATACAAAGCCGCATCGGGCGGCAACTATGCTATCGGTGCTTTCAATGCCAGTGTTGCAGGTGCAAGCGACCCCAACAGAAATTATGCGCGGGAGACGAAGTGGGTGGACGGCACACGGCATCATGCGCTCTATGAAGCCGGTTGGCCCACCAACATCGGTGTTGACGTGCAGGTGAAGATTCACCAGTTTGAGTTGAACTGGAATAACATGAACGATTTCATCATCGTCGAGATTACATTCAAAAACACCGGCAATGTTGATATCAATGCCGACGGCACGGTTGAACGCTCCAATAATAAAATCAACGCGCTGGCTGTTCTTGCCCACGGCGAGTTTATGTGCTCGTACGTTTTAACTACGAGCGGAGGCAGAGGCAACAGGTTTGGCGCAAACCGTGCAATAGGATATATCGGTGATAACGACGGCAAAGGAAATCCGTGGGATATGATGATTGGCTATCCCGGTGAAAGCCTAACAGACGTAAAAGACATGGGCTTGAACGATTTTCCACTCCGCTTCTACACCGATGTGTACAGCGGCTGGTCATGGCTTGATGTAAAAGATGCAACTGGCGCTCCCAAGCAAACGATCTATGGCACGCACCCGATTGGTGTCGGGGCGCAACGCGGTTGGTTTACCTCGGGTGGGCAAGGTCGGGGTCTTAGTGTCAACGATGCCGCATTCGATCCGAAGAGCTATCATACTGCCGCAATGGGAACATGGTATCAAGACGGCGGTAAATCACGGCTCTCAACTTCGGTGAACCTTGCGCCGAATGCTAAATTCTTCGCAAGCGGCACAACGGGCAACCCGACAACGTTCGTTCCGAAAGGCGGCGCTGTTACGGAAGCCACACGCCCCAACGGCGACCGCAAGCTTGTTTCGCTGGAAGATCCATCAGCATTCGAAGTAAAAACTTGGGAATCTGGTTGGACGAAAGGATTTGTCGGTCCGAACAACTTCGACGGCGATATGTTCAGCGGTGTCGGTCCTTTCTCGTTGAACGTCGGTGAGAGCATGACGGTGGTGTGGGCGGAAGTCGGCGGTTATCGCTTGGCGGGCGTTACCAACGCCATGGCGGCGGCTCGTTGGGCTTATGAGAAGAATTATGTTTTGCCCGATTATCCCGCAGTGCCTGAAATCCGCGTTGACAACACCCTTAACAAGTCAACGAAAATTAGCTGGGATAATAAAGCGAATTTAGGCCGCACAGACTTTGTCGGTTACAAAGTTTACAGAGCCTCGCAAGCGAAACGCATTGATTGGCTTGACAACGGTTTCCGCGGTTTGGATGATTATTGGAAGACCACGACTCTGGGTTCCACTCCATCATCGTTAATGAAAGCTGTCAATCCAAACTTTGCCGCTCAGTCGTTCGTTGCCGGTCGGCAGGGTGTGCCGGATAGCTGGGGACCGTATGATCTGATAGCCGTTATCCCATCTGCTCAATTGGCGACGTATGCCGATAACACCATCGCAGGCTATAATTATGCGTATGAGGATAAGACGGTCGAGTTAGGTTTCAAATACTGGTATTATGTTTCGGCATATACCACGGGCGCGTATGATTTGGGAACGACCTATGCAGGCTCCAATCCCGCAACCGCAACTTCGATTGAGACATCCAATATGAATAGAAACGGCGCAACGGGTTTGTGGCAAAACACATACCCCTTTGCTGATCAGAATACATTTTACCCGAAAGATGCCGCCGGTCTTAAAGCGATTGGCGCGGGCTTTGTCGTAAAGTCTGCCCTGGCGGATCCTGCACGGTTGGCAAGCGGTGCGGCAAAGATTTCCGTGAAGCCGAATCCGTACAAGAAGAAAGCGCTGTTCGATAGCGCGGTGGATGCATACGATCACAAAGTGACGTTCTATAATTTACCGCCGACGGCGAAAATCACAATTCTCGATGTCGCAGGCCAGATCGTTCAAGAGATTAATTTCTCCTCGAACGATCCCAATAACGGCAGTACCTTCTGGAATTTATTCTCCAAGGATGGTATCGAAGTTGCCAGCGGCCTGTACGTTTATGTTGTGGATTATACCGGCGGTCAACATGTCGGGTATCTCTCGATTTTGCGATAATACCTATTGACGAAATGATCAATCCTCATAACACTATTATATAGAGAGGCAGAAGAAATGAAAACGAT
>JACQBK010000090.1 GCA_016194505.1 Ignavibacteriales bacterium | reverse complement strand
GTTTTTTTCCAAAACGTATCTACTTCAGTCGGGGCAATGTGGTTCCATAATTTTTCAGGGGGATTAAACATTGTGCTATTCATGCCCAACGGCTTGAAGAAGACGGAATCAACATATTTATCAAGCGTTGTTCCTGTGACTTTCTCGATCACTTTGCCAATCGTAATCAAGCCCAAATCGCTGTAGATCATGGAATCGCCAGTGGCGTACGCAAGCGGTGAAGCAAAAACGGAATCAAGCACACATTGGGGAGTCGAGCAGAAATCATAGAATCGCCGCCACGCCGGCAAGCCGCTGTTGTGCACCATCAAATTGTAGATAGTGATTTTCGATTTGCCGTTTTGACCGAACTGGGGAATGTATTTGACAATCGGATCATCCAAACTCAATTTCCCTTCATCCACCAAGCGCATCATAGCGCTCGTCGTGGAGATAACTTTCGTCACGGAAGCAAGATCGTACACGGTGTTCACATCCACTTGCTTGGAATACAGAGTATAATCATAACTACCGTATGCTTTTTTGTGGACGACAATGCCGTCTTTCGCTACCAACACAACAGCGCCGGGGAACGAAGAATCTTTTATTGCCGCATTTACCACATCATCCACGTTGCGAAGCTCTTTGGAAGAAAAGCTAACTTCCTCCGGTAATCCTTCTCTCAGCGTTGTTTTCGGATACTCAACGCCATCACCATACTTGTACACTCCAGGAATTGTAATGGGAAGTTTTCCTTTTGCAGGTTCTTCAGCAAAGAGCACTTCTGCCGCCGCTTGTTCCATAACGTCCGCATCAGAGTAGGTGCAGAGATACGCATCAATTTTGGGGAACTCCATGACAACGTACGGATTGCCGAACGAGACTCCAACGGTGGGTTTGCCAAGCTTCAATAATTTTTCGATCAGCTCTTCGTGCTCCGGCTGAATAAATCCCGACATCTCGCCCGAACGCGTGTAGAGGTGCAACTGGCACATCAGCATATCCGCCGATGCTGCCTTGGCAAGCACGGCATCGTATTCAAGCTTGTTGCTGCGCGGATCAATTTTGATAAAATCAATATTCGAATATCTATTTTTTAACAACGAGTGGAAACTTTTGCCGTCGTTTGGGCTTTCCGTATCAGAGATAACGATATCCAAAATCTTTTTTGTGCCGACTTTGGCAAGAGGGAGAATCTTATTCTTATTGCCAAGCACCGTAATGGCGTTACGGGCGATTGTCAGCGCAAGCAATTGATGCTCGCGTGCATTGATAATCTCCCCGACTTTATCCACATCCACAAAACGATTTTTGTCAAGACCCAGCCACTGCTTGACGTTAAGCGATTTCCTGACCGAAGCATCTATGCGCGCTTCGGAAATTTCTCCTCTCTTTACAGCGGCAACGAGAGCATCAATGGCGACGTCCACATCGCCCGGCATCAGCACTAAATCCACGCCCGCTTTGATCGAGAGAACAGCCGCTTCGCCCGGTTCGTACTTCGACGATACGCCGCGCATCGTCATCGCATCCGTTACGATAAGCCCATCAAACTTTAATTGATTCTGCAAAAGTCCGGTTGTTATGGGAGAAGAAACCGTTGCGGGGATTCCGCTCACGGAATCGTATGCCGGCACGGAAATATGTCCAACCATGACCGACATTGCACCCACTTTGATTGCTTCTTCAAACGGAGGCAATTCAACACGCTCATACCGCTCTTTGTTATAATTTAAGGTCATAAGACCGAGATGGGTATCCACGTCTGTATCGCCGTGACCCGGAAAATGCTTGATGGTTGCAACCACTCCCCCATCTTGCGTCCCTTTGACGAATGCCGCGCCCATCTCTGCCACAAGCTTCACATCGTCGCCGAATGCGCGCGTATTGATGACGGGGTTTTTTGGATTGACGTTTACATCCACTGCAGGAGCATAATTCTGATGGACTCCGAGCGCGCGCGCTTCAACGGCAGTAACTCTCCCCATCTCATAAGCGAACTTGGGGTTACGAGTCGCTCCCACCGCCATCGCCCGTGGAAACGTCGTCGAATGCCGAACGCGCATACCCACACCATACTCAAAATCGCCAGCGATCATCAACGGAACATCCGCAAGCTGTTGAAGCTTGTTGAGCTGAATCGGATATTCATACACATCACCGATTGAGAAAATAAATCCGCCGAGCTTTCTCTTTGTCGCAAGCCGCTCAAGCTCTTGCCATTGTTCGGAGTCGTGAGGATAGTATCTCCCCAGCGTCCATACATAGACAAGCTGTCCGACTTTTTCTTCGAGCGTCAGCTTAGTCAATGTCGAATCAACCCAGTTATTTTTGTCTGGTGTTGATCGTGAACGCCCGCCTTCCCCGGCTTTTACTGAATTTGGATTATGGGCATACGCAAGGGAGAGAACAACAGAAACAAGAATCGCGATAAGTGTACTTTTCAAAGGAGTATTCCAATACGTTGAGAAATTAGGAATGGTTTTTCGTAACCCAGCAAAACAGGAAGGTCCGTTCGTGTGTGTTACACAAGAAGGTACGAAGCGATGGCTACAGAATCAACAATACTTTTGCTGTCTGGAGGATGCTTCCGCCGCACATTCTACTTCAGTTTTATTGCTTCTGCACTTTTTTGCCGAATTGCGGGTCAATTTTTACCAATGCCGCAACCAAAAAACCGGGGATGGTGGAAAGCATAACCCATAAAAAGAAATTTGGATATCCTATGGCGTCTTGTAACTTGCCGCTGAACATGCCTGGGAGCATCATACCCAGCGCCATAAATCCCGTGCAAATCGCATAGTGCGCCGTCTTATGCTCGCCCTCTGAAATCATAATCATATACATCATATACGCAGTAAATCCGAAGCCATAGCCGAACTGCTCCACTGCGACGGCAAGATTGATGAAAAGAAAATTTTCAGGCTGTACCTGCGAAAGGTAAATAAACATCGCATCAGGCAAATGTATAGCACAGACCATAATCCAGAGCCAAAATTTCAATCCTTGCCGTGATACTACGTAGCCGCCAAGCAGCCCCCCTAAGGTCAAGGCGATGATACCGACAGTGCCATAAACGATGCCCACTTCGCTTGTGCTTAACCCAAGTCCGCCTTTGAGGCGATCGTCAAGCAAGAACGGTGAAACAAGTTTTACGAGTTGCGCTTCGGCAAAACGATAGAGCAATAAAAACGCAATCGTTAAAATAATATTTTTCTTTTTGAAGAACAGCGCGAATGTTTTGAGAAATTCTTGTGCGACACCGCTTGATTCGTCCGACCGAACGGATTTATCCGAATCCGGATACGGAAGAATAAACTTGTGATACACAAAAAAGAGAAGGAACAAAACCGCTAGGATAGCAAACGTGATACTCCACGCAAGCTGGTTGTTCCCGCCTGTCGTTTGTTCGAAACGCCCGGCAAGCACCACCAATAGCCCTTGTCCCGTAAGAGTTGCTATGCGATAGAAGACACTGCGAATTCCAACCAATGCCGCCTGCTGGTGCTGTTCAAGCCCCAACATATAAAATCCATCGGCGGCGATATCGTGGGTTGCGGAGCTAAACGCCATCAGCCAAAAGAATGCAAGTGTATATTGGAAGAAACCGGGCATCGGAAGCGTCATTGCAACGCCGGCTAACCCCCCACCAATGATAATCTGCATTATTACAATCCAAAATCGCTTCGTTTTGAAAATATCCACCACCGGACTCCAGAGCGGCTTTATTGCCCAAGGGAGATAGAGCCAACTTGTATAAAAAGCTATTTCCGTGTTGGAAATTCCGAGCCGCTTATACATGATGACCGAGACCGTCATAACAACGACGTACGGCATGCCCTCGGCAAAATACAGTGAAGGCACCCACGCCCACGGATTACGGAATGTTACTTTTTGATTTGCCATATTTTTTTAATAAGGAAAAATAAACCGCCAAGCCTGCCTGTCCCGCTGTACGGTTCCGTTTTTTGAATCCCGCTCTTTGAACGGAATCCTGAGAAGCGGGAGATTCCGAAAAACGGAACCGTCAGGCAGGGACGCAAAGGAAAAATTATCCACGAAGGGCACGAAAATAAAAATTTTACTTTTTACTTAGTGTCCTTCGTGGAAAAAGATTTTTTTCTCTTGCATTTTTTTGTTGTTACTTTAATGATTGCCTATTGATAAAGTTGCCGCAATTCGGAATTGAGAAAATAATGCTTCACGATCTCTTCCGCTTTTTTTCCCTTCGTTGCCATGACTGCCGCGCCGATCTGGCATAACCCAACGCCATGCCCCCAGCCCGCGCCGCGCAAAATAAAATGCTTCGGTATCCCGTTCGCATCGCGCTCAACATCAACGACGAACGCGGAACTGTACAGATGGCTCTTCGAAAGCCACCGGCGAATCTCAAGCTCCTTGCCGACAACTATCGTTTTCTTTGAGCCTTCGATTTTGAGCGTTACAATTCTTCCGGAGAGACCGCGCTGCACGGGGGTGAGATTGTTGATTGTGCCGAAATCAAATCCTGATCTTGATGCGATGATTTGTTCCAACTCCTCTCGTTCATACTTCACAGTCCAACGGAAAAAATCGGTTGTCTCCTGATCAAACGATGGAAGCACCTGGCGCAGAATATTTCCGTCGGTGGTGTTGCAGTAGGCATCGGGACTGGAACGGATCCATCGCTCCGCCTCCGACTCGGACCGAATCTCCGGATGCCGAATTGAAGAATCGGATACGACTTGAAGATACGGGATGGAGGTGTCTTCCCATGCATTCTCGAATTTTTCCGTCAACCCACCACACGATTTATAAAAACGCGCGTCGCAAACTTCATTTTGATAAACTAAAAATGTCCCTCGCGTACGCCTCACCGCTTCATCCGCTCCCTGCGAGATAATTTTTGTAACGCCCTGATAGCGCTGGCAATGATCATCTGCGCAAACATCGAACAACACATGGTCTTCGCGGTCGTACCATCGTATCAGTTCGTTTGGTTTTTGAAATGAACGCGGCGCCGGCTTCCCTTGCTGTTTGGTTCTCTTTTCCCGATCCAGCATTGCTACGAGCCAGCTCCGGGAAGTGATCGCGTGCGCTTTTAATAATTCAACGGGAGCCTCGGCGCTCATCTCGGAAGAAATCACGCTTTTGAGATAACCTTCCAATCCGATTTCGTTGATTGCCGTTATTGTTCCATCGCCGGCAAGGAGAAGCCTAATATCCCCTTCAAACGTTTGGTCCTCGTTGCGCTGCCAGTGAAATTGCACTCCTATTGTAACATCCTTCAACACAAACGAGGCACCTTGAGAGGCTTTGCAAAATACTTCCGGCAACTCGATGGGTTTATTGCCTGCGTGGCTCGTTAAAACAATTTTACCGGCTTGAACGCGGGCAACAAAATCCCCTTCAAGCTCTCCGCCACCGGTGATGTGGAATTTGCCTTTCAACGTGCCACGGACCTCCTTGCGACCCTCGAAAATTCCGACTTTAATGACAGGCTCTTGCGTAATCATAGCTGGCTAAGGATTGATTCAACAGTTTCGGTCTCTAAACTCACTTCGTTAAAAATTCCTTCGATCATCCGCGCATCAACGGTGTTAAAATCTTTTTCCATCGGCGTGACAACTAATCCGCCGATATCAATCGCGGCGGGACTGATAAGGATTTTCTCGTTCCCCTCTTTAAAAAATACATCCGGACGATGTTTCTTCCGCGGAAATATTATCAATCGCCATTCATGTGGACCGTACGAACAAAGGATATTCAGCATCGGCTCTTCGGTGACGTATACGATCGTTCGCATCGCTGAAATAAATTTCAGCAACGCAGTTTCTAATGATTGCTTATCTTCGGACTCAAGAACAACTACTTGTCTTCCGTAATTTTTTAAGGTGTAAAGAGCAACCGCGCCTTGTTGGCCTTTTAAAATTCTTCGTGAACTCTCGGACGCGTCGCGTTCAATAGGAATCACACCCGTCGGGCTTGCCTGGAAGTGCATGTGGTCGGGTGCGGAGGCTCCGCATTTGGGTCCGTTATAAAAAACCGTGAGCGCCGGACTCAAGTCCTTCGCCAATTGAAGAAATGTTCCGGCAAATGATTCAATAGATTGGGGGATGTGCTTGATGTTTGAAATCGTGAAATGGTTATTGAAAATCGGAGCAGGGTTGCACAATATCAGGAACTCGTCAATGTACAGAACGCCCTTTTGCGCGGACGGCAAATTCTCGACGCACAGAAAACATTTTCGCTCGCGAATTGTTTGGGCATCAACCTTTGCGGCGGTGCTGACAATCCGTTGCGGATTAAACTGAAGAAACGCAGAGAAACCATTGCATTTGACTTCCCGAACTACTACCGATGCAAGCGAAGCACAGCCTTCCGCAAGCTGTGCCCACGATGTTCGTTGCGCTCCGAGAAGTTGAAAAGAAAGTTCCGAGAGTGAGGTTGACGAACCTCTATCGTACACTGCAAAAACTTTTTCGTTAATCAATGAGCCTCAGAGGTGCCAACTTTTCGATTGCTGGATACATCCAATGAACTCACCGGCAGGTAACCAATGTAGTGATCTACCGTTGCGCGACCCATCTTGAACGGCTCGACCTTTACGACTTGATATCCCATCTTCTGATACCATTGAAAGGCTGATTCATTCTGCGTCATAACACCGAGCCAAATTTTATCCAATTGATGCTTCGCGGCTTCTTCAGCGGCTCGCTTCATCAGTGTATGGCCTAAGCCTAATCCCTGAAATTGCGGCAACACATACAACGACGAAACGTAAAAACGATTTTCTTCCCACTCGTGGGTTGTTCTCATAAATCCAGCCAATTGTTCGTCAACTTCCGCAACAAAACCGACCACCGGCGGAGAGTGGAACAATTCTGTCAACGCTCCTATATCATAATGTTCCTTAAAATAGGCTTTCAGGTCTTCTTCGGGAATAAAGGAAGAATAAGAATCCACCCATGTTTTCCACAAAACATTTTGGATAGAAAGTAAATCTTCCAACATCCAGGGACGAATCGTTTGCGGCATATTAGGTTCCTTTCCAATTCATCGTTTGGCGAGCAAGCATTTCAATTGTGCGAATCTTGTCTTTATAATAGTCGTGCCGGTTTGCCTTCTCGATGGAAAGCGCGGCATCCGTGTTGCCTTCCCAGCGGCGGCAGAGATAAATTGGGTCGTAAATTCTGCCGATTTGATATTCACGCGCGAGACGCAACGCGACGGCATAATCTTCGCCGTAGCTGACGTTCGGCAAACCGATTTGCCGAAGAAGCGCCGTGTTAAACGCGCGCGGCGCACCAAGTCCGTTGATGCGTAACGCATTATTTCTCCCGTTCTCCGGCGTCCACTCTTTATGGTCTATGATGCCGGGAGGAATTTCTTCTAATTTCATGTTCACAAGTTTGTAGGAGCCAATAACCATTGCATAATCGCCTTTGCGAAATACATTCACGATTTTTTGCAGGGTTGTGCCGTCGCTATAAATATCGTCCGAATCGAGCTGAACGGCATAGCGTCCGCAATGTTCGGAAAACACCGCCTCATTCCAGCAGCCGCCGATGCCAAGATCGTGCCGCTTAGGAACAATATGCTTCACGCTGGGATTTTCTTTCGCCAGCGCAGTGAGAATTTCAGTCGTTCTATCTGTGGAATGATTATCCACCACTATTATGTTAAACGAAAAATCCGTCTGCTGGCGCAGAACGCTTTGCACCGCATCGGGAATCGTCCCCTCACGGTTGCGCACGGGGATGATAACGCTCGCTTCAACGGGGAAACTCGTATCAACCTTCGGTACTTTTTTGAACTTGGGCTTCAAATATGCGCCGATGTTTTTTAAATGCTTGGTCGCTACGATTTCCATTTCCTTCTGCACCGCTTGGTTACGCGGGTCAACATAATCGAACAGCTTTTCTCCCGTTACGCGCGTATCGGATTCGACTTTCGTGTAGAGATTTTCCTGGATGTGGAAAACGGCGTGGTCAATCGAGACTTTAAGGCGGAGGTCGTACAAACCAGCCCGTTCGACGTTAGCGATAGAGCCGTACCGTTTGAGCGATTTCTTTACCGCTGATTGCGAGAACAACATCAACGCGCCGAAATCAAACCCATCGCGGATACTGCCGAATTGATAATCATTGACCGGATGCTCGGAGCGGACGCCTTTTTTAATTTCAAAATAATCCGAATAAACTAAACCGGCTCTCGTTTGCTCGGCAACGGCAAGGAACCGCTCCAATGCCGCCTGACCAAACTGTATCTCCTGTGCTTGGTTAATAAAAAGAAAATACTCCGTTTTGATTTGAGCAATAAGCTTATTCAGCGTTTTGCCAGATGTAAATGCGGAAGAAGCTACGCCCTCGCATTTTGGATTGGAGACGGTATAGTCCCCTCCATGCACGATGAATATTTTTTTAACGAGAGGAGACTCAATACATTGTCCGAGGGTGAATTGAAAATAAGGCTGTGGGTTAAACGGAATAATGACGGAGATTGGGTTCATAAAATGGTCATATTGTGTTACGAGAATCGAGGTTACGTAGGTCGAACTTCAGTTCGACAAGGCATTCATAAACAAGAACTACAGGCGACTTGAAAGTCGCCCTACTTTATCATACGGTTTCTTTCAGCGTTTGAATCGCCATCAGCACTGCGCCGTGGACGGGCGATGTTTGCGCCTTTACAATTGAAATCTGGGGGAGCGAAAACGTTATCTTGTTTGCCAAAATTTTTGTGAAGACAGTATCGGATGTGATAACGCTGCCGATGAACGCAAGCGGAATTTTTCGCACCACGCGCGAGGATTTTTCTATTTTCTTTATCAGCGCGCGAACATGCTCCGATAGCTCGAATGTCGCCTTGTTGAGAAGGCGTGCACATTCGGCATCTTCCTTTTGCGCCGCTTCAATTACAAGCGGTGCGACGGAGGCGATATCGAATTGCTCACGATAAACAGCCGTTATGATTTTTTCTTGACTGGAAAGACCGAACTCCTTCGCAATAAGCTTTGTGAGAAGCGTTTCCTTTCCTCTTCCGTCGAGGTGCCTGGTAACGGCATTCAAGCCATCGCGGCCGATGGCATAGCCGCCGCCTTCGTCTCCCAGTATTCTGCCCCACCCCCCCGTGCGGTAAATGGCTCCGCTTAGGTCTTTTGCAAACGCGATGGAGCCTGTCCCTGCGATTAAAATAATTCCGGCTCCTCCGCGGAACGCTCCTTCGAGCGCGATGCGGGCATCGCTCTCAATCACAACTTTGTTTAAGGTTATGCGATTCTCTTTTGCAAGCTCAAAAAGCCTATCGCTTATTTGTTTCTTATCGGAATCACGACCCGCTCCCGTCAATCCAGCCACAACGCATTGAACATCGGCAACAGAGCAATCTGCTTCCTTACAGCACTTGCGGATCAGGTTCAGCAGCACATCGGCGGCTTTTTCCACTCCCATAACTTGAAAATTCGATGCGCCCGCGGTTTCTTCGACAATAACGTTCCCTTGCAGGTCGGCAAGTATCGCCGCTGTCTTCGTTCCGCCGCCGTCAATTCCGATAACAAATTCTTTGTTTGCCATAGTTATTATAAAATAGTACTTATAATTAGAGGGAAAATCAAGGAACGAACGGCATTACATCAAAGGAACAATTGCTCATTCATCGCGTTTTCGTTGCTCTATTCATTGCTCTTCGCGCCATTCTTCATTAACTTTTTCGTGTCGTAGCTCACATGGTTCTCATTTTTAAAACAAATTCCCTCCCGCAAGCTGAAACTAATTTCAAAAAGAATTGTTGGAATCATCAACCAACGACATCCATTTATAAAGGAACACTCATGAAACGATCTGCCGTTCTCCTTCTCATGTTCACATATGCACTTATCGGGGCGGGGACTTCTTTCGCACAAACGAAAGAGCACGCCAAGAATTTTTCTCTGCCAAGGGCTGACGGCAGCATTATTGAGTTAAACAAGCTTAAAGGAAAAGTCGTGATAGTGAATTTTTGGGCAACATGGTGCGGACCATGTGTGAGGGAAATTCCAGATTTTGTGGAACTGTACAAGCAATATAAAGACAAAGGATTAGAGATCGTCGGTATATCCATTGACCAAGGGGGGTGGGCGGTCGTTCAACCGTTTATAAAGAAGCATGGGATCCAATATCCCATCGTTCTCGCGACCCCGCAATTTGCCGGCGAGTATGGCAACATCCAAGCCATACCTACGACGTATATTGTTGATAAGAATGGTTACGTGGTGGAGCAACTTTTAGGCAGTAGAAGCAAATCTATGTTGGAAGCAAAATTAAAACCTCTTTTCAATTAAAAATGAAACATTTGAAAAAACAGTTGTCTTTGCGAGGAGCGCAGCGACGAAGCAATCCCCTAAATCATGGAAAAAATGAGATTGCCCGCCTGTCGGCGGACAGGCTTCTCCCGACTAAAGCCGGGATCGCAATGACGTGAATTTTTAATAAGTCTTAACAATTCAATCATCACCAAATATGAAATATTTTAGAATTATAACGCTTGTCGTAATTGTTTTCTTCTCCTTCCATCACGCATTATACGCTCAGCCAGTCGCAAGTGCATCCAAGCTAAAAATTAGCACAAAGCTTTCGGTTGATAAGGTTACGGCAGGTTCAACGTTCAAAGCAGCGGTGCAGATCACGATTGCCGATGGCTGGCACGTCAATTCAAACACCCCGGCATCCGATTATCTCATCGGGACAAAATTTGAACTCGACCAAAAAGAAGATTGTACATTCAGCAATCTTACCTATCCACAGGGGAAAAATATAAAATTTGCATTTTCTGAAGAACCGCTCAGCGTGTACGAGAAGGAAATCAAAATTTTCTTTACCGTAAAGTTGTCCGAGACTGCAAAGCCCCGCAGGGATAGTATAAAAGCAACGTTAACAATTCAGGCATGCAACGATCAGGTATGCCTTGCCCCATCAGAGATTGAAGTGAAGATTCCCGTCACAGTCGTTGGCGCAAAAGGAAAATCCAAATCAATCAACGACAATATTTTCCCTTCGTATAAGCCTTCGGATTCCAAAAAGAATAATACACCGCATTTTCGAGATAACTCTTATCAACTCAAAATGACTGAAAGCCTCCGTACACATAAAAAGCCCAACAGGCTCATCAATGAAAAAAGCCCCTACCTCCTTCAACATGCATACAACCCTGTTGATTGGTATCCGTGGGGAAATGAAGCATTTAATAAAGCGAAGAGGGAAGACAAACCGATTTTTCTCTCGATCGGCTACTCGACGTGTTACTGGTGCCACGTGATGGAGCGCGAGGTGTTCGAAAACGAATCGCTCGCTGCGTTGATGAATAAATACGTCGTTAGCATAAAAGTTGACCGCGAAGAGCGCCCCGATATTGACCGTGTGTATATGACGGCGTTGCAAGCCATGAGCGGTAGCGGCGGGTGGCCCATGTCAATGTTTCTCGATACAAACCGCAAACCTTTTTTTGGGGCTACGTACATTCCACCCGTCTCGCAACACGGACAAGCCGGGTTTAAGGAAGTGCTGGAGCGAATCAACGAAGTCTGGATGAACGACCGCCCCCAGATTGACCAGGTAACCGAGCGGATGAATGATTATCTGCATCAAGTCGCTCACCCGGAAACAGCGCCAATTCATTTGGGACCGGAAATACTCGACGGCGGGTTCGATTCGTTTTTAAAAATCTATGACACAAAGAATGCCGGCTTTGGAGGTGCGCCAAAATTTCCCCGACCAACTGTGTTTAATTTTTTGCTCCGCTATTACAAACGGACAGGAAACCAACGCTCGCTTGAAATGACGCTCGAGACATTACAGCGCATGGCAAGGAGCGGAATGTGTGACCATATCGGGGGCGGATTCCATCGCTATGCCACCGACGAGCGCTGGCATGTTCCCCATTTTGAAAAAATGCTCTACGACCAGGCGCAATTGGCTATCTCTTACCTTGAAGCATTTCAACTAACGCACGATGCGTTCTATAGCGATGCTGCGCGGAATGTATTAGCCTATGTTGAGCGTGTGTTATCGCATCCCGACGGTGGCTTTTATTCCGCCGAAGACGCAGAAAGCGCGCCTGATGCTCATAACCCTACAAAAAAAGAAGAAGGCGCTTTTTACGTTTGGACGAAGAATGAACTATCGCGGATTCTTTCTGAAAAAGAATGCCTAATATTTTGCCGGTACTATGATGTCCAAAACGACGGCAACGTCTTAGCGGATCCACAGGGTGCCTTCAAAGGAAAAAATATACTCCACAAAGTGCATTCAGTTGAAGAACTTGCAAAACAATGTAATGCTTCTTCTGAGGAAATCGAACACACACTGAAACACGCAACAGAAAAAATTTTCAAAGCACGAGAAAACCGCCCCCGCCCGCATCTCGATGATAAAATTTTGGTCTCATGGAATGGGATGATGATTTCCGCATGCGCGCGAGCATATCAGGTTTTGGGAGATAAGCAATATCTTCAAATCGCAGAGCGCGCCGCCAATTTTATTTTAGATAAACTTGCCGATAGAAATTCAGGCCAGCTGTTGAGGCGATATCGAGACGGCGAAGCGCGGTTTGAAGCGCATCTTGAGGATTACGCTTTTTTGATTCAGGCATTGATAGATTTATACGAGGCATCATCGGATATCGAGCATTTGAAAACCGCTTTAACTTTTACTGAACGTCAAAATCAATTGTTTTATGATCAAGAACAAGGCGGATTTTTCGACATATCCGGCAATGACAAGACAATATTGATTCGCACAAAAGAATGGTACGACGGAGCGGAGCCCACCGGCAACTCGATTGCTATTTTGAATCTCCTCCGGCTTTCTCACATGACAAACAATCAAGCGTATGCCGAAATGGCGACAGAAACGTTGGGGTTTTTTAGCGAACGGTTATCCAATATGCCGAATGCTACTCCACAATTTCTCACTGCGCTGGATTTCAGTCTTTCTAAGCCGAAGCAAATTGTTATCGCAGGCAACCCAAACGGCCCGCTCACAAAACAACTACTGGAAGAAATTCATAGCCGGTTCATTCCGAATAAAATCATTCTTTTTGCTGATGAGAGCGAAGGGCAAAAAGTGCTTGCATCGTTAGTCCCCTTCCTCGAAAGCATTCATCCTATCGGCGGGAAGCCAACCGCATACATTTGCGAAAATTACGCTTGCCAACTGCCCACCTCTGACAGCGCAACGCTTGGGCGACTGTTATCAAGATAGAGTAGTTAAACGAAAAGAAGTGTTCTCTAACTAATGAGTATCCTATGGCAGAAAAAACAAAATTCTGGTACCTGAAACACTTTAACATTTTCGAGGGAATGAACGAAAAAACAATGATGCAGGTTGATAAAATGTCTTCCATGATAACCTGCAAGACCCATGACCCCATCTATTTCCCTAACGAATCATCCAATACCATGTTCTTCTTAAAAGAAGGGCACGTGAAAATTTCTCGACTGACCTCGGATGGAAAAGAAATTATTCTCGATGTCATTGGACCGGGTGAAGTTTTTGGGGAGCTTCCGCTGGGGGACGAGAGTGAAAATCCGAGCGAACTTGCAGAAGCATTGGATACTGCTATTATTTGCACCATGAAGAAGCAGAATTTCGAAATGCTGTTGCAACAGCATCCGGAGTTGAACTTTGAGATTACAAAGCGCATTGGCTTAAGGCTGAAAAAATTTCAAGAGCGCGTTACCGATCTTGCGTTTAAAGACGTCAAGAAGCGCATTGCAAGCTTTTTGGTAAAATATGCAGATGAGTTTGGTAAAGTGAAAGGCGGTATTATTACTATTCAGGTTTCTCTTTCACATCAAGAAATAGCTCTTCTCACGGGTTCAGCTCGACAAACAGTTACTACAACATTGAACGAGTTTCGCTCAAACGGTATTATTGATTTCTCTCGCCAAAAAATAACCATAAAGCGCTGGAACGAACTTCAACTTCTCGCCAAGTAATTCCTTTTTTACCTTTAAATACCTCATTTTTTACGCTTTTGCGTTAATTGTCCGTTAGCGGACAATTCCTTTGCATTTCCTCCTATATCTTTAAAGAAAAAGTTTTGAGTCATCAACTCTAAGCTTGTTTCGTTTTTTCAACCTTCAATCCATTTCACAATTTCAAAGGAGCACTGTTATGGGACAAACAAATTTATTCAAAGCAATCATCGCTGGCGTGGCAGGCACAATTACCATGACCATGATGACAGTGGTTGCACCGATGATGGGGATGCCAGAAATGAACATACCAAAAATGCTTGGAAGTTTTATGGGTGTACCTGTAATAATCGGCTGGTTTGCACATTTTATGATCGGC
The DNA here is from genome assembly GCA_016194505.1 of Ignavibacteriales bacterium. GTDB lineage: Bacteria > Bacteroidota > Ignavibacteria > UBA10030 > UBA10030 > JACQBK01. The sequence goes on along the minus strand of JACQBK010000090.1, from coordinate 1,273 downwards.
GTGGTTCTTGCAGTCGGGTATGCTTATGTTTTTTATCCCAAATTGTCTGCGGCTCCTTGGTTGAAAGGACTAATTTTTAGCATTATTCCTTGGCTTGCCGCCCAAGTCATGGTAAATCCAATGATGGGCGCGGGTCTTTTTGCTATGAATACTCCCGCTCCAATGATGATGGTCATGGGAAGTTTGGTTGGCCACACAGTTTACGGAATTACTTTAGGGCTTGTCTATGGATCGGAAAAGCGACAAAAACATCTTACTGCTAACTCGTAAGAAAAAATAATTAATTAACAAACTCAAATAACCATTAACAAAAGGAGTAATACTATGAAATCTTTTCTTTTCACTCTCGCCTTTTTGGCTGTCTTCGTAATAGCAGATTCGGCCTTAGCACAGAATCCTAGCAGTTCTGGCGGCAAAAAAGCCTTAGGGGAAGTATCCGTTACGGGTGAAGTCATCGACACGAAATGCTATCTCACTGGTATGATGGGCGGCAAGGGAGCCGAACATGAGGCGTGCGCCATAGCCTGCATGAAGGGCGGATTACCAGTTGGAATTCTTGAAGAAAAAACCGGCAAAGTATATATTTTGGCTCCTGAGAAAGGAACCAAAGGAGCCAATGAGACTCTCCTACCCTATGCTGCAAAAACAGTTACCGTCAAAGGAAAAATTATGGAAAAAGGGGGAGCAAAGGTACTCCTTTACTCCAGTGTAGAAGGCAAGTAATAACTCTATATAACCCTGTTAAAAAACGCGAAAGGCGGATGAATTTACTTCATTCGCCTTTTTGCTAATGAGCCAAACGATAGCCAACCATATAACAACACCCCTTAATGAAGATGGTGGATCTATTGATTAAATAAACATTGGAACTTTTTATTCCCGCATCGGGTTTACATAAAAGCGATTTAAGTAAATTTTCTTTTTTTGCAGTGAATTTTTATCTGAAAATCCTTATTATCGCTACATTAAATCTCATTTTTAACCTAACTCGTTATAAATAAAGGATCAATTTATGAAAAAAAACCTTAAGTTCGTTCTCATTGCGCTTGGAATCGTGATGATGAGTCTTTCGGCGGTTGCGCAAGAGAAAAAAGAAGCACCCGGTATGATGAAAAAAGGAACCGGTATGATGAAAGAGATGGCAAAAGCGGATACGTGGAAAGGCTATTTGGTTGATAAAATGTGCGCCACTGGTTATGTGAAAGGCGGCGACGTTGCAAAGGCAAATACCAAAGGCATGAAACATACAAAATCCTGCGCGCTTGAAGAAGGT
>JACQBK010000089.1 GCA_016194505.1 Ignavibacteriales bacterium | reverse complement strand
CAAAAGAAAATTGTCCAAGAGCTTAAAGACTACATCTCCCGGATGGATAAGAAAGAGCGGTATGACTTCGAGATGATGTTGAAACGCACTCGAGACGATGAAGAATTGGATGCACTGAGCGTTCGGCGGTTGGAGGAATTACAAAAGAAATATGTTGTTAAAAAAACGAAACAGGACATAGAGGCATTGCTTAAGAAATATTCGACAGACCTTGATAAAAAGGAGCATCCTAAATGAAATACAGAACTCTTGGTAAGACAGGAATTAAAATTTCTGAAGTCGGTTATGGTGCTTGGGGAATTGGTGGAGCATTATGGCAAGGCTCCGAAGACTCTCAATCCTTAAAGGCTCTTCATAAAGCAGTAGATAGCGGGTTGAATTTTATTGACACAGCGTTAGCATACGGCGAGGGGCATAGCGAACAGCTTGTTGGAAGACTTTTAAAGGGGCGCAAAGAGCAATTGTATGTTGCAACGAAAATCCCGCCAAAAAATCGCCAGTGGCCCGCTAAAACAGGAAGCAAGTTAAAGGATGTCTTTCCGGCGGATTACATTGTTAAATGCACGGAACAAAGCCTGCGAAATCTTAATGTAGATGCGATTGATGTGCAACAATTTCACGTTTGGCTTGATGATTGGGCGGAAGACGCCGAATGGTTTGATGCTATAAGCCGATTGAAGGACGAGGGCAAAATTAAATTTTTCGGTGTCTCTATCAACGATCATCAACCGGAAAATGCGCTAAAATTGGCTGCAACCGGAAAAGCCGATACGTTTCAAGTGATCTACAATATCTTTGAACAAAATCCGGAGAACAAACTCTTTCCGGTTTGTCAACAACATAATATAGGCATTATTGTTCGGGTTCCGTTTGATGAAGGAGCGCTGACCGGTGCTATCACCCCCGATTCGGTTTTTCCACCGGATGATTTTCGCAATCGTTATTTCAGGGACGACCGAAAACAGCAAGTGTTTGAGCGCATCACAAAGCTTAAACAATTGCTTGGGAAGGAAGCTGAAACGTTAGCGGAGCTTGCCCTAAGGTTTTGCCTCCATCATCCAGCGGTTTCCACAGTGATACCGGGTATGCGCTCAGAACTGAATGTCGAAGCCAACTGCAGTGTCTCTGATGGACGCACTCTAAGTCAAGAATTGATTGCAAAATTACGTGCGCACCGTTGGGAAAGAAATTTTTACCAATAAAATTATAATTTGCCTGTTTTTTATGGCTTATTTTGCATTTCAGTCCTTGTTTTTGTAGCAAAAATTCAGTATTATTTTAAAGTTTTTTATGTGAATAGCTCTGGACAAGGGCTCTTAGCTCAGCTTGGTTAGAGCGCTACCTTGATGTGGTAGAAGTTATTGGTTCGGGTTTTCTTAAGAGCTGACAATTTGAAATTATATAATAGTTCTGCTAACGTTTATGGCTCTTAGCTTGGCTCTTGTCCCGTACAACGGGATGGTTAGAGCGCTACCTTGACATGGTAGAGATCGCAGGTTTGAGTTTTTCTAAGAGCTAACAATTTGAAATTATATATTTGAAATTATATAACAGTTCTGCTAACGTTTAGGGCTCTTAGCTCAGCTTGGTTAGAGCGCTACCTTGACATGGTAGAGGTCATAGGTTCGAGTCCTATAGAGCCCACAAGAGAAATCACTGAGTATGTTCTGCAATAACGAGAGGTGCCGAATCGGAGTTGTCTCCGATTTTTTTTATCCCGATTTGGAAAGCGATGGAAAAAATTAAAATTACATTTCCTGATGGAACCATCAAGGAGTTCGATAAGGGAACCACAGGCCGCCAAATTGCCGAAAGCATCAGCAAAGGCTTGGCGAAAGAAGCGCTTGCTGTCGAAGTGAACGGCGAGGTATGGGATTTGAGCCGGGCTATTGCAAACGACGCTTCCTTAAAGATTTTAAAATGGGCTGATGATGGCGGTAAGTATGCCTTCTGGCACAGTTCTGCGCATTTGATGGCGGAAGCGATTGAAAACATTTATCCCGGCACGAAGTTCAGCATCGGTCCTCCGATTGAGAATGGTTTTTACTATGATATTGATATGGGAGATCATACTCTTACCGGAGACGATCTTTCAAAAATCGAAGAGACGATGTATAAGTTTGCCGGCAGGGATGTTCCGTATCAACGCGAAGAGAAACAATGGGAAGATGCCGTAGTTTATTTCAAGAAGAAAGGTGATCCATATAAACTTGAGCTTCTTGAGGACCTGAAAGGTCAGACGATTTCTTTTTATCATCAGGGGAATTTCACCGACCTTTGCTATGGTCCGCATATTCCTTCGACAGGTCGTATCAAAGCGATTAAGCTCCTCAGTGTTGCGGGCGCATATTGGCGTGGCAGTGAAAAGAACAAGATGCTGCAACGCATCTACGGGGTGACGTTTCCAACAAAGCAAGAACTTGACGAGCATCTGTACAGATTGGAAGAAGCCAAGCGCCGCGACCATCGAAAGCTTGGGCAGGAATTGGAATTATTCCTTCTCACGCCAAAAGTTGGAGGAGGATTGCCACTGTGGCTTCCCAAAGGGACTATAGTTCGGGAAACGTTGGAAAATTTTCTTCGTGAAGAACAGAAAAAGCGGGGATATTTGTCAGTTGTAACGCCGCACATCGGCAATATCAACTTATACAAAACCAGCGGACACTATCCGTATTACAAGGATAGTCAATTTACTCCAGTGAAGGTTGAAGAAGAGGAGTATCTGCTGAAGCCGATGAATTGCCCGCACCATTTTCAAATTTATGCCGCGAAGCCGAGAAGCTACCGCGATCTGCCGATTCGGTTAGCGGAGTTTGGAACTGTCTATCGCTACGAGCAATCAGGTGAATTGAATGGGCTTATCCGAGTGCGCTCGTTTACAGTGGATGATTCCCATATGTTCATGCGACAGGATCAGTTAAAACAAGAACTGTGCGATGTTATCGAGCTGATTCAGCTTGTGTTCAATACCCTCGGATTCAGTGATTTCAAGACCCGGCTTTCGTTTAGAGACCCGAAAAATAAGGATAAATACGGTGGCGAGGATGAGATGTGGGTGCAGGCCGAAAAAGATATTAAAGAAGCTGCCGAGCTTACGAAATTAAATTATTATATTGGTATCGGTGAAGCTGCGTTCTATGGTCCCAAAATAGATTTTATGGTGCGGGATGCTCTCGGTCGCACATGGCAGCTTGGAACAGTGCAGGTAGATTACGTGATGCCCGAGCGGTTTAATCTCGAGTACGTCGGCGCCGATGGACAGAAGCATCGCCCCGTCGTCATTCATCGCGCACCATTTGGCTCGATGGAGCGATTTATGGGAGTGCTGATAGAGCATTTTGCCGGAGAATTTCCCCTCTGGCTTGCCCCACTTCAAGCCGTGGTTTTGCCTATCACCGACCAGCATTTGGAATATGCACAAGAGGTTTTTCAACAATTGAAGGCGGCAGGTATCCGATGCGAGCTTGATGACCGAAATGAAAAAATAGGATACAAAATTCGAGATTGGGAAACAAAGAAAGTCCCTTACATGATCGTTGTTGGTGAAAAGGAAAAAGAAGCAAATACAATATCCGTTCGCCAGCACAAAAAAGGCGATTTAGGCTCGATGAGCCGGGATGCGTTCCTTTCTTCCACGCTCGAAGCAATCAAACAGAAAACAATTACGTTATAGGAGAGACCCCCATTAAACAGCCGCGTGCGCGCATAAACACGGAAATAAAAGCACCACAAGTCAGAGTTATTGATGATGAAGGACAGCAGGTTGGTGTTCTGTCCACAAAAGACGCTCAGAAGCTTGCCGTTGATAAAGGATTGGATCTTATTGAAATTGTTCCGACAGCTGAACCGCCGGTGTGCAAGATTATGGATTTCGGAAAATACAAATACGAGGTTTCGAAGAAAGAAAAACTTCAGAAAAAACATCAGCACATTACGCTCGTGAAAGAGATTCGTTTTCATCCAAACACGGATACACACGATTTTGAATTTAAAACGCGGCACGCGAGAACATTTATTGAAGAGGGACATAAAGTGAAAGCGGCGGTTGTCTTCAAGGGACGAGAGATTACATACCAAGATCAAGGGAGAGAATTGCTTGACCGCTTTACTGAAAGGCTTTCGGATATAGCGAAACTCGATTCGCCCGCGAAAATGGAGGGTCGGCAGATGATTGCATATTACATTGCCGATCGGACTAAGAAAAAAGGCTCGGAAAATAAACAATCAACGGAAGCATCATAAGGAAACAGTATCATGCCCAAAATGAAAACACACCGAAGCGCCCGGAAGACGTTTAAAATAACGGCAACGGGTAAAGTGAAACGTCGGAAAGCGTTTCGGAAACATATTCTTACGTCAAAATCCAGCAAGCGGAAGCGCCACTTGCGCAAACCGGGTCTTGTCTCGGAGACGGAAGCATATAAAATTCGAAGATTTTTATCAGCGTAATTTGATCGGAAGGAGAAGTATCAATGCCACGTTCACAAAATAAAGTTGCCTCGCATCGTCGAAGAAAAAAAGTTCTTGAACAAGCGAAAGGCTATTGGGGCGGCCGGAGTAAAGTCCTTACCATTGCCAAGCACCATGTTGACAAGGCGTTAACCCATGCCTATCGCGATCGCCGGACCAAGAAGCGGTTGTTCCGCACGCTGTGGATTGCAAGGATCAATGCTGGAGCTCGCACGCAGGGCACGACCTATTCCAAGCTTATTGCAGGTCTCGATAAAAAAGAGCTTGTCATTAACAGGAAAGTGTTGGCTGATTTGGCTGTTCACAACCCTTCAGCGTTTGCCGAAGTTGTGAAGTTTGCAACTGCATAATTATATCTTCTCATCAACTTTTGTTTACTGATGAGCGAGCTTCTTTTACAGGAGAGCGACTCAGAAGTTGGTGAGGAGATTTTTTATTTAAGATTCTATTGTTTAGAAACTATCTTAACAAAGGTTTATAATAGTATGTCACCCTGAGCGCAGTCCCGACGTCTTACGTCGGGACGAAGTCGAAGGGTTTATACGGAGTCTTCGACTTCCTGCCCGTCCGGCAGGCGGGCGTTCGCACAAAGCGCTCACTGCGCTCAGACTGACAATGTTTTTCTGTACCTTTAAGATCACCCCTCAATACCAATGATCGAAAAAATCGAACAAATTAAACAGCAATTCTTTGACGAGCTGGCGCACGTAGGCAGTCCGCAGGCGTTGGAAGACCTGCGTATTAAGTTTTTGGCACGCAAGGGTTTTATCGCCCAATTGTTTGATGATTTGAAATCCGTTTCCGTGGTGGATAAGCCTGCTGTTGGAAAAGCGCTCAACGAGTTTCGCACCGCTGCCCAAGCTGCCTTCGATGAGAAGAAAGCAAATCTTGAACATGCTTCCCGCCCGGCAGAGCTTCCCGTGGATGTAACACTGCCCGGACGTCCGAAGCCGTTAGGAACAAAACATCCTATCACTCAAACAATTGACGAGATCAGGCGGATTTTTGTGAGCATGGGATTTTCCATTGCTTTGGGTCCCGAAGTTGAAAGCGATTATTACAATTTCGAGGCGCTGAATTTTCCTCCAAATCACCCGGCAAGGGATATGCAGGATACGTTCTTTATCTCAAAGAAAGTGCTTTTGAGGACCCACACCTCTCCTGTGCAAATTCGCCTTATGGAAAGGCAACAGCCGCCGGTGCGGGCAATCATGCCCGGTCGTGTCTATCGGAATGAAGCGGTAAGCGCGCGTAGTCTTGTGCTGTTCCATCAGATTGAAGGGCTTTATGTGGATCAAGGTGTAACGTTCAGTGATTTGAAGGGCACGCTTGTTTCCTTTGCAAAGCAATTTTACGGAAGCGATGTTCAGTATAAATTCCGTCCAACGTTCTTTCCATTCACGGAGCCGAGCGCTGACATGTATATTTCCTGTTTCCTTTGCAAAGGGAAGGGATGCCGCATGTGCAAATTCGCCGGATGGTTGGAAATTCTCGGTTCGGGAATGGTTCATCCTCATGTCTTCAAGTATGTTGGGTATAATGCGGAAAAATACACGGGCTTTGCGTTTGGCATGGGGATTGAGCGCATTGCCTCGCTTCGCTATGACATTGATGACTTACGGCTTTATTATGAAAATGATGTGCGATTCCTAAAGCAGTTTTAGCGCATGAAAATTTCACACAATTGGCTCAAAGAGTATATTGATGTAAAGCTTACCCCGGAAGTTCTTGCCGATAAGCTTTCGATGCTGGGCTTGGAGGTAGCCAGCTTTGAAGATTTATCCAAGAAATACGCTGGTTTTGTCGTTGGAGAAGTCTTGGAAAAAACAAAACATCCCAACGCTGATAAGCTCTCCCATTGCAAGGTAAATGTTGGTAAGGAAGTGTTGGAGATCGTTTGCGGCGGTCCCAATGTTGCGGCGGGACAAAAAGTGGCGGTGGCTCTTAACGGCGCGACAATTCCGCACAATCAACATGATTCGGAAGGAAAGCCCTTCGTTATCCAGCGAGTAAAAATCCGCGGCGTTGAATCAAACGGCATGATTTGTTCTGCGTATGAACTCGATCTTGGCGATGATGCGCAAGGAATTCTCGTCCTCGATGAAAAGGCAAAGCCGGGAACTCCGCTTGCAAAGTATTTGGGAATGGAAGACGTTGTGTACGAGATGGAGGTTACTGCGAACAGAGGAGATTGGTTAAGCCACATTGGCGTTGCGAGAGAAATACAGACTTTAACAAAGAAAAAAGCAAAACTGCCCTCCGTAAAAATCCGTGAAAGCAAGTCCCAAGCAGTCAAAGCGGCGACAATAAAAATTCTCGACCCGCAAAAATGCCGAAGGTATTCTTCACGAGTATTACACAACGTAAAAGTTCAACCGTCGCCAAAATGGCTGCAGGATCGTTTAAGCGCCGTTGGTGTTCGCCCTATCAATAATATTGTTGATGTAACAAATTATGTGCTGATGGAAACCGGCCAGCCGTTGCACGCATTCGATTACGATAGATTGGCGAAGCATACCATCATCGTGAAGCGAGCGAACGACGGCGATACATTCACCACGCTCGATGGTAAAGCGCGAAAACTAAGCTCTGATATTTTGATGATCTGTGACGGAGAGCGGCAAGTCGCGATTGCCGGTGTGATGGGTGGGTCTAACTCGGAAATTAGCGAAACAACGACTTCCGTGCTTATTGAAAGCGCAAACTTTGACCCAAGCAGCGTGAGGCGTACGTCTAAATTTCTCGGGCTTTCTACAGACGCCTCCCAGCGATTTGAGCGTTCCGTTGATGTTGAAATGACCGTGTATGCGGCTCATCGAGCGGCTCAACTTATCCAAGAATTAACGGGCGCTGAAGTGTTACGCGACGCCATTGATGTGTACCCTAAAAAAGCGAAAGTGAAACAAATTCGTTTACGCGTCAAACACGTCAACGATGTTCTGGGAACAAATCTTTCCGCAAAGCAGATTGTAGATTTGCTGAAATTGCTTGATGTAGCGCCGGTCTCACAATCGAAAGAAGCTATTGTGTTGCGCGTCCCAACGTTTCGCCCTGATGTAGTGGAAGAGATTGACCTTATTGAAGAAGTCGCTCGCGTGTATGGTTATGACAACATCGAAACTAAGACGCGCGCAACGGTGGATTTCTCAAAGCCGTTAGTGACGGGTAATTTCCAAGACGAACTGCGAAATTATCTAGTCGGTGCAGGGTTTAATGAAATGCTGACGTTCAGTTTGTTAGAAGATTCAACGGCTTCTTTAGCAGGAGGGAACGCGATCAACGTTCTTAATCCTGTAAGCCTTGATGCGTCTGCACTCCGGACAAGTTTGGTAGCCGGAGCATTGCAGGTAACAAAACATAATCGGTATCATGGAGAGCAAAACCTGCGCCTCTTTGAAATAGGAAATGTTTTCAGCCTTAAAAATAGTCAGATGAGCGACGATTTGGCAGATTACCAAGAGGAAGAGAGGTTAATTCTTCTTTTGACGGGTCATCCATCCTCCTCGCAGTATGGTGCTGAAGAGCGAGAAGTCGAGTTCTTTGACTTAAAGGGCGAGGTAGAAGCCTTGTTAAACAAGTTTTCCCTTGACAAATACAGTTTTATTTCTTATGATAGCGACAACGCTTTAATTGAAAGCGGTCTAAAGATTGAAATCAATGGCACTTACGCAGGCTTTTTCGGAAAGATTGCCAAGTCAATCGCTAAAAGGTTTGATATTGATGAAGCAGTCTTTGTAGCGGAGTTGAGAACAAAGGTCATTGAAGAAAACCTGAAAGTTGAGAAAAAGTTTAAAGAGCTTCCTAAATTCCCAAGCGTAAGAAGAGATTTGGCGTTTGTAGTTGATGTAACGCTTCCACAACGTGATGTTGAGCGAACGATGCTGGAAGCAGGTGGAACACTGCTCAACAAGTTAGTGCTCTTTGATGTCTATGTGGGTGATCAAGTCGGTGCAGGGAAAAAGAGTTTAGCGTACGCATTAGAGTTCCAGCCTTTTGATCGTACGTTGACAGATAAAGAAGCCGATGAGTTAGTCGGAAAAATTGTCGAGCATACTCAGCGAAAGTGCAATGCGAAATTACGAAGTTAAAGAGAATAATCCTTTGTTTATGAACACCTTGAAGGAGTCCAACCTTGCCTGAACAGCAAGTGGAACCTGAGGTAGTAGCGGAAAAAGATACGAAAAGTCTCGAGTACGCTCTCCAAATGCTTTGGGAGAAGGCACACAGAGTCTCGGAAGCTATTGTAAAGCTTAAAGAGGAAAATGCCGCTTTGCATGGGCGTATCGGAGAGCTTGAGGGAGTTGAGAAACATTTAAAGCAAATCCTGGCTGACCGTGAGCGCGAACTTGAACGTGTGCACCAAGAGGCTTTGCGTTTTCAATCGAATGGCACCGATGTTTTCACAAAGGAAGAAAAGGAGGCACTTAAATTAAGGATTAAGGAGCTTATCACAAAAATCAATTCTCGGCTGTAATCCTTATGATTTAATGTTTTGATAGCGGTTGATGTGTATCATTTTAAGCAAGCGAAGCAATCACTCTTAAAGTTCCCTATTGTCTATGGCTGGTAAAAGTATCAAAGTAAAGATATTCGGTTCGGAATATCCTCTCAAGGGAGAAAACGAAGATGTAACCAAAAAGATTGCCGGGTACGTGGATTCGATGATCTCATCCATCCATGATAAGATTCCCGAGCAGCCGCCTCTGACGATTGCAGTTCTTTCCGCATTAAACATTACAGAAGATTTGATGAAAGAACGAGACCACAATCAGCAGACGATGACATATTTGGAAACCGAGATTGTTAAACTCTCCAATTATCTCGATAATTGTTTAGACAAAGTAGCAGACGAGAAGAGTGTTAGCTGATTTGTTTAAAATGTTCCTTTACATCCTTGAGCGGTTCGGATCGTACGGTCATATGATTGTACGCAAGGAAAGAGTTCCGCACCGTCAGCCGTAATCAAAACTTATTAAAGAACCTTACAAGTAGCTTTAATAGGGAGCTTGACTCATAAGCGTGGAGCGCATGCCACCTCCGTTTTCCAAAACGGATGCCAAGCGATGACTCTCAATTTCGATTGGGACGAGCGGGTAGTGGAAGTGTGAAATGCTTAGGCGGGCACCCACCGT
>JACQBK010000085.1 GCA_016194505.1 Ignavibacteriales bacterium | reverse complement strand
TGAGCAATTCATTGCGCTGTGTCTTTGATAACGTAACCGGGTATTTTTGCTTTCGCATACATCCTCCATTGAATGTGAGGAATGAACAGATGTATGCAAGATACTAAATTATCAACTAATTATCGTAACAGTCCACTAGCTCATTCATGAGCTCATGGGCAATGAATCAATGTAAGGTTACCGCAGTTCTGATTCTAAAATTTTATACACGTCAAGCAAGGGGAGATTTTTTTCTGCTGCTATGCGCTTGCACTCCTCAAACTCGGGGATGAGCTTCTCTTTTCCGTCGTTGATGACTGCTTTGACTGTTACAGTACCAAAAGATGTTTGGACCTGTTTTTGAGCGCGCGCGATTTTTTTTCGCTCAATGGTCTGTATGCGAACGCCCAGCGTTGATGTTTCCCTGAACAAAACACTCAGGATTGCATCGAGCTTTCTGCGCTCCGTTAACGTTGAGAGAAGAATGCCCGGTCGCCCTTTTTTCATGATAACGGGAATCAAATATGCGTCGTGCGCTCCCGCGGCGAGAAGCTTTTCGATGACGTACGGATGAATCTCGGGATTCATATCATCTATATTCGTCTCAACGCTCACCACTTCATCGGCGGCATACCGGGCTTCCAGCTCACCGATCATCACCCGCAGGAGATTGGGTGCGTTTGGTATTTCCTTTGTCCCCGCGCCGTAGCCGATAGATTGGATGATCAGTCTCTCTAAGGCAATCGTTCCGCCCGAAAGCGCTTTAATGATTGCGGCGCCGGTTGGAGTCGTTAGCTCATAAGGGATATCGGTGAGGACAGTAGGATAACCTTTGAGAATCTCCATCGTTGCCGGCGTTGGTATGGGCATAGTGCCATGCTGCGTCTGAATAAATCCGCCGCTGCCGACGCGCACGGGGGAAGAATAGACCTGTTCGATATTCATTTTTTCGAGGCAAATTGCCGTTCCGACAATATCCACCAGCGAATCAATGGCGCCTACTTCGTGAAAGTGAATTTTCTCTAACGTCGAGTTATGCACTTTTGCCTCGGCAACCGCGACTTCATAAAAAATCTTTTTTGCGCGTTCTTTTACGGATGGACTCAAATCGCTTGCGTCAATGAGCGCGTTAATGTCTTTCAGATGCCGGTGGTATTTTGGCTGTTCCGAGATGATAACATCCACTTTAGTTGCAACGATGCCGCTTCGGGTGATGTGTTTCGCCTCAATCTCGTAGCCGGGGAGATTGAGCTTTTTCAATTCATTGGAAAGCTCATCTATAGGTAATCCAGCGCTCACAAACGCTCCGAGCGTCATATCGCCGCTGATGCCTGCAATGGTATCGAAGTACGCGATTTTCATATTGTAATTTATATGTCACCCTGAGCGCCCGCCTGCGTCGGGCAGGCAGTCCCGACGTTTTTACGTCGGGACGAAGTCGAAGGGTCTATGACGAAGTCTTCGACTTCCTGCCCGTCCAGCAGGCGGGCGTTCGCTAAAAACGCTCACTGCGCTCAGACTGACTATTTTTAAGGCTTTTGAGGTAGCTTCTAATTAACAAATTAACCACTCACCAACTCATAAAACTTTAGCAAGATACTCAATAAATCGTTCGGTTGCACCGATATTTTCTTTCACCAGCGCAAGCGATTCGTTGCCTGCACGCACGCGCGCTTTTTTGTCGTTGAACAATCTGCGTAGATGTGTGTAGCATTCATCCTGATTTTGGACGACGAACCCGCCCCCACGGTGCGCAAGTTCTATCGCCTCTTGCGAGTTTCGATGTTTAGGTCCGTACAATACCGGCAGACCATATACCGCCGGCTCTAAGACATTGTGAATGCCCTGTTTGAAACTTCCCCCTACATAAGCGACATGCGCGTATTGATAGAGCGACGTGAGAATGCCGATGCTATCCACCAGAACAACGTTTTCGTCGGTATAATCGTTCAGGTCGGAAAAACGGATGGAGCGCAATTTGTATTCGAGCGCCCGCTCGAGATTATCCAATGTCTCAAGCGTAGGCTCGTGGGGCACGAGGATCATCAGAGCGTTGGAATCGTGTTGAGCGATTCTTCGGAATGCTGGGAGCAGTACCTCTTCGTCTTCCTCCCAGCTACTGCCCACAACGAACACTTTTTTTCGCCGGAGCATCGCGGCAGGAATGAGATGTTTTGTCCGGGCTTCTTCGCTTCGCTGCCACACCTGGTCGTAGCGGGTTTCCCCGATGACATGAATTTCAGGATGCGTCAAATGAAAACGCTGGAGTGCCTCCGCATCCTGGCGGGAGACAGTTAAGATAGCGGTCAACGTATCGTATAAATAATGATGGAAATTTCGGAAAAAGATCGAGTGCCGTTTTGAATTTTTCCTGAGCGTTGCGTTCGCTATGAACGTCGGCACATTTCGGCGTTGAAGTTCCCATACGTGGTTGGGCCACACATCGTAGCGAACCATAATTGCCGCGGTGGGCTGAATCAGATCGAGAAAGCGGCGGGCATAGGAAGCTTTATCGAACGGGATGTAGGTAATCAGCGTTGCAAGTTTATAATTTTTTGAATGCTCGTACCCGGAAGGAGAGAAGAAGCTGACGATAATATCGAGATCGTCGTATTGTTTGCGGAGTGCGGCGATAATCGGTTTGGCTTGCTCGAACTCCCCCATGGAAGATGAATGGAACCACAGACGCCGAGAGGCTGTCAGTTTTTTTACGTCTTGCTCGAGTCGTTCAAACAATCCTTTGCGGCCGTTCAATCCCCGCCGGATTTTTTTGTTGAACAGCGAAGCAACTTGCAACAACGCGCCAAAAACCGGGATAACGATGATATTGTAAATGAAAAACCAGAATTGTTGCATTGCACTCTCGTCGAAGATCGTGGGGAACCGTTATATCAGCAAGAGAGTAATCGGGTCACTAACCCTTATGACGCCGCTTTGAACAACTCGCGCCAGCATGCCGTGCCTGCCTTCCAGTTCCATCTTCAGCCCTTTTCCGATTTCTTCCATTCGACTGCATGGCTCACAGGTCATCGGTTTTCGGTGACCGGGCAAATCTGCAATGATAGAACGGCGCCCCGATTGTTCATTTGTAGAATTTTCTCCTCGCTTTGTCAGAGTCAGTCTTGAGAAAATTTTTATACAACTACCCCGCCTTAAGCCACATAAAACGCCTCTGATTTCTCCTTGTTATGAAAACATTGATCTGAGACGGTGCAAGAAACTGGAACGCGTTTTGATTACGTAAACGTTGGCGGTAATGGCGCTGGTGGTTGTCATTTGAGCACAGCAGGGCGTTCTTGCAACTCAAAAAACCGAAGTATGGTAGAGATAATTTGTCCGAAATGCAAGAAAACCGATTTTCTTGACTAATTGGACGATTCTTGTTATTATAAGTGTCGTTCTATCCGTAAACGCTTCAAGTGGAGAATATTCATGTCGGTAACCAATAGGCAGATTGAGGGTCTTCGGTCGTGCGCTATCTTTCAGGATGTCAGCGATGCGGAGTTGCAGGTTATCGCAAAAGACCTGTGCGAAGAGTCGTATCCCGCCAATCACATTTTGGTTGATATGAATATGCCCGCCGAGAACGTCTACTGTATCTTAAGTGGTCAAGTCAAGATTTCACGTCTCACGAATTATGGTGAGGAGACGACATTGAGTCTTCTCACGAGAGGAAATGTTGTGGGCGAGTTGAGCGTTATTGACGGTCGTGAGCGCTCTGCCCGGGCAACCTGCATTGAAGAAACGACTGCGCTGGTTTTTTCAAAAAAATATTTTGAGAAAGTGTTAAGTAATAATTCCACAGTAGGATTGAACGTGATGCGGGAGCTGACCGCCCGGTTGCGTCAAGCAAATGATAATATTGTGAAGCAGTTAGAAGACCAGCGCCGATCAAGCGAAACTCGTTTTGCAAAACTCCAGCAGCTGATCGAAGCAAGCAAGATTATCAACTCAACGCTCGACCTCGATAAATTGCTCGGCTTGATTCTCGATGCCGCTGTCAAGAGTATTGAGGCAGATAGAGGAACGCTTTATCTTGTCGATAGCATCAAACAGGAACTCTGGTCAAAGGTGTTGCAGGGAGATAATATGGTCGAGATTCGTTTGCCCATTGGCAAAGGAATTGCCGGCTATGTTGCTCAGACGGGCGAGACGATCAATATCCCCGATGCGTACAACGATCCGCGTTTCAATCCCGATATTGATAAGCGAACGGGGTATCGCACGCGCAACATGCTGTGCATGGCGATGCGCAACAAAGATGGAAAGGTCATTGGAGTATTCCAGCTGCTCAATAAAAAGGGAAACGCATTCGAAACCGGTGACGAACAGTTTATTGATGCTTTTTCCGCTCACGCATCGGTTGCAATTGAAAACGCGAGACTTGCGCAGGAGATGGTGAGCAATGAGCGTCTTTCCGCTGTCGGAAGAATGGCAAGCACGATCATCCATGATATTAAGAATCCGATGGGCACGTTGCGCGTATACGCGCAAGTAATGAAAAAGAAATCGGGAAATGAAGAAGCCGCAAAGCTCGCCGACGAAATGATTCATCAAGTGGATCGTTTTGTGAATATGACGCAGGAGATTTTGGATTTCAGCCGCGGCGTCAGCTCGATGAATATTCAAGAAGTCGAATTTAGTGAAGTGATGGGTAGCGTGCTTGACTTTATAGAAAAAGACCTCAACAAAAACAATGTGCAGCTAATCCGGAAAGCGCAGTTTACCGGCAACGTCAATCTGGACCAAGATAAAATTATTCGCGTGTTCTACAACATTGCGAGCAACGCCCGTGATGCGATGCCGCAAGGTGGGTCGCTTACTGTCTCTACTGTTGCGGAGAACGGTTTTGTAAAAATCGAGTTTACGGATTCGGGCACCGGTATGCCCGAAGAGGTAAAGAAAAGGATTTTCGAGCCGTTTATGACCTACGGCAAGAAACACGGCACCGGTCTCGGCATGGCAATCGTGAAAAAAGTCATTGACGATCATAAGGGCAAAATCGAAATTGACAGCGAAGTAGGCAAAGGCACGACGATTCGGATGCTCTTACCAGCCTCGTAACATCTTTGATACAAACGTGGCGCAGACGAGGCGCCGCGTTTTATAAAAAACTCACCCAACATCTCTCTTCCATGAAAATCCATGTTGGACATGGTGAAATCTTAATTCTCCAAGGAGATATCGCCGACCAGCAAACTGATGCCATTGTGAATGCGGCAAACAACCATCTTTGGATGGGCGCGGGAGTTGCAGGCGCAATCAGGCGCAAGGGCGGTTCTGAAATCGAACGGGAGGCAATGGCAAAGGGACCTATCGAAATCGGGCAGGCTGTTCTGACAAGCGCAGGCGCGCTGAACGCGAAGCATGTCATTCACGCTGCCGTCATGGGGCAAGACCTTCACACTACCGCTGAGTTTATTAAGCAAGCCACGCATGCAAGCCTGACACTTGCCGAGCACAACAAACTTTCCTCAATCTCGTTTCCCGCGTTGGGGACCGGTGTAGGCGGCTTTTCGATGTCCCACTGCGCCAGTGTCATGATTGGAGCGGTGATACATTTTCTGCTCGAAGCAAAACATCTAACGCTTGTTCAATTCGTGTTGATTGATCATGAAGCAGTCGAAGTGTTTGAGCAAGAGCTTAAACGTCAGTTGTAGGCAAAGAGGAAACAAGGAAGATTTTAACGTAGGGGCTTGATTAATCAAGCCCCTACAAAAATAATTTTTTTACAAAAGGAGCGTATCATGGCATATCAATTTCCAAAATCCGAGCAGGAACTTCGCCAGCGGCTTGCGAAATGGCGGGAGATATTCTTTGCCCAAAAATATCGCTTCGACCTCGGACAATCGTTTTTGGTAGTTTTGAACTTTACATTATTGATTATCACTGCAAGCGATAAGCTCCAGATTTTCTTCGGGTTGCGCCTGCGCTCACTGTTGATACTGATAGTGCCGCTTGGGTTCATTGGTGTGTGGGTCTTCGGCTACTTTATGGATAAAGTCGTGCGGGCGGCGCAAATGGCTGAGCGGCAATCCATGAAACGAAGTGAGATGTGGACTAACCACAATGCACAGATGGATCGGATGGAGCGAGAGTTGCAAAAAGTAAAGCAATTATTGACGGAGCAGAAAAAAGAAATAAGTAGGACTATCAACAGGAGAAGGGGGCAGTAATCTACTAATTCATCGCTAAAACATACCGCAGCATAACCCAGAAGTGGCTGAAGCTCCCTGCCATAACGAACAAATGCCACAACTCGTGAAATCCTAAGATGCCCGGAATGATGTTCGGGCGTTTGATTCCATAAATCACCGCGCCACTAGAGTAGAACAATCCTCCCGCCACCAGCCATACGATACCTTCTATCGGTAAAGCTTGTATCAGCGGAGTGATTGCTATAACCGCCATCCATCCCATGCCAAGATAGAAAACAGTCGAAAGCCAGCGTGGGGCGGTCATCCAGAACAATTTCAACACAACCCCCGCGATGGCAAGACCCCACACAACGCCGAACAAACTCCATCCCCACGGTCCGCGCAGAGCAACAAGGCATACCGGCGTATAGGTCCCTGCAATGAGAATGTAAATCATAATGTGATCTATCCTTCGTAAGATTGCAACGCCGCGTTCCGATAAAGGAAGCAGGTGGTACAACGAGCTTGCGGTGTAGAGCAAAATCAGGCTTGTGCCGAATATCGTAAAGGCGGCGATGTGCCATGGTTTATGTTCCACCGCAGCGTACGTTACCAGCAGCACCAAGCCTGCTATGGAAAGCAGTAACCCGACGAAATGTATAAGCCCGCTTACCGGGTCTCTTAGTTTTTTATAGAATTGCACGAGCCAGAACATACGAAATATCTTTGAGTTAATCTGTTTGCCTGGCTGTCACGGACCATTCCGTGACAGCCGCGAAATAATTTATAATTTTAGCGGCTTTGCGTCTGGTATATGAGAAAAATGTGACCGTCACCTCGAAGGTGACGGTCACATCGGGCGAGTCAGTGACTCGCCCCTACAAAAAAATACGGCTTTGTGCGATAAGTTTTTTCAGATTGTTTCATTAATAAGTACAGTCAAATGCGCTTCAACGCTTCTTGCGAGCGCGTGTAAGTTGTATCCGCCTTCCAATACAGAAATTATTTTTCCGCCGCAATACGTTGCACTGATCTCCATAAGCATCTCGGTCATTGTGGCGAACGATTCTTCCGTTAACTGAATGTTTGCCAGCGGATCGTCTTTGTGCGCATCGAAGCCTGCCGAAACCATCAAAAGCTGCGGCTGGAATTTATGCAGTGCAGGGAGGATGCGATTGCGGAAGGCTTCAAGATATTCTTTCTCCCCGCTCCCCGGTTTCATCGGGCAGTTGAGCGTGTATCCTTCGCCTTTTCCGCTGCCGGTTTCGGTTAGAGCGCCTGTTCCGGGCCACAAGGGATATTGATGTAGGCTGACATACAAAACGGAGGGGTCTTCATAAAAAATCTCTTGTGTGCCATTGCCGTGATGAACATCCCAATCCACAATGGCGACCCGATCGACTCCATGGTTTAGCTGTGCATATCGTGCACCAATCGCCACATTATTAAATAAGCAAAAACCCATGACTTTTGCTGTTTCCGCATGGTGCCCCGGAGGTCTGCCGGCGCAAAAGGCGCTGTGCAATGTGTTGTTCATAACTTGATCAACTGCATGGAGAACTCCCCCCGCCGCTAAGAGCGCAACAGCATAAGAATCCGGGCAGACGTGCGTATCGCCGTCATCTAAAATTTCTTCACCTGCAAGGCATCGTTTCTCTATCATTTTGATATAATATTCCGGATGCACTTTTTGAATCCACTCAACCGCCGCCAGTGAGGGCTGGAGATGATGAAGTTGTTTCCAGATGGGCGTTTGTAGCAAATGCTGAAGCATTGTTTCTAAACGCTCCGGTCGTTCGGGGTGATTGCTTCCCGTATCGTGCTTCAAATAATCCGGATGGTAAATGAGCCCAACGTTGTTCATCGTGCTATCAATATGAGAATAAAGAGAGTAAGGTTGATTGCGTGACTGATAAGGCAGAGGACACAGCGAACCCGAATCTTGAAAAACAATGAGTATGTCAGGTATAACCCTACAGCGACGGTGAAACCTGTAACGGTGAGAACACCAGCATACAAAAAGATGAAAAGCCCTTCATCTAAAGCGGTAATGATTATAAAAATGTAAAACAATATGCCGAGATAAAAATTGGGCCCTTTAAAAATGCGAGCGTCAGCGGCGCTGAGTATTGATTCGCATGAGCTGTTTTCGATGCGACAAAACTTCGGCAGCCAACGAGCGTTTGATGTTATCAGCTTATTATAAACAAGTGTAAAGTAGAGTGAGATAAACAAGCCAAAACAAGAGAGCACAGCAAGAGTTATTCGTTCAGGCATATATTGATAACCCTTTCTTAAAAATAAAAGCG
>JACQBK010000093.1 GCA_016194505.1 Ignavibacteriales bacterium | reverse complement strand
TATTTTTTGAAAAGTTTTTTTACTTTTAACTTTTCACTTTTTACTTTGTTTTCCAATTACTTCACTAACTTTTCAAATCCTCGTTTGGATAAATCCCAATAGATAACACCGGCGGCAAGCAAGCCGATGATAATGAACAAAGCCCCCTGTCCGGTTTGACCAAAGATCAATTTACCGATACCGAATAACATCATATAGACAAGAACGATGCCAGCGATCCAGTTTAAGAACAAGCCTGCGTAGCCGGAATCGCCTTTGACATCAGGCAATAATTTGGCGATAGGCTTCCATCCAATACCCCCCGGATGAACCCTACGGTAGAAATTCTTTAATGTTGCTTCATCGGTTGGTTTGGTGAAGAACATAACGATAAGCCAAACAACGGTGGTTACTCCAACAATATAAAACAATGTTTCAGGGAATGTAATTGTAGTAAAAAATTTCATATAGGCATATACTGCCAGAGGAGCCAACATAGCCGCTATTTCGCTCCATGCATTAATGCGCCACCAAAACCAGCGTAAAATCAAGACTAATCCAAGTCCGGCGCCTGCCTCAATAATAAATGCCCATGCGCCTGAAATAGTATCCAACATGCCGGTAACAATAAGTGAAAGAACCATAATAACAATGGTCGTAATACGGGATGCACTCACTAAGGTTTTTTCGTCGGCATGCGGTTTAAAAAAGCGTTTGTAATAATCGTTAATGACGTACGAGGTGCCCCAATTCAACTGGGTAGCAATGGTGGACATATATGCCGCAAAGAACGACGCAACCAGCATGCCTTTTAACCCAACCGGCAAGTGATCCCGCATCGCGTAAACATATCCTAACTTTTTATCTGCCGGAGCAAGGTCTGGATAAAGAACCAATGTCGCAAGCCCCACGATAATCCAGGGCCATGGGCGAATACAATAATGAGCAATAGTAAACCAGAGTGTAGCAAAGAGTGAGTGCTTCTCGTCCTTCGCGGACATCATTCGTTGAGCAATGTATCCGCCGCCGCCCGGTTCAGCACCCGGGTACCACGATGCCCACCATTGAACTCCCACAAATGCCAGAAACGCCGCTACGGTCATCGCCAGCGCTCCACCTGCGGATTGCATAGCGCCCTCTTCTCCTATAACAGGCGTAAATCGTAACGACCATTCAGGCAACTTTGATGCAAGACCTGCAATTCCACCGATTTCCGGAAGCGCCAGCACAACAAAAGCAAGAATGATTGTACCGATCATCGCAAGCGCAAATTGAAAAGCATCTGTTACGGCAACACCCCACATGCCTGACATTGCAGAATACACCGCAGTAAGAGCAAGCGATAAACCTACGTACAGCATCACTTGATTGCGAGGAATGTTGAACATCCCTTCGAGAATCGCTGCCATCGCAAGATTTACCCACCCCATAATTACGCAATTGATAAAAATGCCGAGATAGATAGACCTAAACCCGCGCAGGAAAGCGGCAGGCTTGCCAGAATATCGCAGTTCAACAAATTCCACATCGGTCATAATGCCGGCTCTCCGCCAGAGACGCGCGAAGAAAAAAACCGTCAGCATGCCGCCGAAAACGAAATTCCACCAAATCCAATTGCCGGCGATGCCGTTTTTTGCGACAAGCTCGGTCACTGCAAGCGGGGTATCCGCCGCGAACGTCGTAGCAACCATGGATGTTCCTGCTAACCACCAGGGGAGATTTCTGCCGGAGAGAAAAAATTCTTGAATTTTAGCCCC
>JACQBK010000014.1 GCA_016194505.1 Ignavibacteriales bacterium | reverse complement strand
TTGTTTCTGGGCAATACTACGTATGCGCAGACCGTTGTGCTGGCAACGTTTATGGGCGGTCTGGCTATCGGCGCATCGTTGTGGGGCCGTCGTGCGGATACGTCCAAACATCTGTTACGTATTTATGCTTTCCTCGAAATCGCCATCGGCGTTTATTGTTTTCTCTATCCCCAGCTTCTCAACGTTTTAAAGAATGTATTCATCAGCGTTGTTCACAGTTTAAATTTGCCAAGCGATAGCACGCAAGTCTTAGTGCTCAAGCTTATTCTAAGCCTCTGCACGCTGTTATTCCCAACCATCTTGATGGGGGGAACCTTGCCCGTGCTTGTAAGATTTATTTCGAATCGCATCGAAGACGCAGGAAAAAACGTTGCCACGCTCTATTTTCTCAATAGCTTCGGCGCGGTTGGCGGCTCACTGCTGGCTGGATTCTTTTTCATTCCCTTAACCGGCCTTAAAGCGACAATTTATAGTGCCGCTGCAGTTAATATTTTGATCGGCATGGCGGCGTTCTTGTTGACAAAGCTCCGTCTTGAGCAACGCGAAGAAGCATTCGTTGCTGAAGAACAGGCAGCAATGGTATTTAGTCCAACGGAAACCCTGATTGCTCTTACTGTTGCGGGTATATCCGGGCTTGCTTCGATGATCTATGAAGTTTCCTGGGTGAGGTTATTGATCCCCGTGCTCGGTTCTTCGACCTATTCGTATTCACTCATGCTTGTTGCGTTCATCGCAGGCATTACAATCGGAAGTTGGATTGTTTCCCTCGGATTCAAAAAAATTAAAAACGTATTCGGGTTCCTTGCTCTCTGCCAGCTTGGCGTCGGTCTTACGTTAGCCGTTACTCTCCCCCTCTATGGGCGTATCCCATATTATTTTTGGCATATTGCAAGCTCCCTGGCGAGATCGGAGACGACCTATCCTGTTTATCTTACGATTCAATTTCTGGTAGGGTTTTTTATTATGGTAGTTCCCACCATTTTTCTGGGGATGACGCTTCCTGTCGCTAGCCGCATTGCCGCACGCAGTATCAACGTCCTTGGGAAATCCGTCGGCAATGTTTTCTCCATCAATACATTGGGAACGGTTATCGGCTCATTAGCGGCTGGACTTATTTTGATCCCGACTATCGGTGTGAGGCATACAATAGAAATTGCAATGTTGTTGAACATTGTGCTTGGTTTAGTAGTTTTGTTTTACGATCGAAATTCGATGTTTATAAAGAAAGCTGTCATGGTAGGAATAACAGGTCTCTTCCTCGTATCATTTTTCATAACCAATTTTGATTGGAACCAATCTGTTTTGCTATCAGGCGTATTCCGAAACATCAGCAGAAACCGTGCTCCGCCCAGAAGCTATACGGATTTTTATGAAGGAATGAAATCCAATAAAATTTTGTATTACAAGGAGGGAACAACGGCGACGGTCGGTGTTGTGGAGGGGCAAGGTGATGAATCCAAGCAAGCCGTGCTGATTATTAACGGAAAAGCAGATGCATCATCGGAAACGGATTTGCCAACGCAAGTATTGTCCGGACAATTACCAATGATGTTCCACCCGCAAGCCGATACGGTCTTGGTTATTGGATTGGGAAGCGGCGTAACAGTCGGCAGTATTTTGACGCATCCGGTTAAATCGGTTCAGGCAATTGAGATCTCTCCGGAAGTCATTGACGCCTCTCATTATTTCGACCACGTCAATTATCGCCCTTTGCAGGATCCGCGAACAAAACTGTATGTGGATGATGCGCTTGCCTTTCTGAAACTTTCGAATGTGAAATATGATGTTATTGTGAGCGAGCCTTCCAACCCGTGGATTGCGGGCATTGGTAGTTTGTACACGACCGAGTTTTTCAATGAATGCAAACAAAAATTGCGCGGCAATGGCTTGATGGTGCAGTGGTTCCAAATGTACGAAGTTGATGATGAAACCTTCAAGATGGTTGTACGCTCGTTCCAATCCGCGTTTCCTCATGTTACATTATGGCAGCCCCTTATTGCAGACGTCGTGCTCATCGGTTCCAACGAGCCGCTGTCGTTGGATTATCAAAAACTGCAAGCAAAAATAAACACACCGAGCATTAAAGAGGACTTGAATCGGATTCAAATCAGGGATGTTCCTACCCTTCTTTCGCTGCAAATGCTTTCGGAACAAGCAGTAACGGATTATAGCGATGTGGGACCTTTGAACACCGAGAATCTTCCTTTGCTTGAATATTGGGCGCCGCGAGCGTTCTTTGTTAATAAAGGCGCAGCAGGTATCAAAAAATATGATGAACGCACAAGCTTTGGCGGGACGACTCTTCTCTTGAAGCAGTGGTTAGGGGAACATAAACTCAGCGATGAAGAAATTTTTAATCTCGGAGCATTTCATTCCGGCAGGGTGAGAGGAAACAATACGGTTGCTTATTCGATGCTTTCCGCTTATTTGGAAAAACATCCCAAGGACGTTCGCGGCCTTAAAGCTCTTTTAGAGGTAGCGGATCGGATGGGTAAAATGGATCAAGCATTGCTTATCCGTAAAAGGCTTGTCGAATTAGAGCCCAAAGACCCCGAATTGTTGCAGGCGTATGCGTGGAGCAAATTCCAATCCGAAAGGGCGGTTGCCAGCTCGCTGTTGAGTTTCAATGTGGATGAATCCGAAAAACTGTTAAAAAAGGCAATTGAGATTGCAGCAGACACGGCGGCATTTTATCATCTCAAGTTAGGCGATGTGTATTATAATATCGGCCGTTATGCTTTCGCTGCCGACCAATATAATCAAGTTCTCAAAATACAAAAGAAATACAGGAATGATGCACGCATTCGTCAGGATATTCTTTTATATCATCTTGCAAAGTCGTTACATCATCTGGGGCAGGATGATAGAGCCATCGGATATGCAATTCAATCGGGTATGGCCAATCCGGATAACGAAGAAGTCAAAAATTTAGTATATACCATTTGGATGAAGGGAACTAAGCCGCGCCCGGATTCAACGAAATAATATATTCGAAGCATCTGAAAGATTCAAAAAAATATGTCACGTCCCAATGGGATGACTTCGCCACAAAGTCGCTAAGTCGCAAAACAAATTAAAAAAGATTGAGCGGCTTTGCGTCTTGGCGCGAGAAATTTTTCAGTAGTCTTATAATAATATTTTGAATTTTATCAACCCCTTACCACATTTAACATCGTATGTCCTTCATCGGCAGTGAAATAAAGAAAGATGCAGTATTCCAGAAAAACGAGGGAAATCTCCTTGCGTTAGTGAAGAGCGCACGAACAAAAGCTGATATTGTGAAACTAGGCGGCGGAAAAGACGCGATGGAAAAACATCGAAAGCGGGGAAAGCTTCCCGCCCGCGAGCGAATTGAAAAGCTTATTGACCCGGGAACGCATTTTCTCGAAGTCGGATTGTTTGCTGCATATGGAATGTACGAAGAATACGGCGGCGCTCCTTCTTCGGGCACAGTGTTCGGCATCGGCACGATACATAACCGACAAGTCGTGATCGTTGCTAACGACGCTACCGTTAAAGCCGGCGCATGGTTTCCGATGACGTGCAAAAAGAATCTTCGTGCGCAAGAAATTGCCATCGAAAACCGCCTTCCTATCGTCTATCTTGTTGACTCCGCAGGAGTTTTTCTTCCGCTGCAATCTGAAATTTTTCCGGACAAAGAGCATTTCGGACGCATTTTCCGAAACAATGCGGTGATGTCGTCGCTTGGCATAACGCAAATTGCCGCAATCATGGGACCTTGTGTTGCGGGTGGAGCATATCTTCCGATCATGAGCGACGAAGCGATGATTGTTGATAAGACCGGAAGCGTATTCCTTGCCGGTTCTCATCTCGTGAAAGCAGCTATCGGTGAAGAGATTGAAAACGAAGCGCTCGGCGGCGCGACAGTGCACTGTGAAATCAGCGGCGTTACGGATCACAAAATGAAAAACGATGAGGAGTGCCTAAAGAAAATCCGCAGCATCATCGGCAAACTGGGAAAAAAACCGCGTGTTGAGTTTGACCGGACACCATCAAAACCGCCGAAGTTTTCTGCAAAGGAGATTTACGGGATTCTTCCCACAGACCGAGCAAAGCCGTATGATATGTACCAAATTCTTGCGCGTACTCTTGATGAAAGCGAGCTTGATGAATACAAAGCGGGTTATGGAAAAACGATCATCACCGGATATGCAAGAATTGACGGTTGGGCGGTTGGGGTCGTTGCGAACCAGCGTTCAGTTGTGAAAACAAGCAAAGGGGAGATGCAGGTTGGCGGAGTTATTTATAGCGATAGCGCGGATAAAGCCGCTCGATTTATCATGAATTGCAACCAGAAACTCATCCCGCTCGTCTTTTTTCAGGATGTTACCGGATTCATGGTAGGCAGTCGCGCAGAGCAAGGCGGCATTATCAAAGATGGCGCCAAGATGGTCAATGCGGTTGCCAATAGTGTTGTTCCTAAATTCACCGTATTTGTAGGCAATAGCTATGGAGCAGGCAATTATGCGATGTGCGGCAAGGCGTATGATCCCCGATTGATTTATGCTTGGCCTACCGCCCAAATTGCCGTTATGGGTGGCAAACAGGCAAGCGAGACCCTTCTGAGCATTAAAGTACAAGCAATGGAAAAGGGCGGGGAGCATATTTCCAAGGAAAAACAGGCACAATTACTGAAGGAAATACAGGATCGCTATGAATCCGAACTTGACCCGCTTTTTGCGGCTTCTCGGCTTTGGGTTGATGGAATTATTGACCCAACTGAAACTCGTGACGTAATTTCCCGTGGAATAGAGATGGCAACATATAACCCGGAGATTCCCAAATTTAATCCAGGGGTTATACAAACGTAAGATCGTGGTCTGTCATCTCAAATCTTTGAATTTAAATGAGAGCATTTCTCGTAGTCGTTGGGCTGTTAGTTATTTGTGAGTCGTTTGCATTTGCTCAATGTGACGGCAAGCCGGGTCCTGATGGGCTAACATGGAATTTCGATGAAAAAGAGAAGGAGAGTTTTTCGCTCCTTCGTTTTATTGGGAGCGTATTTACCCCTCAGCTTATTCAGGATACGCGGCAGATTCGGGCGTATGTGCGCGATGAGCGATTTGGGATGTTGCTTAAGCGATGTGGCGACATGCGAGCCATTGATGCGATCTACCAAAAAGCATTGAAGATAACGGATTATAGTATTGGGCGCGCGTTGTTTCTTTCCATGATGGCAACGTTAGAACATCGAAATCTTGATCTCAAGGCGCCGCTGTTCGGCGTCATTCGCTTGCCGCTGACGTTTGAAGAAGACAGCTTGTTCAAAGCAAGAATGGCGAATCTTCCTTCGAAAATTTACAGTGATACGCCCGAAGGAGAATCCGGTGATAAAGATAAATTACAACATTTTTTTGCTTCCGCTTATTTAGCATACGCGTCCGAATCTCCCGAGTTTGCGCGTGCCTCAGGCAACCTTGTGGAGTGGGGAGAAGCTAAGTTTATCGTCGGTGGAGCGGATGACCCGCGGGATAAACGAGCGAACCAGCAAGGCGAACATTTTGGTCATGATTTGCTTTCAGTGAAAAACCTTTTACCCTCCGATTACTTCAGTTTCCTTGTGGACGACTAACGCCAAAAACGCCATGAAAACAATCTTAATAGTGGACGATGAAAAAAGCGTTCGTGACTCCCTCAAGATGATCCTTGAGTACGAGAAAAACGAAGTTATTCTCACGGAAAATGGCGAGCAGGCGCTTCGTCAGTTAGCCTCTTCTCCGGTTGATTTAATGTTGTTGGATGTGAAGATGGCTGGGATGGATGGGCTTGAAGTCTTGCAAAAAGTTCGCAAGAAGCATGGGGATTTGCCGGTTATCATGATTTCAGGTCACGGCACAATTGAAACGGCAGTGGAAGCGACGAAGCTCGGCGCGTTCGATTTTCTTCCCAAACCGTTGGACCGCGATAAGCTTCTTGTAACAGTACGCAATGCGTTGAACCAAGCAAGGCTCTCCGAAGAGTACCGCAAGCTGCGAGAATCAGTCGAGGGCAAGTGGCAAATTTTAGGTGAAAGTTCAAAGATGAAGGAAGTGCTCACAGTTGTTGAACGAGTTGCCCCTACGGACGCGCGTGTTCTTATTACCGGCGAGAACGGTACGGGCAAGGAATTAGTTGCACGGGCAATTCACAGAAACAGCAGGCGCGCATCGAAACCGTTTGTAGAGGTCAACTGCGCCGCGATACCTGCCGAGCTGATCGAATCGGAGCTTTTTGGTCATGAGAAAGGTTCTTTTACGGGAGCAACGGCTCAACGTATCGGCAAGTTTGAGCAAGCGGATAGCGGCACACTCTTTCTCGATGAAATCGGAGATATGAGTCTCCATGCACAGGCGAAAGTCTTGCGCGCATTAGAAGAAGGCAAGATCGAGCGAGTCGGCGGTAACAAGCTCATTGCCGTTGATGTGAGGGTGATCGCTGCGACGAATAAAGATTTGGATACGGAAATTAAAAAAGGCAATTTTAGGGGCGATTTATACCATCGGCTCAAGGTCATTCCGATCCACGTAGCGCCCTTGCGTGAACGGAAAGAGGATATTCCCATTCTTGTTCAGGCCTTTATCGAGGATGTTTGCACGCGAAATGGCATGGCGGGCAAAACGATTTCCGGTGAAGCGATGAAACAGCTTGCAAAACTCGATTGGCCCGGAAATATTCGCGAGCTTCGCAACACAGTCGAGCGGATTGTCATTCTTTCAAGCGGAACATCCATTGATATAGGACTGCTTGATGTTTCCGGCGCGCAGGAGAAGGGAGAGTTTGGCGAAATCCTCAATGCAGGCGGAACATTTCAGGATTTTAAGGAGCGCGCAGAAGCCGCATTTATCAAAAAGCAACTGGAGTTGCACAAGTGGAATATCTCCAAAACTGCCGAGGCGTTGGATATTCAACGAAGCCATCTTTACACGAAAATGAAACGTTATGGATTGATGAAAGAGGGGGAAGAAGAGGAGGGGCAGTAGTCAGAAGCCAGTAGAAAAACAGGGCAGCGGAGCAAATCCTCGCTCTCGCATCCCACTCTCACATCTCGCGTCATCGTACTCACTTTGCACTTCGATATTCCTCTATATTTGTTGTTGCTTTTATTCTGGCTACTGACTTCTGACTACTGGATTCTGCTTTCCGTGTCTCGCCCGTGCCGCTTCAAAAAGAACAAGTCCGCCAGCCACCGAGGCATTCAGTGATTCGATTTTTCCGTACATCGGAATTGTAACCAGGTAATCGCATTTTTCCCTTACCAAGCGCCGTATGCCTTTGCCTTCGTTTCCAATAACGATGGCAAGAGGTCCCTCGAGGTTTGCTTCGTAATACATTTTGTCGCCACTCATATCTGTACCAACAATCCAGAGTCCTTCACTTTTAAGAACATCGAGAGCCTGAGCGATGTTCGTTACTTTTGCGATAGGTAAGTGGAGCGACGCTCCCGCCGACGATTTTGCTACCGTTTGATTGACGGTCGCAGTATGATGTTTGGGTATGATGACGCCATGGACTCCCGCACACTCTGCCGTTCGTATGAGCGCGCCCAGATTATGCGGGTCTTCTATTTCATCTAAGATGAGAATAAAAGGGGATTCATTTTTTGATTGAGACGCTTTGATGATATCTTCGATTTCAATGTATTGCTGTGTGGCGGCTATCGCTGCGACGCCTTGTGCTGTTGCATCACCAACAAGTTCTTGAAAGCGTTGTTTGTCCATCTCCGAAACGGGAATCCCATGTTGTTTTGCGAGCTTACGCACTCGATCAATGGCGTTTCCCTGCACACCGTAGAGAAAGAATATTTTTTCTATGCTCGTTCCGGACTTTATTGCCTCAAGCACCGGCTGCCGCCCGATAATTATTTCATTTGAAGATGTAGAGCCTTTGGTTAGCATGGTCAGGAGGATGTATTTGTTGAACAGATAGTTCTAAAAAGCAACCTTATATTTTTATGACCCCCTCTTAGTCTCCCCCTGAAGGGGGAGAAAAAAGTTCCTTCCCCTTTAGGGGAAGGCCAGGATGGGGTCAGCTTTTGTTTTTGCATCTGGTTAAAACACAAACTTATTTATTTGAAACGGCACTATGTTGGTCAGTCGGTTGTTTTCTCTCTTGTTTCTCCAGCATCCAACCTACAAGGAATATCACTATGCCGCCGAGGAAAAAGTAAAGGTCCATCCACATATTGCCGAGCAAGCCGTACACAAACCCGAAAATCACCGTAACAAGCCCCAATGCTTCGAAAAATTTTCCGGTATAGAACTTTTTTCCGGGAGTAACAAGAGCCGAGAGAAGCTGTTGTTCTGTAATAGGAGCTGGAAATTCCTGCGTTCCGTCAATAACAACAACGGGAACGAGAGCAAGGTATTTCTCGTAGTGAGGGTGTTCAGGGGTGAGCGTAATTTCCCGAAGCTCGAACGAGAATTGCTGCTGCAACGTTGTAAGGAGCTTTTTTGCTTCTACGCATAAACCGCAATCGTGAGTCGAATATAACTCAACGACTCTCATATCGGCTTACTTTCTTTATCTTTCTTGGAAAAATAATTCCATCCGTACAACCCAAGGGCGACGAGGGCGAGCGCAATCAATTGGGCTTCGGATAAACCGAACGCAAGCCGGGGATTGAGGCGGGAAAATTCTATCGTGAAACGTTCGGCTCCTGCAAACAATAAATACAGCATAAACATTTTGCCGTCGGGTTTGAGATTTTTCCTCAATCTCCACATAACGGCGAATAATACGGCGCAGAGTAAAAATTCGTACACCGGCGTTGGGTGGCAAAGCGTGTTATCGGGAACAATGCCGTTGGGGAACTGGCTGGTGATTTCCGGAAAACTCTTAAATGCCGCGGAAGGAGGGTACGTGCCTTTTGAATAATTTGTTCCCCACGGAAGCGTTGTGGGAAATCCATAATCTCCATCACCGGAAAGATGGCAGCCGATGCGGGCAATGCCGTAACCGAGGAGTAACCCCGGTGATACAGAATCGGCGATAGTAAAGAATTTAATGCCTTTCTTCTTAACGTACGAGTAAATCAAAATTGTGGCGAGAATAAAGCCCCCGTAAAAGGTCAATCCACTGGGGGAAAACGCCATGCCGATTGGATCGGCTATGAACAAATTAAAGTGTTCCAGCAGGAACAAAATCTTAGACCCGGCAATTCCTCCAATGAGTGCGATGAGGGTAACATTATTACCAAGATTAGGATCAAGGTTCTTTCGCTTTAACTCGAGAGTCAGCAAATAACTTGCGACGATAAATCCCATCGCAAGCATGAGGCCGTAACTGTAAATTGTAAAGGGACCGATTTCTAAAAGTCGAGGGCACATAGGGTTTACAACACCATTAATTTTCGTTCAATAATAATTGTTCTGTTGAGACTCGGATGAATACTTGCGGCGGCGCTTTCTTCACTGTAATTTTTTGAGCGCTTAATTCTAATTGAAATTGGTTCGTTTCTCCATCGAGCTTTGTTACAACAAGAGCATAAGAACCTTTGAGGTTGGGAAAATCTTTCCGCCCGATTGCCGGTCCCACGCCCGGCATAATGAGTGGCGTTGTGCGAAGACCTAAAATATTCAACTCGAACGATTTTCCTTTCAACCCACCGTTCAGCAAAATCTCGTATTTGAAATTGGTGAATTCTTTTACCGTTTGGACTAAGAAAACAATGCCGGTTGTGTTCGTCCGTTCCTCACGATGGCGGAAAATATTAAGCGTATATTCAGGTTCCTTTTGCCTCTTCGTTGCCATTCTTATTGAAGCATAGCCGCAAGCTCATTGAGCCGAACCGTGGCTTCTGTCCCATCGCTCATATTTTTCAACTGAGCCTCACCGGATTTCAGTTCGTTTTCCCCGATAACGATAACATACTTCACCTGTTGACGGTTGGCTTCCCGCATTTGGGCTTTAAGGCTTCGCGCAAGATAATCTATTTCAACGGCAATCCCTTGTGAGCGTAACTGATTCGCCATGATAAAAGCCCATGTTCTCGTTGTCTCATCAAGTGTAGCGATGAAGAGGGTGGGTCCGGTTTCTGCCCCAGTATTGTTACCCAGTTTTTGTAACACCATGATAAGCCGCTCTATGCCTGCGGCGAAACCCACACCGGGGGTCGGTTTTCCGCCTAATTCTTCTATTAAGAGATCATAACGACCTCCGCCCGCCAGTGCATCTTGAGAGCCTAATGCTGTGCTTGTGATTTCAAAGGCTGTTTTTGTGTAGTAATCGAGTCCGCGCACTAATCTGCCATCAACTTCAAATTCGATGTTGTTTCCTTTAAGCAACTCTTTGACAGCTTCAAAGTGGCTTTTGCATTCTTCACAGAGAAAATCTTTGATGAGTGGCGCATCCTTTGTAAGCTCTTTGTCCTTCTCGTCTTTTGAATCTAAGACTCTCAGCGGATTTTGCTGGATACGAGCTTGGCTTTCGGGCGAGAGTTGCGTGTGGATTTTTTGCAGGGCTTGAATAAGTCTTTGCTTATACGGTGGTCGGCAATGCTGGCAACCAACGGAATTGATTTTCAATGCAAATTGTTTAATGCCAAGCAGGCGATACACCTCTAACGCAATGAGCATGATCTCGACATCTAATTGAGGGGATTGGCTTCCCAATGCTTCGACGCCGAATTGATGAAATTGCCGCAATCTGCCTGCTTGGGGTCGTTCCTGTCGGAACATCGGTCCGATGTAATAGAGCTTTGTCAGCGGAGATTGTTCGCCCAAATTATTTTGGATGTAAGCGCG
>JACQBK010000102.1 GCA_016194505.1 Ignavibacteriales bacterium | reverse complement strand
GACATATTCCGGTTCGACTTTGAGCGAGGCGACAATCTCCTGGGCGACTACTCTTGGATTTTTTCCAACTGCTTTTGCAAGAAGCAATGCAATGTTCGTCGTTAAATCGCCATGAGCTTCAAGGCGCGGCTTTTCGAACGTCAATTTCGCAATGCCGCCATACTGAAGAGCCGCAAGCGCAACGGATACTTTTTCTCTGAGATAGTTTTTCATCAGCGATTATCCTTCCAAAGGTTTCCGCCAAAGGCGGACAAGTTTCACCTTCGGAAGGTTTTTTTGAGATAGCTTTTATTCGGATACTTTCTTAGCCCGTTTTTTTGCAGGTTTTTTCTTTGTAGTCTTTTTGCGAGCCAAACCCGCCTTCCTGCCTGCCGGCAGGCATGGCGGCAAGTCCGGCACAGCGGGTTTAGGCTTGGCAAGTTCGTCTTCAATAACGGTAATTTTGGCGTCGCCCCATAAGCGCTCGAGATTGTAAAACGAGCGCACATCCTTCTTAAATATATGCACCACGACATCCACATAATCCAAAAGGACCCACGAAAGCGCGGTAAATCCTTCCGAGTGCCACAATCGCACATCGAGAGAATCCGTTCCACCGCGCACGGCATCGGCGATGGCTTTCACTTGAGTATCCGAGTCTGCGGAACAGACGACAAAAAAATCCGACGGACCGGTTAATTTGCGAAGGTCCATCAGCATCACATCGCTTGCTTTCTTCGATAAGGCAAACTCAGCAACTCTCTTCGCTAACGTTCTGGAAGTCAACACTTAATCCCCTTTTTATTGAAACGGTTTTAATGTCCGAAAATCTTTGCCAATCAAAATGGAAACGTCGAGATAGGCGTTACGGTCAATTTGCTGTGAGACGCGCTCTTTCGAAATGCCAAGCGCCTTTGCAACTCGCTGTGCAGCTTCGATATTACCTGCGCGGTCAATGACGCGCGTTTGCTCCACTGCTTCTTTGTAGTTACCCATTTCCACAACATCGAACCCGCGCGCGCGAAGGTAATCCGTGCAGCGTTGACCAAGTTTCGGCGTGCCGGTACCGTTCAGGACATCAAGTTGGATAACATGGTTTTTACCTGATTGAACAATTTCCGGCTCAACCGGCGGCTCGATGAACGTTCTGTGAACAAACGAATAAACTAAAATCAGGACAACAGCCCCTAACGAGCCTAAAAGAACATTCGATCCCATGCTCTTCCAACTCCACTTTTTTTTCTTCGGTCGCTTAGGAGCTTGTTGAGCTGAAACGTTGTTCTCTTTCGTACTTTCTATCGGCTGATGTTGTTCTTGGATCTCCATCACGTTATAAATTCGTTAGGATAAAAAAATAACCGAGCGCTCGTCCACCGGAGGTGAACAGAAACTGCTCGGTTTCTTATCACAACTTGGTTCTGGCAAACTACGGATCAGTGACGATCCTCCTCATACCGGTCAATCCCGCCAAAGAAATTGGAAGAGCGATACCCATTGCCCAGCCAATACGCTGCAGGAATCTGGCGGTACTGAATTTGAAATAACATATTTTCCGACGGACGATAATTTAACTCCGCGCGGCTGACGAAGATGCCGCTCAAATCATTTTGAAATTGCTTGCCCAGCGAATTGACTGGAGAGTGCATCGCCGTAATATCAACTTGTACATTAAGAGGGTTTGAGAATTTGTACATCAGGCTGTTGGTGTAGGTCCCCAACGAAATCCCCTGCCCGCTGAATGTCTGATACGAAAGTGAAAAACTGTGCCGCATTGTTAAGCGGTTGGGGTCAAACCATCCAAACAGCAGACTCCCATCATCTTGCTTGATGATTGATTCCGTAACATTGGGGCGGGACTCCCCTTGTGCTTTAAATTGCCCAAAAACAACGGAAGAAAAAAGAAAAAGCGCCACTGCACAACCAAAAACCGTTCTCATTGCTCGTTCCTCCTGAATATCAACCTGTGTGATTTTTCTCTACTTAATGATAGTCAAATGTATAGTAATTGTCAAGATTTGTGGTGCGAAACTTCGATGCGATTATCTCCGATTGCGTGAATTAAGAATCGCTCGCGCCTGTTCCAACTGCTCCACTGTGTTAATGCCGTGGATCTCATCTGCTTGATCGGCAACCAATGCCGACACAACCCACTGGTGTTTCCAGAAATACTCAAAAACGCTCGTCAGGTAATACTCTTTTTGGGTATTATCCGTGGTAATATGCTTCAATCCATCGAAGAGCTTCAGTTTATCGAACAAATAAATGCCGGAATTGATTTCCCGCACTTTCAACTCTTCCTCCGTGGCGTCTTTATGTTCCACGATTTTTTGAACAAACCCATCGCCATTACGAATGATTCTCCCATACCCGGAGGGGTCTTCCATTCTCGCTGTAAGAATTGTTGCAACAGCGTTCGTCTTAAAATGATGCCCGGCAAGGTTTTCCATCGTCGGTTTTGTCAACAAAGGCACATCGCCCGAAAGCACAATGACATCTCCATGAAATCCCTTTAACGCTTTTTCTGACTGCATAACGGCATGCCCCGTCCCAAGCTGCTGTTCTTGGACAACACATTGAACATCCGGATGAGATCGCTTGAGATACTCTGCCACCACCTCGCGTTGATATCCGACCACAATAATAACCTCCTTCGCTCCAAGCTCATAGGTAAGATCGACAACGTAGGAGATCATCGGCCTGCCGTTTAATTCATACATCACTTTTGCGCGTGCCGGGTCTTTCATGCGTTTTCCTTGCCCCGCCGCCATCACCACCACCGCTAATTCACGTTTTGATTCAGTATGTTTCATCAGATATGCTTTCAGGCAACGTTCATTATCATATTATCAATAAGCCGGGTGGAGCCAAACCGAACCGCAAGAGCAACTAACACCGTAGGCGGCGTAAGGGTTTCAACTTCTTTGAAATTATCCGGATGAACACAGGCTATATAATCCACCAGAGTCGGGTTAACGCCCAGAAGGATTTTTTTTATTTCGTTATGCAGCTTTTCGGCAGAGCGTTCTCCTTTGCCAATGAGCATCTCGGCCCGCTTCAAAGATTTATAGAGTGAGGTTGCCCGTTGGCGTTCATCGGGGTTGAGATACACATTGCGCGAGCTTAGCGCTAATCCGTCCGGCTCCCGAATAATAGGGGCAACAACAATTGAGACATCAAAATTCAAATCTGTCGCCATCTTCCGAATGAGAAATGCCTGCTGTGCGTCCTTCTGACCGAACACCGCAACGTGCGGCTTGGTGATATTCAATAACTTGGCAACGACTGTTGTTACTCCGCGAAAATGCGTGGGGCGAAATTTCCCCTCAAGAATTTTGGAAACGTCTTCGATTTCAACATACGTTGCGAAGTTAGGGGCATACATCTCGTCTCTCTGGGGGCAAAATAAAATATCGGTGCCCGCTTCGGATGCAAGTGTTTTGTCACGCTCAAAATCGCGGGGGTAGCGTTCAAAATCTTCACCGGGACCGAACTGGGTAGGATTAACAAAAATTGTCGTGATAACAACATCGCTTACTTTTCGAGCGGTTCCAATAAGACTCACATGACCGGCATGGAGATACCCCATCGTTAGGACAACCCCAATTTTTTTTCCTTGGATACGAAAAGAATCCGCCAAGCGCTGCATCTCACTCACTGTACCGATGATCTGCATGCTCAAAGAATTTTCTTTCCAAATCCGGATTGGATCAGCTCGACGGCAAACTCCGCCGATTGATTGTGGTTGTCGAGAATGGGGTTCACTTCAACGACTTCCATGGATTTCATATTGCCGTACTCATTGAGGGTTTCCATGATAAGATGCGCTTCGCGGTAGTTTATACCGCCTTTGACGGGCGTTCCCACACCCGGCGCAACAGAAGGATCAACGGAGTCAAGATCAAAACTCACATGCAGCCAATCAACGTTGTGCAGTTTCCGTAATGCTTTTGTCATAATGACGGACATGCCATTCCTATCAATCTCCTCCATGGTAAAAACATTAATGCCAAGTTGTTTTATGTATTTGCGCTCGCCTTCATCAAGTTCGCGAACGCCAATCAGCGCAACATTCTTGGGATCAACCTTGCGGAAATCTCCTCCAACGGATGTCAACTCAATGGCGCCTAAACCAATAGAGACGGCAAGCGGCATACCGTGAATATTGCCGGATGGCGTTGTTTCGTGGGTGTTAAGATCTCCGTGGGCATCAATCCACAAAACGCCAAGTTTCTTGTTCTTACTCTGGCAATAAGAAGAAAGCCCTGCTATCGTACCGATGGCAATGGAATGATCTCCACCCAGAACAAGCGGGAAACC
This sequence comes from Ignavibacteriales bacterium, assembly GCA_016194505.1. Lineage (GTDB taxonomy): Bacteria > Bacteroidota > Ignavibacteria > UBA10030 > UBA10030 > JACQBK01. The sequence continues at coordinate 36,572 of JACQBK010000102.1, read as the reverse complement.
GCCGCCCTCGACAATTTTCTCGACTTTGTTTGCAAGAAGCGTAGATGCGCGGACTATTTCAGGAAGGTATTTAAGCTTTTCATTGTGGATTTTTTGCTGTTCGGGAGCCTTGACAGGTATATCGCCTTCATCCTGAACAGAATGCCCAAGACCGCGGAGCCTTTCCGCCACGCCGGCAATGCGGATAGCGGAGGGTCCCATATCCACACCACGCCGTCCGGCTCCCAAATCCATCGGCACACCGAGAATATGAATATTCATACATTTTTTTTAGAAGTTGTCTCAAAAGCCTCGATTTGTCGTCATTGCGAGGAGTCCTGAAAGGACGACGAAGCCTGTCCACCGACAGGCGGGCAATCCCATTGTTCAAAAAGGATTAAAACGAGATTGCTTCACAAAAAACGCTCGCAATGACCACTTTATTTATTTTTGAGACCAGTTATAGTAGATTCTATTTTTTAATTCTGCAACAATCGTAAGAGCTTCGTCAAAGTTTCTTTCAAGTCTTTTCGATGTATGACCAAATCAACGAAGCCCTTCTCCAACAAAAATTCCGACCGCTGGAATCCTTTGGGAAGGTCACGACCGATAGTTTGCTTAATCACCCGCGGACCCGCAAACCCGATAAGCGCTCCTTGTTCTGCAACATTAAAATCGCCCAGCATGGCATAGCTTGCAGTAACGCCACCGGTTGTTGGGTCTGTTAAAACAGAAATGTAAGGAATCCCCGCATCCGACAATTGAGCAAGCTTAGCGCTCGTTTTTGCAAGCTGCATAAGCGAAAGCGCCGCTTCCATCATCCGCGCGCCGCCGCTGGAGGATATAATAATAAGCGGCTCCCGTTTTTTGATCGCGCGGTCAGTTGCGCGCGCAATTTTTTCTCCGACCACAGAGCCCATGCTTCCTCCGATAAAGCTAAAATCCATGCACGCGATCACAATCGAAATCCCATTGATCTCTGCAGTTCCAGTTCGCACGGCATCATTCAAGCCGCTTTTCCTGACCGTATCTTTCAGCCTATCCGCATAGCGCTTTGTATCAACGAAGTGCAGCGGATCAACGGAGCGCATCTTCGTATCCATTTCTTTAAACGTTTTTTCATCGAGAAGGATGGAAAAATACTCCTTGCTCCCGATGCGAAAGTGAAAACCGCATTTGAAGCAGGTATATAAATTTTGCTCAAGCTGTTTGCGATGGATTATTTCGCCGCAACTTTCGCATTTTACCCATTGTCCGTCGGGCATATCTTTCTTCGGACCTTCGGGCGATATATTTTGTTTCGACCGTCTAAACCACGCCATGGCATTCTCCTTTAAATCCCCCTGCGTTCAATTACTACGCTACAGATGAGTGCACTACAAAATCTTTCAGATACATCGGCTCCAAAGAGGCTATATCGGCAACAGCATTGGCACGGGCTTTCTGAAAACCAAGTTGTGCCACAACCGAAGCGCGGCAAAACTGATGAACGTCCTTAACAAACTCTGATGTCCCCCCGGCTGTTACTACCTCACTCGCAGAATCTGTAAGAATGAGAGTTCGAGTGTCCGGCACAACGGAGGAAACGGCATCTGCACAAGAAAGAACTTGGATTTCGGAAAGAGGCTTTATTGCTTCGTTTGTCTTCTCAAACCGCCCGACGTAATATTCCGATTTTTTTGCATCAATCATGACGACAACTTTTGAAATCTCCGGATACAGATCAAAAGCTGCTTTCGCTAGAGCTTCAAACGTAGAAACCGCTACGAGCTGTTTCCCCAGCGCATAACATAAACCTTTTGCCGTGCTCAGCCCTATCCGCAAGCCTGTAAATGAGCCCGGACCGATTGAAATCGCTATGCAATCAATTTCCGATAACCCGATACTTGCCTCGGCAACGACTTCTTGAACGAGCGTCAGAAGTTTTTCAGAATGAATGTGAGATTCAATAAGCGAACGCTCTATGGCGTCCTTACCTTCTCTTACCAGGCCAACGGCACACACGGCAGTTGAAGTTTCTATGCCAAGCACTGTCATAAATGAACCACCGGCTTGCGAAGCCCTTCCGAAAATTTTGAAGAACTCCCATCTGAAATTATGCGTTCAATTTCTATTTGTCGCTGTTGCTCGATTGAGCCGTGTTTCAATGTAACGTCGTATCGGTTGAGGGGAAGCAAATCGCCCAACAAATCAGCCCATTCGACAAGACAAATTCCATTGCCGTAAAAAAACTCCTCATACCCGATGTCATAAATCTCCTCAAGCGATTTGACTCGATACAAATCGAGATGATAGACCAACAACTCTTCTCCTCGCGAATCCTTTCCTGTATAGCGGTTGAGAATAACAAACGTCGGGCTTGTGACACTCTCTTGAACACCGAGCGCTTGAGACACCCCTTTGACAAACTGTGTTTTGCCGGCACCCAGCTCACCATACAGCGCTATAACATCGCCGCGTTTGAGCTCTTTTGCGAACGAACCCGCGACGAAAATTGTCTCCGCCTCAGAAGATGTCGTAACAATTTGCTTCAACGAATCGCCTCAGTTTGTTCCGATGCTTATTTCGGCTCAAGTTTCACTACGGGCAACATCATCTCTTCCATCGAAATGCCGCCGTGCTGGAAACTGTCTCGATATTGATTAAGATACTTATGATAATCCGTCGGGTAAACGAAATAAAAATCCTCTTTGGCGAGAACGTAATTTGTCGTTACACCCCCGCGAGGTAATTTATAATCAAGAGGATGTTTCACAAACACCGCCTGCCGGTCGTCCACCCGAAGATTGCGGCCGAACTTGTAGCGCAGGTTCGTTGAAGCTTCACGATCTCCAATAATTTTCGAGCCTCGCAAGCATCGGACACTGCCATGGTCGGTCGTTAAGATGATTTTTATATTTTTTTGCGTCGAGAGCGTTTTCAACATGCCAAACAACGATGAGTGCTGAAACCACGACCGTGTTAAGGAACGGTATGCGGCTTCATTCGGCGCAATTTCCTTCAGCAACGGCGAATCCGAGCGACCATGAGCGAGCATGTCCACAAAATTCACTACCACAGCGGTCAGCTTGCTCTTCGTGTAGGAAAGAATATTCCCTTCCACCTGCCTGCCGAATTCCGTATCGAGTATTTTGACATATTTTGATTCAGGCTTAAGCTGGATGCGCTTCCGCTCTAAGAATTTATCCAGCAGCATGTGTTCGTACCGATTGCGGCTGTTCTCGTCTTCCTCCCCAGCTTGCCAGATTTCAGGAAACCGTTTTTCTATATCGGCAGGGAAAAGCCCGCTGAAAATTGCATTCCGTGAGTACGGCGTTGCCGTCGGCAAAATGCTGAAATGAAATGATTTTTCTATCGAAAAATAATCCGCTAACAGGGGCTCCATCATCAACCATTGATCGAGGCGCAAACAATCAATAACAAACAGAAACACGGAAGCGGCAGTATCCAGCTCGGGCACAATAAATTTTTCGAGCACATCAGTTGAAAGAACGGGGCTCTCGCCGCGCTGTTCAATCCAATTTTGATAATGTTTCTCGACAAACTTGCCGAACTCCGCGTTGCACTCCCGCTTTTGGTCGAGCAGGGTTTGCCGCAAGCCCAATTCGGGATGTTCATCAAGCTCTATATCCCAGTTCGTCAGCTTCACATAGAGATCATACCATTCGTTGTACGAAAGAGGATTCATAAGCGATAGCGAAATCTGCTGAAACTCCTGAGTATAATCCCGCGAGACATATGCACTGGTGATTTTTTTCGCTTCGAGGAATTTTTTGCACGCCATCAACACCTGACTTGGGTTGACAGGCTTTGTAAGATAATCGCTTATCTTGCTCCCGATAGCCTCTTCCATAAGGCTTTCCGCTTCGTTCTTCGTTATCATGACAATGGGAAGATTGGGAGCCAAATCTTTAATTTGAGAAAGCGTCCTTAGCCCGCCCATTCCCGGCATCATTTCATCAAGGAAGACCAAATCGTACGGTCGTTCTCTGACCAACTCGATTGCATCTTCTCCATTGGTCGCGGTATCAACACTGTATCCTTTTTGTTCAAGAAGACGCAAGTGACCGCCCAACAAGTCTATTTCGTCATCAACCCACAATATTTTTTTTGTCATATTTGCCAGAGAATATGTTTTGCCGTGCAAAGAACCATCAGCAAAGCCAAATTAAGTATTAAAGCTCAGAGAATCAATTACGGTTGAATTGCAACACGGACATCAATGCCTAATTCATTGATCGTTTGCCCCGGAATGCGAGAGCCTTCTTGCTTCGTATATTTATAAAACATCGCTGCCGTAACACGGGAACTTAATATGTACCGGATGCGCGGCTCAAGGCTTGTTCTGCCCGAACTTTCCAACGGCGTTCCATCTTTCTTAAAATTGACCGCTTGCATATCGTACATTTTTCGTTCGTTCTTGGAATGGCTGTACGAGAAGCTTATGTCGAGATCGTTCGATAATGAGAGACCAAAGAACGGAATCTCAAATCCCTGCCGCGAAAAATTCGCCGTCACGTTGATTTCCGTCAAATTGCCTTCGACGATATTTTGGGCGGAGGGCGTCAAATCATAATTTGTTGAAATGCCATATCGAAACGATGCGCCAAAATTTCCTTTGAACAGCTCTTTAAAGGTAAAGTTCAAACCAATCAAAGGAGAAAATCCGTATGTTACTTGCTGGCTTTCTGTTACCTCCTCGCCATTCGGGGAAAGTTTCCACCGCCGCTTATAGCCAGAGGTGTAACTATGATCTAAGCTAACTCGTGAAGCAAAGCTGCTAAAGACCGGCAGGTGTTCAAGCCCTTCCCATCGGAGCGTCCAATTAGGTCGCGGAAGAATGTTACCCAATATTTTCTTCATCAGCGGCAGTGCCTCAAACCCTTCTTCAAATGCTTGGGCAAGCTTCGCATCAGGCGTGCGCGTATCAGCGGCATCCACGCGAAGCTGCTCGTACTGTTTCTGCACGTCTTCGATGCTCGTGCGTAGAAATTTAAAAAAGAGAATCGGCGGAAACGACAAGTACGATCTGTCAACATCGCCGCTCACAACCCGGTTGCTCTCAAACGGCACACCCAGCGAATCCGATTGAATCGTTCTATTGACATTATAGGACCAACCGACATTCCAATTCACTTCCAGATTAGCCCCATCCCACAACGTACGAGACGTACGCATATTGATTCTGTTGCTTTGTGAGAATATATCAACAAGGTTGCCTCGCGGCGCACGAAGCCCCGGCTCCGCATGGCCGGTAAAAAACGGGAACCCACGCTTACCTTGAATAATGACCCGCCCGTTGGGATCGGAAGATAACCCGAGCTGATACAAGAGCGAGGGACCATAATCCGGCATTGATTCTTGGAAAAATGGAACGCGACCAAAAATATTCAAGAACCCTGGACTACCTATGACGCCGCTGTTCTGAGAACGGTTTGTTTGCGTAAAAGAAATGCTGAGCTTGTCAAAATCAAAGAAGGGAATTTTGATAAGAATCCTCGAAAGGCGATCGAGCAACTCAAAAGGCTTGAAAGAACTTTTTCCTCCGGTCGTGTCGCCCGGTATCGGGTCCGGGAACAACGGCTTTGTTCCCCAAATTTCATTGCCGATGGTTTTTACATTGACATCCAACGTGAAAGTCAAATTGCCATTATTTTGAACGCTCTTGCCCAAATCTCCCGCTTGCAAGTTATTGACCCATTCATAGCGAGATGAGTACCGAAGGCTCGTGGCAAAAAATTTATCAAGCTTAAACAACGACGGCAAGACAGGACGAGAATTAAATGAGATTGTTTGCCCATACGATTGATCAACGCCAAAATCTATAAGCCTTGATTTACCAAACATATCGCCCAGAATATCGGAAAACGACCGCTGCCGACCAAATTGATCAACTTCAAAATTAAGAAGACTGCTTTGAATATCGAGCGAATAGTCTGCACCAAGATTCAGCAACCCGCCATCTGTAAACTGCCACGAGAAACTCATGGATCGGCTTGCGGCGAAATTACGCACCACCGGTTTCGAGGCAGTTTGATCACGAGTTTGTTCTTTTGCTTGACTGCGTATCAAGGTTGCAGAAACGTTGAGATTACGGGGCAAGAAGAATACTTTTAAACCTTTCCATGGACTAAAGAGGAAAAAATCGCCGAACGGCGCAAACGGCTGAATAAAATTTCTCTCGCTTAACTGTATTCCGTATCCTGCGCGCACATTCCACTGCCATTGTTCGAGCGATTCTGTCGTAGGGCTTCTTCTCGTGGTCTTATTATAGGAATACGCAAAGGACATTCTGTTAATAGTTTCACTGATAAGCCAATAATCAACGGGCACGTTAAATTTAATATTCGGCAATGAGTACGCTTCGGTAATAGCAAGCGTTTGTGTTCGCAGGCGAAGAGAATCCGATAATCTTGTAATTTCAGCCTCCGAATTTCCTTTCGTGCGCTGAATATCTGCGGTGCGCTGAACAGCGGCATCCACAAGGATATCAGTGCCCGGTTGGTATTTCGGGTTTTGAATTTGCTCGGAGTGCGTATAGGTAAAACCTAACGTCGTTCCTCCCCAGCTCTGTGGCAAAAATCGCTCTAGCCCAACGGAAGTAGTAAGCGCCCAATTTCTTTCGGTTAATCTCGTTCCAAGACGTTCTTCAAGAGCGTGGAAATGCGGGTCACGCTGGGTAAGATTTAACGAAACAGTCGCCACATCCGCCAATTTCATTGTGGTTTCAAACCGGTACGCCCATCCGGGTGTATCGTCAACTTCCGTCAGCCTCAGTTCATTGACCCAGACCTCTCCAACATAGGCTGTGGTTCCTCTCTTGTTGGCAGGGTTCTCAACACCAATAGATATCCACCGCACATTTGTTAATGTCGGCTCTCCCTTTACTTGGTATGTCGCCCCGGGTGGACCATTGGGGACAGGCACTCTCGCACTTAACGCTCCGAGGCTATCCCGACCTAACTTAATGGCGGTGATCTCGGAAAATTTTATAACGACATCATTGTTGCCGGGATCCCATCCGGGGTGAATGGGTGCGCGGTATTCATAATAGTTTAGCGAATCCGCACCGAATCGTAGGAAAACCTCCAAATCATAATTTAAAGAATCTCCATAGCGGACCTGAAATCCCGGACGGTCATCGCCATGAACAAACATTTTCATCGTCCGATAACTAAATAAATCCAACGGACGCACGGGAAAACGCTTAATCACTTGCCGCGTCTCTCCATCTTTTAATCCATTGATAATGAGGTTAAGAGATTGCTCGTTAAGTTTTATATCTTGATCAGGTCGCGTGCGATCCTTCGCAAGCGGAAGTTGCGGGGGTGAAACGTAGTTCGGATTATCTTCTCTGTTGACAACACTCGCTCTGAACGTGCTGTCGTTTTTCACCAGCTCTTCCCACTGGTTGCCGACGAGGTTGAATTCAGTGAGCCGAACGACCACTTCGTCTTGTGCTCCGGAAAGCCACAATCGAACATCCTGGATTGTTGCAAACGAAGGACTGCCGACGTTTCGGGTCGTGTCAATAATTGGTATTCGGATTTGATACCATTGGTTTGCTCCGCCGGTAACATATTTTTGGAAAAGGACGTTGTTGGTATCAAGCGGAATTTCATACTCAAAGTAACTGTTAACACGGTCCACCACATTGTTACGGTTCAAGTCTTCCGTGTCGGGAAATCTTCCCACATCAGCCTGGGCATTGTTTTCAGTGCCGTTAATGCCTTTATAATCGCTCGGTAAGATTGAGCTACCTGCCGGGCGCACCCAATCATCACCGGAAGGATCGGAGGCATAATTCTTATATTTCGCTATAAAATTGGCAAATTTTATTTTTTCTTGATCATTGGTGAGACCATCTAAGCCAACGTCTTCACCCGCACGAAGCGTACCGGCACCGCTGCGTCCCAAACCATCAACGCCATCCTCCGTATCAAGCTCCCCGTTGGGAATAACATCCTCGCTGATAAGACCCAAGTCAATCCTCAACTTCACCGTCGGTTGAGTCTTATCAAGATGCACCCAAAACTCTATGAAGTTGACGTTCTCATCCAAAAGATTCGTTGATGTTGAGCCGATTGACTTTTGGATGCCCGCCCATGCTTTTGGTCTGTTGGCAAAGAGTTTTTCGTCAAGGTTCATCGAGTAATTAAACGGTCCCCTCTCCTGCGGTCTGAAATAAAGATTAAGGACGGTCACCTGCTCCTCGCCCCGCACCGTATTTCCAATCTTCGCCGGCTTGAGGATCGTAATTGCTACATCACTTGGGACGATATTATACCAACTCATCGCCGCTTTGTATTCGATCTTCTCTTCCGGTTTCAGCTTCTTCAGAACATCCAATGCCGGCATGACATCCGGCGGACTGGCATCGCGCCACGCACCATACCCTATGCTAAGAGGAATTGTGCGCCGCGAGCCCTCAAAGTCGTCTATATACGCAAGACCCTGACCCGCATCTTGTGTAATGGGGCTTTTTCTCGTGTTCGGATCGGGGGACATGTACGCCGCTTCTCCTTTTAACGAGATAGAGGAAAGTGCGTTCGTTTGGATACCGGGGAGCCAGTTTAACACTCTCGTCAAAAACGGAGCACCAATCTCCGTCCCGCCATCAATACCCATGATAATATTGCTGACAGGCTCTTCGCCAAGACGGACTTTATCGCTCAAGGTTTGCTGACTGAGATTAAGAATGGTAAAGCCTAAGATGGAGTTTTTGCCCAAGGCAACCTCGCCTCGAGCGCCAAGCAGAGATTTTGATGCAAGTTGAAAGAGATCGTTCGCCTCGTAGCGAATTTGCAAATTGGTCCCCGGCTCAAGATACGCTTGGTTTTTAATAGTAACCGTTCCCGAAATGTAGTCAACCGTGAAATCCTCGCCGAGTTTCGTTTTCGCGCCGTTCACAAGGACATCAACGCTTCCTTCCACAACGTTAAATCCGATTTGATACGTGGAAGCAATAGAAGAGGTGATCGTCCCTTTGATTAAGAATTTATTGCGCTGGCTGTTGGTTGCACCATTGAATGTAGTATCATACACTTCACGAAAAATAAATGAATCTGCTTCAGCGATTGTTCTCCCTTTTGATAAAAAAAACTGCCTGATGCCTTCGCGGAACGGCTCCGTTCTGGGAAAAATCAGCTCACCCCGCGCTTCATTGATAGTAAGTCCCGGAGTATAATCGAACTTACCGTCCGGGGGAGAACCCGGGTTTTCGCCATACCGGTCAAGTCCGAACATTTCAATCAGATTTAAATTATCAAGATTATCGAGTGGATCCCTACCGGAGACCTCGTATTTAATATGAAGCTCAAAGCCTTCTTTCTTAATGCCGCGCCCGCCCAAAGGATATATATTTTTGAGCATCATGCGCCATGCGGCTTTAAACTGGGGACCTAAAAACTTAGGCCGCACCAGTTTCATAATCAATTTTATTGACTTTGAAGTATCTCGCGAACCGAAGTTACCTACATCCATGTTTCTGGTGATATCCCCCTTAACGGGAACGGTGTATGTGACCGCCAGGGCTTGCTCCGGTTGCAGGGAGCGATTAAGCGTAATGTAACCCGCATATTTATTGAAGGTATAGTCATTAGGGTCAAGCTTGACAAAACGCCCAACTTCAACCTCACCCGGAATTGCGGTAAATTCAGAAGCGCGTTCTTGAAAATTGCCTTGGGTCACCAATACTTTCTGTTCATCAAGAAACGCGACTACGTCGCGCTCATTCGGATCATTATTCCCAATACGCGTCACCCAAACCTCTATATCTCTCACTTCTTTTTCCGGATTAACACGAGAAGGCTGGTACAAAAACACTGAATCAAACCAAGCGACATACGATGTATCTATGAAATAATGATCTTGGGAATAATCCGTAGCGCGTCTCACGAACTCGGTAGGTCTTCCACCGCCGGATACCGACAGCTCCCGAATTTGTCCTTTTTTCTGGGAAGCAACGGTCGTGAGCTTGAGCGGACCAAATTGAAATGCGGTTTTGATGCCAAATAACGCCGCGCTGCTGCCAATAAAAGACGAGGTGGTATTGAGAGAAACGTTGCCCGCTTCCACGCTTTGAACGATTTCGTCCTCATAGCCGGTATAGCGGACTTTCAACTGGTTCTCGTATTCAAATTGGCGATGGGTATTCCAGTCCGCGTCAATTTTCAGCTTATCACCGATTTCGCCTTTCACGTTCACTTGCACTTCTTGATTGAAATTAGGCTCGTTGCGACTTTGGGCAAGCGGATTATTTATAAACAAGTCCGATTGGGTATTGCTGAAACCCGCATGGATATCCACCGCACCATTGATTTGCAGACGAATGATATTCGGACCAAAGATGCTAAACAGCGGATTTTTAGGGATGGGAATTTCAATATTCGTCACAGACCCAAACAACTCACCGAGCCCCTTCTTCTTATCGGCGGCAAGCTCATACGCTTGTGCGAGTTTTTCCCAATTACTTCGAATAGCCTTTTTCAGCCGCAGTGTTGAATATTCCTCAAGATTCATTTCCAAGGGAATCTTTGTATCAACGCTACCGACAATGCGGCGGAGCCTGTACACATAACGCGTCGAATCTAACGTCTCGACGGAATGAATTAACGTCGGCTCAGGAAGATAGAGGGAGTGAGTTTTCAGCTGAAGCGGGATAACCATCGGGAAATCGCGCCGCACATGTTTGAACTGTGCCAATCGGGCAGATGAGTCTCGCGGAAGGGCGCGCAACGAATCAAGAATTTTTTTGGATGTAAGGCTGATGGACGTGGTATCTATTGAAGAGCGTCTTCGCAAAAGGGCGCGCGCGCGGCGGGATTCTCCGCCCGTAATTTTAGTCTTTGTCGTATCCTGACCATCACCCGGTGCAATAACTTCGGTATCGGCGTTTGGACGTGATAATAGGTCTGCAGCAATGGCAATGCCGCTGGAGGAATGTTTGCTTAGGGAAACAGTGGCACCGAAGAAGGTGAAGATGGATACTGCAACCAACAGTACCAACAATCCCGAAGATTTCAAACTTTGTAACTCGTTACCGTGTCTCACGCCGCTCTTTGAAATATTCCTATAAAAAAAACCGAGAAAGCACTGCTCTCAGGAAACCAACTCACTACTATTATGGTAACGAATCGTTCGATACTTCTCCGATGGTTGCTATATTGATTGCCCCCACGCAACGGGCACCCTCATCCTCGCGTGGATAGAAAGGATTGAACGTACATTCAACGAATGACAGAAAAAACATAAGGAAAAGGAGAACAAATATCAAGTCCCTGAAGAAAAATCATGTTGCCTTCCAAGCGAGAATAATTCTTACTAATGTTGCATATTAGGCACCGTTAATGACCTCACGGATACGAGCAAGTATGATTTCAGGAATATACGGTTTTTGCACGAAATCTTTTGCGCCTGCTTTAATCATATCTGCCCGCAAATTTGGGTCAAGATAGCCGCTTGCTAAGATTGACTTCACCTTTGGATTGATCTCCTTCATTTTTTGAAATGCTTCCCAGCCACCCAACTTCGGCAAGCCCATATCAGAAAGCACTACACTAATCTTATCCTTATAACGAGTATATATATCCACCGCTTCCTGCCCATCTCTTGCCACAAGCACTTCATACCCATTTTCCTCCAAGAGCGTTTGCAACAACTCCAAGAGCATCTCTTCGTCTTCAACCAACAGAACCATTAAGCCCTTATCCGGCTTCTTATTACTATCTTGTTTTTGAGAAGATTCGTACGTTACAAATCCAGTTTGATGCACGGGAAAATATAAGTGCATTGTCGTTCCACCGTCCTGCTTTGTCTCTACATCAATAAAACCATGGTGGCTGTTGACAACCCCGTACACGACAGCCAAACCGAGCCCTGTCCCTTTGCCCAATTCCTTCGTCGTAAAAAATGGTTCAAAGATGCGCGTACGTGTATCCTCGTCCATGCCGGTTCCCGTATCTGCAACACTAATGAGAACGTACTCGGATTTCCTTGCTTGATGAAAGCGCCCTCGCAGGGCCTCGCCAGATACGATGTTTGTTGTCATTGTCAACGTGCCTCCCTGCAACGGTTGTGCGGAAGATTCGATAGCGTCGCGGGCATTGACACAGAGATTCATGATAGCTTGCTGCAATTGACTGACATCCGCGCTAATGATGGGGAGATGTTCTGCAAGCTGAAGCTTGAATTCAATGTTAGGCGAGAACGTTTCTGCAAGCAATTTGGAAAGCTCGGAAACCGTTTCATTGACATTGACAGGCTTGAAGACGCCGCTTGCTTTTCGGGCAAAGGTTAATAATTGGCGAACCATCCCGGCGCCACGCTCGACCGCTTTCTGAATAGCCGAAAGATTATGGGTATATTTTTCGCTGTTGATGGTCTGGTCAGCAAGGTTGGAAGCATACGCCAAGATGATTGTAAGAATATTATTAAAGTCATGTGCTATGCCGCCTGCCAGGGTTCCTATGCTCTCCATTTTTTGAGCGCGTCGAAGCTGTTCCTCGAGCAGTTTCTGTTCGGTCACATCGCGGATAATACCCCTGTATGCGATAATCTCTCCTCGTTGATTGCGAACGGGGGTTGACGTTTCCTTTATAATCAACCGTTTACCGTTCTTGCTTTTAACAAGTATTTCATAATCTTTTAAATATCCTTGTTGAACTAAGAACTGGCCGGCTTTTTCCCTGTCAACAGGATCAACGTAGAGATCCCTTCCGATGTTCACGTTCATCAGCTCTTCTTTACTTGCATAGCCGAATAACTCAATCCCCGCTTGATTAATCTCTAAAAAATTACCTTCAGGGGTGCTGATAAAGGCAACATCCTTAGAATCCTCAAACAACTGACGGTATTTTTCCTCAGATTCTTTTAGAAGAGCATCCTTCCGGCGTTGCTCCGTAACATCACGTTGGCTCCCCCAAAATCTTACAACGAATCCATCTTTGACAATCCCAACGACATTGTTCAGAAAGTAACGGGTTTGCCCATTCTTATCAATTTCGTGGGTCAATGTATCACTTAATCTATACCCGGCGCAAATGACACTACGCAGATGTTCATAATTATTAGGATCGGATACATCATGCAAATCTGTGAGTCTTATTCCGACAAATTCCTCAGCCCTCGAATACCCATACATGCGCGCCATTGCATCGTTACTTTCAGCAATGTAACTGTATGCGTAAATATGTTTTACTTGCTCATCTTCCGGCAAGGAAAGAGGAAGCGGTTGGTCAAGCTCAATACGCCAGATGCCTTCAGTGCTGTTAATAATAAATGCGCGATATCGCTCTTCGCTCTCCTGAACCGCTTGCTCAGCCCGTTTTCTTTCCGTTACATCGCGAAAACTCCACACTCTTCCTGCGATTGTTCCTCCGATGCGCTGAGGCTTTGAGTATCGCTCAAAGACTCTTCCATCTTTAAACTCTAAAACATCCAAGCTTTCTGAATCCGGTTGATTGTATAACTCTTCGATCTTCCTTTGAAACGTTTCAGGCTCTTTCAATTGATCGAGAACAAACGCAATCGCTTCTTTGTCATTATGCTTTTCAACGACGGACGGAGGAATGCGCCACATATCAACAAATTTTTGGTTAAAACTCACAATGGCACCGACCTTATCAACGACAAGAATGCCATCTGCTGTAGATTCGAGCGTCGCGCGCAAGAGGGAAAGCGACTTCTCAAGTTTGTCCTCGCTTTCCCTCTGTTCCGTATCGTCAACAACATAACCTTTTATTTGCACTAACTCGTCTCGATCGTCAAATTCTCCAATAAGATTTGCGACGACATAGACCAACGAGCCGTTCTTTCTCTGCATTAGCTGACGGTAATTTTTTAACCTCCTATGCTTTCGGATGAGATGAAGATATTTTTCGCGATCTTCTTTCGTTAGATAGTATGCGTATGCATTCGTTGCCAAAGCTTCCTCGACAGAATCATACCCAAAAATTTTTGCAAACACAGAGTTACAGGTCATTATCTTGCCTCCCGGCGTGGAAATAAAATTTCCGGAGAAATCTTCTTCAAAAAACCGATGGTACCGTTCTTCATTTTCGCGTATTGCTTCTGCAATAATCTTTTTATTTTCTTCAGCGCGTTCCCGTTCTTTTACAGCGACTAATGCTTTTGTCAAACGATACATGCCGACTAAAAGAAGAATCAACCCCAGCGTTTGCCCGATGTACCCTGTTATAATACCAACTGCATCAAAAAAATTTCTATCGAAATAAGACGAAAGCAATAAACTATGGAATACCGCACCGACGATCATATTCAACAAAACAAGGCTGATGCCTATTCCTATAAGCCCCAAGCCGGAAAGAGAAGTCTTCGTCAGACGCCGAATGAGAAAAAAGAATACCCCCGCCGCAACAACTAGCAACAGTATGCGAACAAGTCCTATGTATTCAATAGTCATCATGTTTTCAATATGATATTGGTGGTTCGGTTCTCGTTACAATGAAGAGGGTAAAGAATTTGAGGGCAAGACGATTTCCTAAAGAGTTGTGTTATGGAGACAATCGTTCAATAACCCAACTGCCGTCTTGTTTTCTGTACCGGATGCGATCATGCAATCGGTTTTCACGACCTTGCCAAAATTCAAACGTCACCGGTGTAAGGCGAAATCCGCCCCAAAAGGGCGGAAGCGGTATTGCTTGGTTCGCGAATTGAGCATGCAATTCATCGAACTTTTCTTGCAGCGCTGAGCGACTTTCAATCACCGAGCTTTGCTTGGATGCCCAAGCCCCTATGCGGCTTTCCAACGGCCGTGTGGTAAAATATTCTTCTGATTCGGTGTGCGTGGTTTTTTCGATAACGCCTTCAATGCGTACCTGTCGTTCCAACGCGCCCCAATAAAACAAAAGGGCGGCATGAGGGTTTTCTTTCAGTTCTTCCGCTTTACGGCTTTCGTAATTCGTGTAAAAAACGAAGCCCCGCTCATCGATCCCTTTCAACAATACAACACGGGCAGAGGGCTTGCCGCTCCGAGTAGAAGTTGCAAGAACCATGGCGGTAGGTTCCAGCAATTCAGCATCAATCGCTTCCTGCATCCAATACTTAAATTGATCGAATGGGCTACGTTCAACTCCATCTTCGCTGAGGCTGCGGGATGAATATTTTTTTCTTAAATCAGCAATAGCAGAAGCCATGCGTACGAACCCTATGAAAAAGTGCCTTGTTTAGCCTTCCAAGTGAGACAAGATACATAATGCCTTTTCTCAATGCAACTTCATTCATGCTTGTAAGAAGGGGACATTCTCAGTATATTTTCAGCAATGTATATTCTTTGGCGACATATTCTACAAAGGCATATAACACCGTTTATTTCAGCCTTTCTCATTCTGATGTTTATCTTCTTGTTGCAATTCCTGATGAAATCGCTCGACCAGTTTGTCGGCAAGGGATTAAGCGCGCTTGTGATCGGCGAGTTGATTGTAACACAGCTTGCATGGATGGTCGTTCTGGCAGTCCCCATGGCTGTGCTTGTTGCTACGCTGATGGCGTTCGGGGCGCTTTCATCCACCAATGAAGTAACGGCTATGCGATCCAGTGGAGTAAGTTTGTACCGGATGATGGCACCGGTGTTTATTGCTTCCGTTGTCGTTTGCTATTTTCTCCTTCGATTTAATAATGACGTGTTGCCCGACGCGAACCATCGCGCAAAAGTATTGCAAACGGATATTTATAGAAAAAAACCGACGCTTTCTCTCACACCCGGATTATTCGCACAGGATATTCAAGGCTACAGCATCCTTGTCAGGAAAACGTTTGAACACTCCAACGATCTTGAAGGTGTTACCATCTTCGATTACACAAACAGCAATGTTACAACAACGGTTACGGCGAACCGGGGAACGATCTCGTTTTCGCCGGATTATCGTAAATTGATCATGGATTTATACGACGGTGAAATACACGAGCTTAACCATGGCGATTTCAAGCAGTATCGGAAGATACGTTTTCAAAAGCATCGGATTGCAATGAACGCGGAGGGCTACACATTCCAACGCTCGCAAGAAAGCGCATTCTCCCGCGGGGATCGAGAGCTCAGCGCGTACACGATGATGGCGATTGTTGATAGCCTGAAAAAACTTGTAGACCAGTCAAACACGCAAATTGCTTCCATTCTCAAGCGCGATCTTGATGATTTATTTTCGTCGGTGAAACCGCCGAATCCAATCAACAACGATCCGATCTTTTCGGCATCGAACAGGGCAATCGTTATCAAGAACACTATCGAGAGCGAGTACGGGCGTATTGATTATCTGAGCCG
The DNA here is from genome assembly GCA_016194505.1 of Ignavibacteriales bacterium. Lineage (GTDB taxonomy): Bacteria > Bacteroidota > Ignavibacteria > UBA10030 > UBA10030 > JACQBK01. Next base: position 20,314 of record JACQBK010000102.1, on the reverse strand, counting down.
ACAGATTCATGAATATTCCGTTGAGATACAAAAGAAATTTGCAATCCCCGTTGCGTGCATTGTTTTCGTCCTAGTGGGAGCGCCGCTCGGTATCATGGCACGGCGTGGCACGTTTGGTGTAGCGGCGAGCTTAAGCTTAGGGTTTTTCTTGTTGTACTGGGCTTGCTTAATCGGCGGAGAAAAATTGGCGGACCGCGGATTTATTCAGCCGTGGGTCGGCATGTGGGCAGCCAATATTATTATAGGCATTATCGGAGGCTACCTTACATTCAAAACCGCGCGAGAAAATTTAAGCATTGATTGGTCGTGGTTTTCAAAATTCGTTCCAAAATCCTGGCGCACGGAAGCAAGTCCAACGGACTCCTTCGGGGAAACAGTATGACAATTCTCGATCGCTACATTACTCGCCAGTTCCTCCTGACGTTCCTCTTCGGATTGATCGCCTTCATCTTGATCTTCCTTGTCATTGACATGATGGAAAAGCTTGATGATTTCATTGATGCCAACGTGCCAATTGGGACTATCATCCATTACTATGTCGTCTTCACGCCGGAAATCATAAAACTGATGACGCCGGTCGCATTGCTTCTCGCATCGCTGTTTGTCGTGGGAAGATTATCCAATCAAAATGAGCTTGCCGCGATGAAATCCAGCGGCATAAGCCTGTATCGCATCCTCCTTCCCTTTTTAGTGATCGCATTTCTCATAAGCGGGATCTCAATCTACTTTAACGGATGGATCGTTCCATACGCAAATCAAAAGAAATTTTCCATTGAGCGGGTACATCTGCACCGCGCTGGGGATAGCTATAATAGATTTAATATCTTTTTTCAGGATGGACGCACGCGATTGATTTCGATGGGCCACTACGACAGGCAGTCGAAAATCGCCGCTCACGTCAGCATCGAAGATTTTGCCGATACGAATCTCACCATTCTCGTCCGCAGATATGACGCGCCCCAAATGGATTGGGTCACAAAGCCTCTCTTGGGACAGGATTCGACTAAAGAAGGATGGGTCTTACGCGCCGGAACGAGGAGAGAATTTATTGGACAACAACAATGGCTCACGTATTTTGATCAATTCCTCATCGGCAAATTGAATGTTACACCCGTAGAGATCGAAAAAAAACAGCGCAAGCCGGATGAAATGGATTATGATGAGCTGAAAGAGTTCATCGAAAACCAAAAATCAGCGGGACAAGATGTTTCGCGGTGGATGGTAGATTTCCATAGCAAAATCGCGTTTCCGTTTGCAAGCGTTATTGTAGTGCTCTTTGGTGTTCCGTTCGGCTCCATTAAGCGGCGAAGCGGCGTTGCAATCGAGTTCGGAATTTGCGTCGCGGTTACGTTCATCTACATGGCGTTTATGAAAATGAGTCAGGTGTTCGGCTACAACGGCGACTTGAACCCGCTGTTCACGGCATGGCTTGCCAATCTTATTTTTCTTGTGTTGGGAATCGTGAACTTGATACGGGTGCCAAAATAAAAAGGTTGGGACATGAATGAGCGACGCACATAAAAGGTTTTGTTTGTCATTCCAGCAAAAGTCCCGAAGAGATGGAGACTGTGTAAAAATTCTTATAATAGTTACAAAGTGGGGAAAAAGATTGTTCTTCGACAGTTAAACTGTCGAAGAAATTTCTGTCCGAGAGTTCAACTCTCGGACAACTGGATAAAATGTTTTGTCTGTCATTCCGGTCTCGCCATGCCTGCGGCCGGCAGGCTTTGCGGGATAAACTTTAGCCGGAATCCAGAAATTTTAATAGAACTGCCCTCCTCCCGATTTGTCGGGACGGGAGTGACACTTTACCGAAGTATTGGAACTACTTCCTCCTGCATCGGCAAGCCGGTAGCGATCACTTCTTTGTCTTTTGAGATGTACACGTCTATCTCACTGCGGATTCCCCATTTCCCCGGGAAGTAAATGCCCGGCTCTATCGAGAATGAAGTCTGAGGAATAATTTTTCGCTCATCCCGCGTTTCGATATTATCCATGTTTGCGCCGTTGCCATGAATAATCTCACCGATAGAATGTCCCGTGCGGTGGACGAAATACTCGCCGTATCCCTTTTCCTTAATGTAATTGCGGGCGGCGTCATCCACCTGATAGCCATAAATTTCTTTACCTTGTTTGAATGTGTTCCGCACAAAATTCAACGCAGCGTCTCTCCCCCCTTTTACCACGTCAAATATTTTTTGATACTCGCTTGGAACAGTATCACCGATAAAGCCTGTCCACGTAATATCGGCATAGACTGAGTGCGGCTTATTTTTTTTCGCCCAGAGATCAATGAGAACGAAATCTCCCTTTTTTAAGGGACTGTGTACGTCTTTCGTCGGCTCGTAGTGGGAGTTCGCACTGTTGGCATTGACGGAGCAGTTAGGGTCGTCTTCGGACATCAATCCGCGTTGCGCAAACTCGGATTTCATGAATTGCTGCACCTCATACTCATTGACGGGCGTGTTCGAAATAATACGGCTTTTAATAAATCCAAACGTTACATCCACAATCTCGCGCAGATGCTTTGCCGCCTCGAAATTATCCTTCGCTTGCTCTTCGTTCCAGCAGGCTTCGAACCGCTGGACAAGGTTAGCTGAAGAGATAACATCAACGCCAAGGCTTCGTACAAGCTCTAATGTGCCTCCATCAACTTTCGATACATAGGGAATCGCGTTGCGCGGAGAATATTCCATCGCAACTTGTTTCATCCCGCCCAAGATTTTTTTTAAACCTTCCTCAAGCGACTGCCAACTGAGGTATATCGTCTTGTCGCCCGGGAGGCTGTCCAAATTAAACTGTTCAATAACGTGAACAAGCTTTTGGGGAGAGCCTTCGGCGGGAATCCAATAAAAATACCTGCGCGTTTGCATAATGTGGGGGGGAAGCTCAAGCACGTTCGTTGCAAACACATTAGAGCCACGGAAGTTATACAACAACCAACCGAGGATTTTTTCTTCCTTCAGCACTTGCTGGATGGATTCAATTTTTTTATTGATGTCACTCATAAATTGAAACTCCTTTCATATCAGTCTACGATAAAAAAGCCTGCCGGTGAAACACAGCAGGCTTAGGATCAACGTGAGCTTTCTCCTTCTTACTTTTCGATTGAAACCAGCTCTTGCGGCTTTTTCTCAGATTCAGTCCCCGACGCGTAGACTTTCTTTGGCGTCACTTGCCGACGACGTCGGTATTTTGCTTCTACAATTTGTTGCGGTGCAGGTTGTTCTTCTGCTACATCGGGATACGTAAAGACTTCGTACTTGAAATTTCTGAGAATAATATCATTTCCGTTTCTTCCAAGGACATATTGAGGAAGAATAGGAATTTTTCCGCCGCCGCCCGGCGCATCAATAACATAATACGGCACTGCCAATCCCGAGGTATGGCCCCGGAGCTTGTCCATAATCTCCAATCCCTTACTAACAGGGGTGCGGAAATGATTTGTTCCTTTTGTAAGGTCGGCTTGGTAAATATAATACGGACGAACCCGCATTTTCAACAATTTCCGATGCAATTCAAGCATCACATCAGCGTCATCATTCACGCCTTTCATCAACACGGCTTGGTTACCGACAGGGCAACCGGCATCGGCAAGCATTGCGCACGCTTTTTCCGCCTCAGGGGTGCATTCCCAGGGATGATTAAAATGCGTGTTGACATAAATGGGGTGATACTTCTTAATCATCTTGCAGAGTTTTGGCGTAATGCGTTGCGGAAGAACGCAGGGCATTTTCGTGCCGAGACGAATAATTTCGACGTGAGGGATCGCCCGCAAACTTGCAAGGATTCTTTCCAATACATAATCGGTAACCATCAGGGGGTCGCCGCCGGAAAGCACAACGTCTCGCACTTCAGGATGCGCAGCGATGTAGTCAATCCCGTCTTGTATCCACTTTGAATTTATTTTTGTGGAGTCGCTTACTTTCCTTTTCCTTGTACAGAAGCGGCAATACATAGAACATTGGCTCGTGACAAGAAACAAGACGCGGTCAGGGTAACGGTGCGTGATGCTGGGAACCGGACTATGGGCTTCTTCGTTCAGTGGATCTTCCGGCGCATTCTTATCCTCCAACTCCACTGCATCGGGAATACATTGAAGCCAAATCGGGTCGCCGGGATAACGAATCAAGCTCAAGTAATAAGGGTTGACGCGGATATGGAAAAGCTTGTTAAGCTTATCCGCTAATTCTTTGTCGAACCCGAACCTCTCCACTAAATCTTTGCCGCTATCCACGCTTTGGCGCAACATTTCTTGCCACAGTTCCATGGTGGTCGCCTGACCTCCTTATAAGTGTTTGGTATAGACAACGAGGTCATCGCCTACGGAGTAATAATCCTTAATGCGAGATGCCTCGATGTAGTTACAACGCTGATAAAACTTTCTCGTGTTGTCGTATTTCGCTTGCGAAGATGTTTCGGCAACGATGAGCCGCCCGTTGTGTGCTTTCACATATTCCTCGCAATGCCGAAGAAGCTGTTTTCCAATTCCCTTGCTATGATATGTTGGATCAACCGCGATCCAATATAAATCGAACGTCCCCTCGGTCATCGCCGTTGGTCCAACACAGTAATATCCTCTCACGATGTTGGAGTCATCAACCGCCGTAAACAACACATAATCGGTCAGATCTTTTTCTTCAGGAACAATTTCCATCAACTCAACTGCAACCTCAACTTCTTCCTCTTTGAAAACGCCTGTTGCTCGTATAATGTCTTGTAATGGCCGAATGTCCTCTTTGTGAAACGGACGAATAACCATGATATGAGCTATGGGGTCCTTTCGAGCGCGTACTCGACAATCTTGTTAATAATCTCATCAAATGATAAGCCGTATGCTCGTGCCGACCGCGCGAACCCGGCGTCGTCGCTAATATCTGGATTAGGATTAACTTCGATGACATACAGATTATTATTTTTGTCGAGACGCATATCAACGCGTGCGTAATCTCTGCATCCCATGATGCGGTATGCTTTGAGAGCGATTTCCCTTGCTTGTTTCTCAATCTCAGCCGGTAAGTCAGCAGGGCACAGTCCGGTCGTGCCTTTATACTCGTCCGATCCTTCTATCCATTTAGCGTTGTAGGTAACAATTTTTGGATAATGGGCGGGCAATCCTGAAAAATCAATTTCAGAAATCGGAAGAACGACCGGGCGCTTGTTCCCCATAATCGCAACGTTGATCTCCCTGCCTTTGATGTACTCTTCAACTAACGCAGGTTGGTCATAGTTTTGGAAAATATGCCGCACACGTTTCTTGAGAGCGGCAACATCCTGCACGATGGATGCGTTGTCAATCCCCACGCTTGCGTCCTCGAACGAAGGTTTTACGATCAAAGGGAAGTTCAATTCAAGGTCATCGCCGTTCACTTCATTTGCGTTCTTAAACAAGGCAAAACGAGGGGTTTTAATCTTGTAGTAACTCAGAATTTGCTTCGTGCGAACTTTATTTTGGCACGTGCCAAGCGCGAAAGCGGATGCACCCGAATAGGGAATCCCCATTAACTCATAGACGCCGGCAACATGCATTTCATGAATAGCTTCATTGCCAACCGACTCGCATAAATTGAAAATAAGGTCGGGTTCTTTCTCTTCGAGAAAACGAATCAACCGTTTGATGTCGCCATTCATATTAAAGAGGGATGTTTTGTACCCGAATCCCTGCAATGCTTTTTGCACGTGCTCGCGTTCTTCCAACACACCAACTTCAGAAAGATCAACATACGTTCCGTGAACGCCAGCGAGCACCTCCGAATGGGAAGTTGCCGCTTGAATTTGTCCCGTCTCAGAAATGTATTTGCGTCCAGAAGAGGTCTCGATTGTAGGCTCATTAAATACTACTGTTACGTGGACTTTTTTAGGCATACGCCCCTTTTTTATTGATTTTCATATATGAAAGATAGTTTAACATATTAAACAATCGCAAGTCTCTGGATAGCCGCATCTAAGACATTGTTGAGCATTGCATTATAGGGCATTCCTGCCGCCCGCGCTGCCATTGGAAAAGCTGAGTGATCATCGGGATTTGGCAAAATTCCCGGCAGGGGGTTCAACTCTATAATAGAGGGTTCACCCTGCTCATCAAGCCGGACATCAATGCGGCACCAATCCCTGCAACGCAAAACATGAAAAGCCCTTATACAAATGTCTTTGATTTTTTTCTCAAGTGGTTGAGTTAACTTCGCCGGACAATCATACATATTGATCGGATGGTCCAACTGATCCCACACCCACTTCGCTTCATACGAATAAATAGGATTTACGCCGGGAGGAAGTTTGTCTAACAAAATTTCAATAATGGGAAAAACGCGGAGAGAAGAATTATTACCCATGAGCGCAACGGTGAACTCGCGACCGGGAAGAAATTTTTCCACCAACGCAGGTTCATCGTAATCCGATAACACGCGTTCGACTTGAGTTCTCAACTCTCCCTTTGTGCGAACAACCGAAGCGTTGAGCACCCCTTTGCTTGAACCTTCATACAGCGGTTTCACAATGCTCGGCAACTCAACAGGAGTACGGGCAAGTTTATCAAGCGACGAAATAACATGAAATTGTGGCGTCGGGATATTGTAGTAGGAAAGAATTTCTTTTGCGCGGGATTTATCAAGACAGGTGCCGAGCGTCAGCGGATCGGAACCGGTGTACGGGATGCCAAGCATTTCCAACATTGCTGGAATTTGAGCTTCTCTCGATGGTCCTCTGAGTCCTTCGGCGATATTGAAGACGATATCCGGCTGAACCTCAAGAAATTTCTGGAACGCAAGCTCATCAGCTTCGATCATGCTGATAGTATGTCGCTGTTCCAGAGCCGCCTTAACGGCAAGGATGGTTTCTTCGGTATCCCATTCTGCGTATGTATCGTTTCTCGTCTGTTGAAGTTTCGTTTCCGATGCGACGATTATTTCACTTTCGTCGTCTTCTTCCCGGTATTCTTCCTGCGCCGAAACTTCGTCCATAATCTGTTTCTTCATGTTATAGACGAGCGCGACATGCAATCGCTTTACCAAGCAGCGTGTTCAACCTTTCAATTGTGAGAGAGCAACGTATCAATGAACAACAAACGTTGATATAAATATAATGATTTATAACTTGTTGTCAAGTGTTTTCGACATTTTTTGCTCTTCATGAGTCATGAGATGAAAATCATCTCTCAGAAAAAAAATTTCGATTGATGGACGCATGAGAAGCAAAACGAGGATGTGAGACGGAAGAAGTGAGACGTGAGATGAAAGTGTGAGTTGCGAAGAGGTCAGGGGTGAAGCGTGCGAGGTGGAAAATGGATATGAGATGTGCGATATGGGGATACAAGAGTTGAAACTTGAATTTCAAAGAGAAATTTCATCTTTGGATAGTTACTTATTACTTAATACTGTTACTTACTACCCTCATGCCCCCCCTTTCACCCAATCTTGCCTAGCTCCAACGCCTCTTTATATTGTTCTTCGAAGTGCTTACGGATGGGAGCATGCGAGGCAGCGCGTAGCTGGGGGTCGTTGGCAACCAAGGCGAACGCTTCTTTCCGTGACAGCGTTATGAGGGCGGAGTCTTCAATGAGATTTGCAATCTTAAATGCTGGCACGCCGCTTTGCCGGGTTCCGAAGAACTCACCGGGTCCCCGAAGCTCTAAATCCACCTCGGCGATCTTAAAACCATCGGTCGTGGCAACCATCGTTTCAAGCCGCTTTCGGGCAACATCCTTCTCTTGCTTTACTTCACCGGGATCCAAGCCTTTATGATGCTTGTCGAACCACCCATAGTTTGCAGTAAGGATACAATATGATTGGTCCGCGCCACGACCAACCCGTCCACGTAGTTGGTGAAGCTGTGAAAGCCCAAAACGTTCCGCATTTTCAATAATCATAATCGTAGCGTTTGGAATGTCAATGCCCACTTCAATAACGGTCGTTGCAACGAGAACATGAATTGTCCCAGCCTTGAAATCCAGCATTATTTTTTCTTTCTGTTCGGATTTCATCCGACCATGGAGTAACCCAAGCGTAAGCTCGGGGAACACTTCTGCCTGTAATTGTTCGAACTCAACCGTTGCGGCTTTCAAATCCACCTTCTCGGATTCTTCAATAAGGGGAAACACAATGTACGCTTGTCTTCCGCGACGGATTTCTTCTTTTACAAAATCATATACTTTTTGTTTTTGATTTTCCAATCGTATCGCAGTTTTAATAGGCTTTCGATGGGCAGGCATTTCGTCTATCACGGAGACATCCAAATCACCATAGACCGTCAACGCAAGCGTGCGGGGAATCGGCGTCGCCGTCATGACGAGCACATCAGGGTTCATTCCTTTTTCGCGAAGCAACGCGCGTTGCATCACACCGAAACGATGCTGCTCGTCAATCACAACGAGCCCTAATTTCGCAAACGCTACTTGCTCTTCAATAACGGCATGCGTGCCAACGATAATATGGCCTCGGCCGCTGCGGATGTCTTCCAATACATCCTCGCGTAATTTTTTCTTTTGAGCGCCGACCAAGAGACGGACATTTACCGGTACATTGTTAAGATACGCCGCAAGCGTACGGAAATGTTGTTCGGCAAGAATTTCCGTTGGAGCCATGAACGCAACCTGATACCCATTTTCTACTGCAACAAGCATCGCCAGCAGCGCGACAATCGTTTTGCCGCTGCCGACATCGCCTTGCAATAATCTGTTCATCGGCTTGGATTGTTTCATGTCATCCGCAATTTCGTTAATAACTTTGCGTTGAGCATGTGTCAGCGTAAACGGCAGAGAGTCCGCAAGCTGGCGGGCAAGCTTACTTTCGACGGTGTATGTTATTCCTTTCACCGCACCGTCAACAACTTGCTTTCGATAGGCGAGCATGAGCTGTAGAAAAAACAGCTCGTCAAATTTTAATCGTTGCCTCGCGAGTGAAAGCGCATGAGCATCTGCCGGAAAATGAATATTCTGTAGCGCAACGGAAAGCTCCGGCAACCTATTGCGTGTGCGGATATCTTCCGATAATGTTTCCTCAACCGCACGCGCGGAATGTTTGAGAGCGTTACGGATGATCCGCCGAAATCCCCGGCTATCCAATCCCACCTTGCCGAGTTCGGAAGATGAACGATACTTCGGAATGATCGCGCCCGTGTTGAAGAGTTTGCCCCAATCGGGCTCATCCTCTTCCATCGCTCCCTTCAGGCGATCAAACTCGGGATGCGTAAACTGCACGCGGCCAAGCTTATCGAAATCCGCATACGAGGAAACTGCAAGCAACTCTCCAACTTCGAACGCATCTTTGTACCACTGGATGCCCTCGAACCAAACGCAGGATAGATACCCTGTCTGGTCTTTGATGGTGAGGAAGAAAATCATTCGCTTGGTACGGCGGGAGCGGCGAACTTCCTGGCGGTAAACCTGACCGATGACTGTCACAGGCTTACCCGAATCTACATGCTTCGGCAAATCCTTGATAGCGACGATGCTACTGCGGTCCAAATAATCGAACGGGAAGTAGTAAAGCAGATCACGGATAGAATGGATGCCAAGCTCCTGAAGGGCTGCGGAGCGCTTTGGACCTATTCCTTTCACATATTGAAGCGGATGGTCGGATTGCTTTTGATAGGAAGTGGATTTAATTGGCGATGTTCGGTTCACGAACGAGAATATAACATTTTTTCTCGAACGGTGCGAACGTTCCAGATGATAAACTGTATTCTTTTAACTTCATTTGTTATTTAAACACTGTTTCAAATGCTTGGATCTCAATTTAGCTCACTCTTCTATAGCGCCTCCTCGCTCGCGCAGGTGTCTTCGAAACGAATACGAGGGGTCTATCGAACGTTTGGCAAGGTACTCATCAAATCGAAGCTGTTGGCGAAGCGTTTTACCTTTCTTAATTGCTTGCGCCTGGCGCCGTTCGGTTTTCCATATCGCCTCTGCCGCGGGCAACACGTCTTCCAAATGCCGGCTCGGCACAAATACAACGCCGTCGTCATCGGCAAAAACGAAATCTTCTTTTGTCACCTCGAATGATCCGAACTGGATTTTTGACAAAGCATTGTCTTCCCGCGAGTCAAGTCTTTGCGGACCCGAAGGGCATGTCCCGTAACTAAAGACAGGGAAGCCGATTTTCAAAAGGTCGGCTGTATCGCGATGGCAACCCCAAACAACAAGAGCGGCTAACCCCGAAGCGCGAGCCTCAAGCGCGGTGAGATCGCCAATGCACGCTTCGTCTTTTCTGCAACCGTTATCTATAACCAAAATATCACCGGCATGAGCAGTAGTCATCGCTTCGAGAAAAATATCCACACTGCCGTAATGCTTTGCAGGAAGGGCTTGTCCCGCAACCTTCTGTTTTGGAACCACCGGCATAATGCCCGACAGGGCAACGCGGTACGGTACTTTTAGGCGCAAACAAGCGTCGGCAACAAGCGGTGTAGAGAGTTTCTGAAAAACTTTACTCACGGTTTTATTGGTCATAGTATCCTTGCCGTATTTTTCTAATCTATTTCTCCATTGCCCCTGATGCAATCCATGTGTTTACTATGTCCAGCACTCCCGATTTTAAACGGGTGTGCAATCGTTTGCGGAGAGCGAATACGGTTTTGTACTCCTCGAACGGATAGCGTGCATATACAGTGCCGCCGGGAAAATGGCACGGCATGCAATTATTCTTGAGAATGGGGAGAACATTGCGTCGAAAAGTAATCGTTGTATCTTGTACTGAGTACGCTTTTGTGGCATTCGCTTTCTGCTGGAGAGGATAGCCTCCTATCGTTACGCCAAGCAAAAGGAACACCGTTATTCCAACCATATATGATTTTAAAACCGACGTATGATTCTTCTTTTTGTGTGTGCATACTTCAACCAAAAACAACGGAATAAAATTCCCGCGACTTCAAGTGAGACGATTTAAAATTTGTATAAAAAGAAATACTGTCCGTCGGGTGCTTCCGCAATGGCGCTTTCGAGTAAGCCTTCTTTATTGGGAGGAAACTCAAAAACATACTTTATTCCTTCTTTGCTCAATCCCGCAAGCCGTTGCGCCATGTCAGGCTCAAAATAGGTGATGCACGGATTATGAAAACCATGCGGGGCAGCACCTTTTTCATATAGCCCAAGCTGAAATACTCCGTTGTTGGTCGAGCACCATTTAGAGGTGCCGCCTGCCTCGGGGGAAAATCCTAATTGGTTCCAGAAAGCGAGAGATTTTTGAAGATCAGTAACTTCGATGCTTATTTCTGCAAACTGCCCGCATTTTGAGATAGGCTTGCCCGGCAGTTTGGGAAGCTTCGCTGCATCATATCCTATAAGGTGAATGGGGAAATTGTCCGGATCATAAACGACTGTCTGATACCAATCGCCGATTTTCATTTTCGTTTTCTCGACTTTGATGCCATCCTTCTTTAAACGCTCTGCTCGCTGTTCCATATCGGATGCAAAAAATGCGAGACCCGAGGCTTCGCCCGTATCCTGCCCGAGCGTGATGAGGATGAATCCGTCCGTAAGCTGTGCCCAGGGATACGGAATGACATCCTGGCCGACAATTTGTAAGCCAAGTGTTAAATAAAACGGCAGGGTTTCTTTTAAATTTTTTACACTACGAGTGACTTGCCAAGCATCTCCGAGAGGCATGGTTTTAACTCCTATGATGAATGTGTATAATGATGATTTAGGATCGATTTTTTCAGGGTTGAAATCCTCACATGGAGGCAGATTGTGTCCACGTCCTAAAGGACGTGGTTATAATTCTGAACTGAGAATTATTTAATAACCCCGACCTTCAGGTCGGGGAAAAAATGAAAAATAATCATGGGCTTCTCCGCCAAAGGCGCCTGCCTGCCGCAGGCAGGGATACGCCAAACAGATGGCGCACGCGTGCGCCTCTGGCGCAAGCCCTGACCATATTTTTTGAGATGACCTCTAGCTATTATTTATTGTTTTGTTTTCTTTTTGCGGAGCAAGGGAACAAGTATCAGTGAAAAAATAAATCCAATAACCGATGTTTCGATAATATAAATTGACCATTGCAGCCAAGGGCTTTTCCACATCTGCGCTTGTTGGACTGCTTCATTCATGGCTGCTGCCGATGCGCCCTTTTTCTTCATTTCATCTATCGTAAATTGGATCCAGGTATCGAAAAATTCTGGATTGATGAATGCTAAATAGAACCTTTCATAGCACGTTACTATTAGCCCTGCTACGACGGAAATAATAATCCCTGCCCATAATCCTTGCAAGAATGTGATTTCACCGCCGGGCACAGCATCCCGCACTTTTTGGATCCCGAGAAATAAACCGATAAACAAAACAACGTAGCGCAGATAGCCGACATACTGGCCAATGGAAAGATACTTGCCGTGGAGCCCAACGGCGAACTCAAGCATGGAATAAATCTCTATGCCGATGGCTGTGAGAATGCCATATATTATTCCCATCCGAACGGTAGGACTCATGATGCCTCCTTATAAAAGATGATACAAAAAAAACTATTTTGTGTCAATCCCGCGAAAGCGGGAGTCCAGTTCCTTTTAAATTCCTGGATTCCGGTTGAAGTTTATCCCGCAAAGCGGGACCGGAATGACAGCACAATGAACAATGCAAAAATACGATCAGAAATGCGTTTTCGCATCACCCGAAAGTATGATTTTTGAATTTTTGAGTCTTTTTCACCTGAAAGAGTTAGGTCGAAGGAAATATATCTTCTCCAAGAAAAGATTATGCCGCTCCTAACGGAGCTCCGTTAGCTTTTCTAAAAAATATCTAAAAACATTTCGTCCCCCCGGGACTTAACAGCAGTAGAGCTCCGTAGGAGCGATAAGTCTATAGAAAACAATACAAGGTTTAAAGAGTCCCGTAGGGACGGCATAAAGTTTGTCTATTAACAACAGATATTGGGTCTTGGAGATTTTTAAGAAGCATTTCGATAGAACAGGCGAAAGGTAAATTTCGCAAACCAAATCAACATCGGTCAAAGCAGATGGAGCTGCTTTGCTCTCGAAAGAGCTTGCGTCCTTCTTTTAACACCGAGCTTACTGTAAATATTATTGACGTGTGTCTTGATCGTGTTGAGGGAAACAAATAAACGATCGGCAATTTCTTGATTGGAGTGCCCCTGGGAGATATGCCGCAGAACTTCCAGTTCCCTTTCCGTGAGAATATCTTCCCGGGGCGCGGGGAGAGGTCCCTGCGAGTCTGAAATTTCTTTGTAGGTAACCAGCACCTTTTGTTTTCGGTGCTTCAAGCCTAAATAGACCCCGAGCGAGAGAAAACCGACTCCCACGACCGTCATATACAGTTTGATGGAAATCTGGTTAGAGAAATATGAAAATTCGAGCATTCTGACTACGGCAATCGCCACGCCGGTAATAAGCCCGAATTTTATAATGGTTTTAATCATTGGGTCGAACAGTTTAATAGCGTCCTTATTCCTGTATGCGCCGCGAAATATCCTTGAGCGATGTATAGCTTTCCATAAGCTCCGGAATATACTCCGATGTCGTTACGAATGTCCAGATATACGATGCAATGGCGTAAATTTCTCCCGTGCTGAAATTATCGAGATCAATGGCAATGTAGAGAACAGCCAAGAAGATAAGCAACAGCGCTCCACGCACCATGCCAAAATTCAATGCTCCCCAATTGGCAATTTTCTGTTTAAAACGAGCGGAAGTAGCATAGTACGCGCGCACTTCTTCGGACTGCTGTCTGGAAAATACATCGTACGTGCTTTCATAAATATCGTGCAAGTCTTTTTGGAGCGAGCTTACTTTCTTATTATACACTTGATTGATCAAGAGCAGCGGCAGGACAATCGTCAAACATGTGAGGGAAATTCGCCAATCGAACGTCGCCAAGGCTATCACCGCTCCGCCGATAGCGATAATCTGCTCGGTAATTTCCGGCATCCGATACTCAAAAAACGTAATGTATTGTTCCGAAAGTTGAGCTAAGGCAGCCGTTTTGGAAACACTATAGCCCTCCCTTTGAGCGGTTTCAGAAATCTCAGTTGCAATTTGCGTGAAAATCCGTAAGAAAATCTTTTGATCCCAAATACGCCGGATAACTCCCGTTCCGGAATTGATGATAAATACAAAAATCCATATCAGGAGCGGTAGAACGTGAGCGCCCTTTTGAAGAGGCGCCGCGGCAGTCGCTTTATCAATCAAAGCATCTATGACGTTGCCGAACAGCGCCGGCTCGAGAATCCATGCAACGTTCTCGATTATTACCAGCGAGGCGGCAATGATGACCCCCTTCCTAAATCTCTTCATCATCTCAAATAAGTGCATAGGGTTTTTGTTCTCGATAGTTATGGCAACTTGAGACATCTGAGAAAATAATTGTCTTTGCGAGGAGCTTGTCCCGCTTTACGGAATCTCCCGCTTTTTGGATCCCGTTCATTGAGCGGGATTCCAAAGAACGGAACCGTACAACCTGCCTGCCGCAGGCATGGCGGGACAAGAACGAGAGCATTCATTGTAAAGCACTGGCGCAAGATAGAGAAAGAGGGGGTAAAATTCAACGCTCAACATTGCAGCATCCTGCATTGACTTTTGAGCGTCTACTTCATACTTTTGAGGACAATATAATGCTCCCTCGGCAAAACGGGCATTTCCAATTTCCTACAATCAATACTGGATGGGTTTTATGAAAATCTCGATGAAAAAAGTGGGCTACTTCGTTCTTTGCGTAGTGCTGACTCACACGCTATCACTCGTTTTTGCACAGCCAAAAAGAATGGTGAAGAAACCTTACTCTTCCATGGTACAATCAAGCTCAACGCAGCAGGATAGTGCTAAGCTTGCAAAGGAACGCGAGACTGTTGAAATGGCAAAGAAAGTTGGAGAGCTCGAAAATATTATTGTCTACAACTCGGAATTGTTCCGACGCGAGCTTAATGCTAAGGTTGTATGGATTTACGTTTTGTTAGGAGTGATGCTTGTAGCATGCCTCATGATATACGGCGTTATCAGCCAAATAAGCCGAAGAGAAGGAGCGGGGCAGGAAAAGTACGATACACTCTTGAAAGAACTTATTACAAGCAGGCGAAATCTCGAAGCTCAAATAAAAAATTTAGAGGTGGAACTGAAAGCCTTTAAGCCCTCATCGCGTAAAACATCTCAATCAAAGAAAAGGAAATAAGAAGCGAGGGTTGCTGCCACCACGATAGTTTAGCTGTAGAGCGAAATGTCATTTCGCTCTACAAATTAAATTACAAGAAATATTTGGATTAACCCCTAGACTCGTTTTTAAAACTTAACTCGGTTTTTGAGCTACCTTAATCTCTCGACTTCTCTGTCAATATCTTTGCCGCTTTCACAAAATCTCTGAACAATGGATGAGGAGAGATGGCGCGCGACCGCAGTTCGGGGTGAAATTGACCTGCAACAAACCACGGATGGTCGGGCAGTTCGATGATCTCAACAAGACTGTGGTCTGGCGAGAGACCGCTTAAGGTCATTCCTCCTTCCACAAGTTTCTTGCGAAATTTGTTATTGACCTCATACCGGTGGCGATGACGTTCGTAAATCAATTCTTTATGGTAGGCTTTATAGGCTTTGCTTCCCTTTTGAAGAACACACGGATAAGCACCGAGCCGCATCGTTCCCCCCATATTTTTTACTCCCTTTTGCTCGAGCATCAAATCAATAACATTGTTTTTTGATTTCTTGAATTCTGTGCTGTTTGCTCCCGCCAAGCCGCACACGTTACGGGCAAACTCAATAACGGCGCATTGCAAACCGAGGCATATCCCCAGGAACGGGATTTTATGCTCACGAACGTAACGAATCGCTTCAATCTTGCCTTCGACACCGCGCTCGCCAAACCCGCCCGGAACCAACAATCCGGCAACATCCGATAAATATTTTTTTGCTCCATGGAGCTGAATGTCTTCCGCTTTCACCCATCGTATCTCAACCGTAACGTCATTCTCTGCTCCGGCATGAATGAACGATTCAACGATGCTCTTGTAAGCATCCAACAGGTCTGTGTATTTGCCACAGATTGCAATCGTTACTCTCCCATCGGGGTTCTTGACGCGATGGACAAAACGAGACCACCGGCGTAAATCGGGAGCATTACATTTCAAATTAAGCTTCTCTATGACAATTTCCGCCAATCGCTCTTTTTCGAACACGAGCGGCACTTCATAAATAGACTGCACGTCGCGACCTTCGATGACGGAATCCGTCTCCACGTTACAAAAGAGGGCGATTTTTTCCCGCAACTCTTTTGCCAATGATTTCTCGGAACGGCAAATGAGCACATCGGGCTGAAGACCAATCTCAAGCAATGTTTTGACGCTATGCTGCGTGGGCTTCGTCTTCAACTCGCCGGCGGAGCGGATATACGGAACGAGCGTTACGTGGATGTTCAACGCATTACGGTGACCGACATTGAGCGTGTACTGGCGGATGGCTTCGAGAAAAGGCAAGCTTTCAATATCACCGACGGTTCCGCCGACTTCAACGATAACAACGTCATATTTTCCTGTTCCCGCAAGGTTAGCGATGCGCCGTTTGATTTCATCGGTGATATGAGGAATAACCTGCACGGTAGCGCCAAGATAATCGCCGCGCCGTTCCTTCGCAATGACCTCATAATAAATTTGGCCCGTCGTAGCATTGTTTTGCCGCGACATGCTGACATCGAGAAAACGCTCGTAGTGGCCTAAATCCAAATCCGTCTCACCGCCGTCATCGGTAACATACACTTCCCCATGCTGAAATGGATTCATCGTTCCGGGGTCAACGTTGATATAGGGATCGAATTTCAGAATGGTTACCCGAAGCCCGCGTGATTTCAATAATAACCCCAGCGAGGCGGCGGAGATCCCCTTACCAAGCGAGGAGACAACACCGCCCGTTATAAAAATGTATTTGACGTGATTCTTTGCCATCGGTTTGAACTCGTTATCTGTTGTCAGTTTCTCGTTATTTTCTTTTTAAAATTCCAAGCACGCGGTCAACATCTTCCTGTGTGTCAATCGGGATGCTATCGTGCTGCGTTATGCCGACTTTTATTCTAAATCCATTTTCCAATATTCTCAGCTGTTCAAGCCGTTCTGCCTTTTCCAGCGATGATTCAGGCATGGCAGAATACTTGAGGAGAAAATCCTTCCGGAACACATATAATCCAATATGTTTGTAAAATGTGTGGTGTTTCAGCCAATCCAAAGGATTGGTGCTATCACGTATCCACGGGATAACTGAGCGCGAAAAATACAGCGCATACTGGTCGCTCCCGACAACGACCTTTACAATACTCGGATTGATAAGCTCTTGCTCAATTTCTATTTTTTTTACGAGCGTGCCGATAAGGGCTTTTTCGTCATCCAACACAACTTGGACTGCCGTGTCAATCATTTCGGGAGCAATGAGCGGCTCGTCCCCCTGCACGTTGACGAACATATCACCTTTTATTTGTTTAGCAACCGCTGCAACGCGGTCACTGCCGCTTTTTATCTGAGGATCGGTCAATACAACTTCTCCACCAAACGATTTTACAACGTCAGCGATGCGCTTATCGTCCGTTGCAACGACAACTTGGTTAAGCAATGATGCTTGTTTCGCTTGTTCATACACACGCTGGATCATCGTTTTGCCCAATAAATCAATGAGAGGCTTCGCTGGAAGCCGCTGGGATGCATACCGCGCTGGGATAACTCCGACTACATACGGTCGTTGAGCCATCGGTTATTTATCACCTATAACTTTGGGAACTTTGAAAAATTTATCCGACTTCGCGGGAGCATTCTTTAATGCTTCCTCAGTGGCAAGTCCCGGCTTGACCGCATCATCGCGGAAGACGTTGCTCAGCTCAATGACATGCGAAAGCGGCTCAACTTTACTCGTATCCAGTTTATTTAACTGCTCCACGTACGCGAGGATGTCATTCAACTGGTGGGTGAATTTTTGCTTTTCTTCTTCAGAAAACTCCAATCGCGCAAGCTTGGCCATATGCTCAACATCTTTTAAGGTAACGGACATAGAGTATCTTATGATTGTTCGATGTAATTTTTCTCAATGGCTTTATGCACTTCATTCATGAGGAGTAACTCAACTTCTTTCCCGTCGCTTTCAGGCACAGCAATCGGTTTATCAAGCACTACAGTAATATCCCTTGGCTGAACGTTTTTTGAGCCTTTGGGCAAAATGCCAAACGTATTATTGACTGCAACAGGCACAATGGGCATGCCGGTCTTGACAGCTAACGTGAAAGCCCCCCGTTTAAACGGTTGGAGTTTTCCGGTCATCGTGCGTGTTCCTTCTGCAAATAACAACACCGACTGGCCTTGGCTAAGTTTTTCCGCCGCGTTCTCCAAACTTTTCATCGCATCCTTTGCATGTGCCCGATCAATGATGACATAACTGCCATATTTCATTGCCCAACCAAAAAATGGCACCTGCGTTATCTCCCTTTTGAATACAATGCGAATCTGATCCGGGATTACTGTAATCACCGCCGGTATATCAAACATGCTCGCGTGGTTGGAAACATAAATATATTGTTTCGAAGGGTCAAGAAATTCAACGCCGCGAATCGTGACCCTAATCCCGTAAATCCATAATATAAACCCTAACCATCCGCGAGCGATGGCGTGATACATTCTTCCACTTTTTTGCAATTGGCCCGCCAGCACAGCCAACAGCGATAACGGAACAGTCACGATCCCAATAATCAATGCCTTCAATAACGTTACGATCATTTTCTCGGCTCCGCGTCAAAGCTGCTCAATTGCACGAATTCTTTTTTCGATTGACGGATGACTATGAAACAAGAATTCAATCAACGGATGCGGCGCTGTATCCGCGAGATTCACCACCGCCAGCTTTCGCAATGCGTTGATAAACGCCTGCTTGTTGTTTGATGTCTTTATCGCAAATCTATCGGCGGCACGTTCGTGTGCACGGGAAAGCATATTCGATAGCGGACTTGTAACCAACGAGTACAGCCCAAGCCACAATCCAAGCAACGGCAATGCTGCTATTTGCTCGATCTTTGAAAAACCGAACCATGAGAGACTCATTTGATACAACACCGCCGTAAGATATAACCCCAGAAAACTGCTCACAGTGCCCACGATCATCATTACCCAGATATGCTTCAATTTATAATGACCCAATTCGTGGGCGAAAATCGTTTCAATCTCATCGTCCGTAAAATTTGCAACGAGCGTATCGCCTAAAATGATCCGTTTGGATTTTCCTACACCCGTAAAAGCGGCATTTGCTTTCTTCGTGTTTTTGCTCATGTCAAAGACGAACACCCCTTGTACCGACATGCCGACTTTTTTGCAGAGAGCAAGAATTTTATTTTTCAACTCTCCTTCATCCAATGGCTTGAATTTATAGAACAACGGAAAAATCAACACGGGCGCGAGGCGCGCAAGCACGACGGAAACAATAAACAATACTGTTCCGATGGGCAGCCACCACATCGCTCCGAAATTTTTGAGGCAATAATAAAATGCCAATAACAATGACGTAATGATAGGAATACCGACCAACATTCCCTTCACTCCTTCCCACAGCCAGGCAACCAATGTCTGATTGGAAAGTTTATACTTGTGCTCAAGATGGTAGCCGGAATAATATTTCAGCGGAAACGTGAGGACGCTTTCCAGCAAGCCAAGCACAGCCGCGAACAAGAGAAACACCACATAATCATTGGCGGTAAGATCCCTCACCTTTTGCTCGATGACACTCGTGCCCCCTGTCATCAGCAGTGTTACACTCAGGGCAAAAAACAGTATACTGCCCGTAATGCTGACGATAATCTTAACGCGCGCATACCGCTTGGCGGTTTGCTTATCGGGAGCAGTTGATGAAACTTGTTGGTTCGAGATGTGTGAAGCTGGTGATTCTCTGAAGGTTGTTTGTAACTTTTCCGTCTCTGCGAGGTTTACTGCCTTCTCCATGAAGCGGCTGCACGTAAAGGTGAGGTCATCTGTGGTTTGCTTAAAATAGCAAAGTGATGGGTGAAAAGCAAGAAGGATTATGCAAACCCTACTTCACGACCGTTACTTGCACCTTATCCTTCATTTTAATTTTTCCTTCTCCCGAAATAATCCTCGTATGCGAAAGATGCGGACCCCGCACCTCCACCACTTGCAACTCCCCCACTTTACCGGCTTCATTATTTTTCTGTTCTGATTGTTCTGAACCCGCGGCGTACACAAACACCCGCTGACCAGCCCTAATGCCATCCTCACTGCCGAGGTTCAGGAATACATTATTTGCTTCAATAAAGACGATGGAGCCGGAAATCGTGCGATGCCTAAACGAAATCGAGATGCTGTCCAAACTTTGGGCAAGGGCGAGCAGGCTATCGGGGGTGGTGGCT